>JBFYNP010000001.1:0-9073 GCA_041304325.1 Candidatus Bathyarchaeota archaeon
TTCGGGTCACCGTAGGTAGTATCCGGTTTAGCCTGAACCTGGTTTGTGAGAATAACGGCGAGGTTGAATGCTTCTGCAACGCGTAGAAGAGCGCCAAGACATGAGCCTATCTTCTGCTGTCTATCGCTTAGAGTTCCTCTCCCGATGAATTCACCGCGGAAGTGACCGATCATGCTATCTACAATAACAAGCTTTACGTCGTGCTCCTGAACAACTTGAGGCAGATTTTTTATAAGGATTGTCTGGTGTTCACTGTTGTAGGCACGAGCGACTAATACTCCTTTAAGAATTTCATCGGCATTAAGGCCTCGGGTTTCAGCGATCTGTTTGATACGTTCTGGAAGGAATGTTCCCTCTGTGTCTATAACGCAGACTTTTCCCCCGAAACCACCTTGTTCAACTGGGAGCTGTGCGAGAACACTTATCGTGAAACATATCTGAGTCTTCCCTGAACCGAATTCTCCAATGAGCTCTGTTATGGCTCCAGTCTCAAGTCCTCCGCCAAGGATCCTGTTGAGATCTTCTGAGCCTGTGTTAAGTTTCTTTAGGAGTTTTCTTTGCTCAAGCGCCTCAGATGCAGTAATGAAACCGTGTTCTATCTTTCCCATGGCAAGCTGGTTAACTTTCTGAGCGGTGTCTGCACCCATTCCGGTTAACTCTTCTATTTCCCGGCTTGGCGTAACGGCTATCGACTCGTATGTTGTAAGGCCCGCTTTTCTGAGTTTGGCTAGTGTTGTACTTGCAACGCCATCAAGCTGAAAATCCTCAGACATATGATTCTACCTTAATTCAGTCAGTCTTTCCACTGTTTATAACCGGAACGCATCGAATGAAAGCAGAGAGATGGATGAAAGTGGTTTAGGCTGATAGGAAGCCACCATCAACTGCAAGAAAAACTCCCGTTATGTAGCTCGATAAATCTGAAGCGAGGAAGATGGCTGCTCTTGCAACCTCATCCGGGTTACCCCATCTTCCCATTGGTAGTCGACTCATAAAATCGTAACCTGTTTTTGCAAGACCGATGTTTCCTTTGAGAAACTCCATTGCAGCTCCTTTTGTGCCCGGTGTAGCGATCCCCCCGGGTATTAGCGCGTTTATCCTGAACCCTTTGTCACTGAAATCTTTTGCAAGTCCTCGAGTGAGGCCAATTACCCCTGCTTTAGCAGCATCGTAGTGAACCATCCCCTTTTTGAAGGGCAATACAGCCTCGATGCTGCTTACGTTAATTATTACACCGCCTTTCTTCTCTTTCGCACGTATCATCTGTTGACACATCCAAAGAACAGCTTCAAGGTTAATGGCGTGCACTTTATGATAGAATGCTTCATCAACATCAAGGAAGTCACGGAACGGGTAGATGCCTGCATTATTTACAAGAATATCAGGCTCATACCCCTCGATCTCCCTCCAGAGCCGATCTATTTCTTGCTTGCTAGAGAGATCAATTTTCTTAGGAATTACATTAACACCCCAAACCTTGATTTCATCTGCTGTCTTAACCAGATTTTTATCATCAATATCGATAAGGATGAGGTCTGCACCAGCTTCCGCAAAGCGGTCGGCGATCGCTCTTCCTATTCCAGAGGCCGAGCCGGTGATAAGTGCTCGTTTCCCTTTGAGAGAGATGAGATTTACTAGAGGTTTTTCAGGCTTGGGCATGGATGCTCAGTAACCAGAATCGGCAGTAGAAGGTTTAACGTTTCCTTCAGTATCTGTCAAGGTTATGATTAGATTTTTCTCCTATGATGACTGTAAACAAAGCACTTTGTAAATGATATTATAAAAAAAATTTAAAAAAGAAAAAAGGAAGGTATCTATATCTTTTGCTTCTTGTAGAGATCCCATCCTATCATGCTTCCCAGCATGAGAATGGCGAAGAATATGAAAGCCCATCTAGCTTCGGGTGGATTCGGTGTGATGCCTAGGAGGAATTGGGATCTGCCAATGAATAGGCTGTATCTTGTGAGCACTGTGGCTCCGAAGCTGTAGCCGAAGCCGAGCATCATCGTATAGCGAGCGAAAGTATTTACTAATTTCATTGCTGGGTTTTCTTGTGCGCTTCCTGTGAACCAGAAGTAAAGTAGTACCGCAGGTACCATGAGGAACATCAGGATGTTGTTGAGCATTTGCCACGGATTGCTGGTGAGAAGCAGGTTGAGTTTGACCTGGGGTAGTAGTTGTTGGGTAAATTGGGCGAAGATGACGGTTCTTAGCGCTAGGCCAAGCCCAGTTCCGACGACTATGGCGAGAGGCCATCTATAGAGGAAGAAGTATTTTCTATTGAAGCGGGCGTACCAGAGTATTCCGAAAATTAGGGCAAGAGCAAAGCCGACCATATAGATTGTGTTTGTGCTCCACTTTCCGCCCCACTGGTCTCGGATATATTTGAGGTCGAACGCGACACCGTACCCGATGGCTAAGCCAAGATATATGGACTCTGCAATCCTATACCAGGGGTTCTCCTTGTATAGGATGGAGAAAAGACCAAGGGTCAGGAATACTGCAGCGACGGTTCCGACTGTGGTTATAAGGTCAGCCATTACTTTTTCCCTCCCATCTTCGAGGCGAAGTAGCCCACATTACCTACTAATACCAATAGTAGAACCAAAATGTGAGACATCGATACGGCGTCAGTTGAAGCGAGGCCGAGTCCAGGTTTACCTAAGATCTTTTCGTATTCCGCACTAGAGGTTAGACCAGGCATAAGAGCTCCGAGTTGACCTGAGTTTAAGTATGGTGCCATGCCAGGTACTGATACACCGATGCATCCTACGATGATCTTATTCTTGAATGGTTCTTGCCATTGGCGTAACCATTCTGGCAAACCAGGGGTTCCTGTCTCGATGCTTATGATAAGGTCGATATTGGTTGCGTCTTTTATCCCCGTCATGATTGGGTATTCTGAGATGGGTTTGCTATTCACATAGTCCTTTGGACATGCTGCTGGAATGTCTTTAGCTACCGTGGACATAGCCGTCTCACTACCGGGTATATAACCGAGATTGATCCAGTCTACACCGTATTTTTTACCATAACTCTCTGGGTTGGCTTGCTGGAGAGCAATATTTGTAACCAGCGGTCCATCCACCCAGAAGGAGAGTATGATGACTTTAACATTCTTCTGCCATAAGTGATGTATTGTAGCGACAGTCATGGGCATGAGCTCAGGGATACCCGAGGCACCATACATCGGAGCGAGAATAACGACACTTCCATCTTTTACTTCAGAGATATATTTATTCCATTTTATGGAATCGTTTCCAATCGTGACAGGTAGCCCCATTGGACTTAGGAGCGGAGCGAGAACAAAGAGCCAGGCAAGTAAATAGATCCACCTGACATCGATATTCTGCATCTTATCAAATATCGACATTTAATCGCTACCTCCTTTCAGGAAACCACGTTCGATACCTAGCAGGGTTCTAAGAGCTAGGGCAATGGCGCCAAGGGCTGTACCTATGATGACTGCACGATTGGTTGCCATACTGGGTATAGTGAAGAGCCATTCTCTCATCGCGGAGAATCCAGTCCAAGAGGCGTTAATCGCTGGGGCGTTAAAGCAGATTACAATGATACCCGCTAATAGAACTAATCCTGCTTCAACGTTCTTTGCTCTAAAAGCACGATAAGCACCGCTGGTCATGAAGAAGGCTAGAATGGCATACATTGTTTGTCCTAGGGGAATGTTACCATTGTTATAGAGCCAAAGATAGGTTTCATTCTTGGGTCCAAGACCTACCTCAGGAATAGGTAAACCTGTTAAAGCCATTGCAGCACAGCTAACGATCACTATGACACTGAAGTACCAGCCTTTAGATCTTTGTTGAAGGGTTTTTCCATGAACCTGCATGAGACTGATTATACCTACGAATGTAGCCCATGAAATTAGGATAACGACCCAGAGGCTTACGTCGTTTGCAGCATCGTTCAATGGCTTGATATCGATATAATACGGAATAACCTGTAGCAGGGTAGCAATGATCGCTAGGGCGATCGGGATTTCAACTCTTTTCAATACACTGGACATAGCAATCACAACTTGAAGAGGTCCACTATGAGATTGATATTTAGTGAGAACAGGATGCATCCTAACACACAAATTAAGACAGTTAGGAGGCGTCCAATGTCCTGACCTGCAATACTAGCAATCTGTATACCTTCACCGGACAAGTAGGCACTCGCAGCATAGATCTCCTCTCCGATAAGGCAGTAGTCACAGGCGAGGAGGAAGAACGCAATCTGAGAGCTCTGAGCTGTTCCCGCTATTTGCATTGCACCGATACGGGTTCCAACTTCCGCTAGCTGCATTGACTCAGCCCAGTAAGCCCCAACCATGATGTTAGCGCCTGGTTTATCCCGCATTAAAAGACCGATATAGCTCGAGGAGAAACCGAACTGGTCGTTACTTAGGTACATAACGTCACTTGGCTGGTATTCCTCGGGTTTGCCTGCCATCTTATAAGCGGTTTCCACGATGTCCGCGGCGATTGGGAAGACCTCTGGTTGACGTACAGGAACGATGATTCTTGCACCCATCTCAACGCATTTTTTGGCAACGTAGGAAGTCACGCTTAAACCGGCGATTGTTTGCGGTCCAGTAGTAGCATCACGTAAGGTAGCGATACCATGGCTGCATACTACGGGGCGACCAATCTCAACAGCTCTGCCGATCGCCTCGTCTATGGCATCGATGCCAGGGATCCGCCTAACCTTAGGCACCTTCCCCCCTTCAGCCATTTTGATATAATATGCGCATGCGCCCATGACGGCGACGAGGCATATTAATCCAAATAGCCTTCCATCAATTATACCATACAACAGTTAGTCTCCTATTTCCGTTTAGAAAATATGGATTATCAATATATAACATTTAAGAGGAAGTATCAAATTTACAGGTGTTTACCCTAGATAGTCTTTTATATATAATGTTATTCTCACGTAATGAGAAAAAGCTCAGATTTAACTATTAATAAAATATTCCATAATGAGATACGGTTACAAAAAACTTTTAAAATTATATGGATGCTCCAAAGTCATCCTCAATGTGATTTTAACTAAATATTTCTGAGTTTAGTCGTAAACGCTATCAAGGCGCATCAAGAGTTTTACTAGAACTATATTGGTTGATGTCAAAACGCTTAAGGAACAAGCGAAAATCGATGTTGACTCACAGAGGACACGTCTTGAAGAGATCGCCTGCTATTTATATGACAACCCTGAACTTGGAAGCGAGGAGTTCAAGGCGTTTAAACTTCTCACGGATGAAATGGAGAGGCACGGAGCGAAAGTTGAAAGGGGGCTTTACGGGATGCCCACCGCCTGGACTGCAACATTTAAAAATAAAAAAGGCCCCAGAATTGCGTTACTTGCAGAGTACGATGCCCTCCCCGGAGTCGGACATGGCTGCGGTCATAATCTAATCGCTGCTTCAGCTATAGGTGCCGGAGTTGCTGCATCTAAAGCATTAAAGAATCTAGCTGGTGAGGTTGTCGTTGTTGGGACACCTGCGGAAGAGGGGCACGGATCATCTGCAGGAAGTAAAGTCATTATGGCGAATAACGGTTTCTGGGATGACTTCGACGCCGCGATAATGTTACATCCGGCGAACAGTTATGGTGCTGGAGGGAAGGCCCTTGGAATCTGGACGGTAAAAATGGAGTTTACAGGACAGACGAGCCATGCAGCTGCATCCCCTGAGAAGGGTGTAAACGCATTAAATGCCGCAACTCTCGCCTATATAGCAACTCATATGCTCAGGCAGGAAGCTCGCAGGGACGCGAACCTCATTATTCACGGAATAATCTCTGAAGGAGGTCTAGCTATGAATATTATCCCTGACAGGGCTGTCTGCGATTTCGGTGTCCGTAGCAGCGATGAACGATATCTGGAGGTTATGGTTGATAAGGTTGAGAAATGTGCTGAGGGTGCTGCAACGGCTACCGGGTGTAAGGTCAAAGTCACCAAGAAGAAGCTCTACAGTAGCATGAAGCTCAATTACCCTATAACCGCAACTCTATGGCAGAACTACAAGGACCAAGGGGTTGACATCACTGACTGGCATGAAACTGTGAACGGGCAGCCTATGGCCTCTACCGACTTTGGGGACGTTAGCCAGAAGTGTCCGTGCTCTGGTAGTTACATAGCTATTGCTCCTATGAATACGCCTGGTCACAGTAAGCAACTTGCTGACGCCTCAATCACGAAAAATGGGTTAGACGCTATGATCATCGGGACTAAAGCACTTGCAATGACAATAATAGATCTGATGACAGATCCAAAGATCCTGGATGAGGCTGGATTATTTTTTAAAACCCATTAAAAAAAATCTAAATTCTCTTGTCATTCTAACCCTAATCTTTCAATGATCGAATTGGTTTCTCATACCGCGCGTGAAAAGGATAATGATAAATGATCTTATCAGGGCTGGAAGAGGTATTTGATAGTATTTGAAAAAATTATGGATCCTCTTACTTGAGTTCTATTGAAGTTATTTCTTTAAGGTCTGTTAGGTTGTTTGCTTTTATCATCTGGCCAGAGACGGTGTAGAGGATGTTTCCAATATAGAGGGAGCGCTCTATGGAGTATTCAGAGTCGAACCAGTATCCGGATTTTAGCAGTTCATCTCCCTTAATATGTGTCACACGTCCACGGAGAGTGAATCCTTCGGAGCTAATATTGAAGACGTAGGCTCCCTGATATACAAAGTCGCCGTAGGTGTTTGCAGGTGGAGTGCCTGAGAACTGGGCGGAGTTTATCTTAGCCTCAGTTATCGGGATTATTAGGAGATTCTTTTCTTTGCTGAAGAGGAAAGCCTTATGATTCTGGAGGGCAGGAGAATCGGTTCCGCGGTCGCCTATTTCGATTTTCGCTTCCTCTATTGGGTTAGCTACATCAGTTACGTCGAATAGGCTGATCTTAATTCCCTGATACCATGCAAAGTCGCCTTGCTCCGCTTCTACGGTTTCTTTACCAAGGCCAATTACATGATTTTCATCGTAGGGGTGCAGGTAGTTACTGTAGCCGGGGATCTTTAGTTTCCCGAGTACCTTGGGGGTAGTGGGTTCTGAGAGGTCAATAACAAAGAGGGGGTCAACCTTCTTGAATGTGACGAGGTAACAGCGGTTACCCATGAAGCGAGCGCTATATATTTGTTCTCCAGGAGCTAAGTTCTCAACCTTACCTACGGTCTTCATTTCTTTGTTTAGGATGTAGACTGCGCTGCTTGAAGAGCTGCCTCCACGCATTGCGTTGCTGGTGGTCGTTGCAATTCTAAAGTATCCGTTGCTCTCGTCCATGCTGAATTGATTGAGTACCCATCCTGGGACTCTTCCTTCCGCGATATATTTGATTAGGCCGCCTAGTAGACCTATTTTGTGTATTATGGCTTCTTTTCCATTGCTTACGACTAGGTAAAGGCTATCTTGACTCACGTATACGACGCTGCCATAGCCGAGGAGGAAAGTCTCTGTCGCAGCTGGCTCCTCTGGAGCAGTAACGTTTACGCTTATTATCATTGTATAATTATACCTGGGTTCGGTGCTGTTCGAATAGAAGATATCTGTTGGTTGGACACGGCTCCATGTTTTACCCTCTTCAACAACGGGCAATTCGAGAACATCTCCACGTATCCAAGCGCCTCTCTGAGCGACTATGTAGAGAATTCCTCCGATCATTCTGCTGCTCAGGTAGCCAGCATCGACCTTGAAGTCTTTAACGGGTTTTGGTTCAACTCTGTTCGAAACGTCATAAATCTTCACAACTGTCTTTTGAGTTGAGATATAAGGCGTGATTCCGCCCGGAGGCATCTTAGCTATTCCCATTACGGGACCATATTCGTAAGTGAAGAGGACAAGCTTATCACCGTAGATGTATATTTCACCGGCACCTTGCTCTACCGATATTTTGGATAGTAGTTTCGCCTCTGATGGTGGGTATGCTAGCGCGATGTATACTGCCTGGTTGTGAGCATAGTAGATATATTTACCATCCGTCTTGATGACGTCAGCTTCATCAACTCCCTCGACTTGGATGTTTGTCTGGGAGTACTCATATTTGGCGCCACCTGAGGTAGAATCAAGAGATTGGGCGCTTGGTACTGCTTTTAAAAACGGAAGGAAGCCTGTCCAACCCCAATATTCCCCATAATAACCGCTGTTAGTACTCTTTTTAAGGAATTCTTTAAGCTGGTTTTCTGACCTAAACTGTTGGAGATCACCGAATACTCCGCTAGCAGCGTGTGGTTGAACACTCCATGTTATACCCATTTCGGAGGCAGCGTTAACGAATAATGCCCCGCATATTAATCCGAGAAGCGAGTAAGCAATGAGTTTGCTTCGTGGATGACTTGATCCATTGGGGAACATATTGAACGAATATAGCTGTATATGAAAACCATTTAATCCTAGGGTTTAGAACAACATTGCATCTGTGTTCTAAACGTTTGAACGTGTTAAATGAGGGGAAACCGTTAAAATTGAAGCAATAGAATACGTCTACGTGAAATTCCTCCTCGTTGCGTCTAAAGCAGACAAAATCCAGGACATATTAGGTTTCACAAAAGCAGCTGTTAGACGAGGGCACAATGTCACAATTTTCTTCAATGAAGAATCAGTGACACTATTGAAGAAGGGAAGCCCCGTTGAATTGTTGTATGCGGAACTCCTCGCTTGCAGAGCTAGCGCGAGAGATCTAGATATTCCCCGTGATAGAATGATATCTAATGCGAGAATGAGCAGTTTGACAGAGCTCGTGGAGCTCCTGGAGGAATCTGATAGAGTGGTGTTCCTTGATTGAGCGTTGACGGAACGACATTTATCTTCCGTAGTAAGATTGAGCCTGGAAGCAGATTTTGGGAAGGACTAAGAATAAGCGCTGCTTTTGTTGGGATGGATCACATTCCTCTCATAGTATTCATGGATGATGCCGTCTTTGGTCTTTGCCGTGACGCATTACCTTTCCGGCAGCTGTGGGAGTACCTAAAAACTACCGCTGATCTGGCAGGTATATTTGTTATTGATGTCAATATGGAGAAGGCTAATCTTAAGCTCAGTGACTTAGACTCAGAGCTGAATGT
>JBFYNP010000002.1:0-3201 GCA_041304325.1 Candidatus Bathyarchaeota archaeon
TTGGTGCAGGATTCTATACTGAAGGCTCAAGTGCCTGCGAGACGAGTCTCTTCAGTATTGCGAATAATGACTGGGCTTGGGATTTTATCGATGAGTTAAGACTCCCGACCGAGATTTTTCCCGAAGTAAAAGAAAATGGGGAGTGGATCGGTCATGTTTCTAAAAGCTCCGCAGTTGAAACCAATCTGGACGAGAAAACTCCCATATTTGCGGGAGGCGCTGATACACAATGTGGTCTCCTAGGATCAGGGGCAGTAAATGAGGGCGATGTTATCGCTGTATGCGGTACAACTACACCTGTACAGATGGTTACCAAAAAACCAGTTATCGATCCTCGGAAAAGAACATGGACGAATAAACACGTATTACACGACACATACATTATCGAGAGCAACGCGGGAAGAACCGGTTGGGTGTACAGGTGGTTCCGTGATGAGATCCATAAAGGCAGGGGAAACGATCCATATGAGGAAATAAACACCTTAGCTGCTTTGTCTCCACCAGGTTCTAATGGCCTTAAGGCTTACCTTGGTCCTCATATCTTCAGCAGTGGCCCCCCCTACTGGAGCGGTGACAGGCTTGGAGATAAACCGGTTCCTCCCACTTTAATAGGCAATATTCAATTCAATCGGGGGGATCTCGCTCGAGCTATCATAGAAGCGAATTGCTACGCTGTAAAAGCGAACTTCGACCAGCTCAGAGAAATCACAGGCATTTCTCCACAGCGGTTTGGGATGTGCGGCGGCTCATCAAAGTCCCAACTCTGGGTGGAAACTCAAGCCAATGTTCTAGAACTCCCGATTGTAGTTCCACAGGAGCGGGACGCCACTGCGATCGGTGCAGCGATTCTTGCCGCGATCGGAACAGGTTTCTACCATGACATAAATGAAGCTGTTGATAAAATGGTTCATCTAGAAGATCCAATCGTACCCGCTGGGATCAGAAGTACTCAGTATAAGGGGCTATATAATGAGTGGTTAGATACCCGAAATCGGCTTGCAGGAAGCTTTTAAAGACCATCACTGAACGATAATGCATGCCCATTGAGGAAATTGAAGCTGAGCTGAGGGAGAGGCTCGCAAAGGTTGGCCGCCGAATGTTTCATGAGGGGTTAACACATGGTTCTAGCGGTAACATAAGCGCTAGGGTTCCGGGAACAGACACTTGTATTATAAAACCTTCGGGTTATAGTTTCGCAGAGCTTGAACCAGAACATTTCATAGTTGTAGATATTAATAACCGACAGATTCTCAAGGGAACTGAGAAGCCAAGTATTGAAACACCGTTTCATACAAAATTATATCGACAGTGGCCGGGGGCTGGTGGAGTAGTGCACGTGCATCCAAGGTATAGTATTATTCTCTCCATAGTTGGAAAGGAGGTTTATCCTATGGGTATAGAGATCTTTGAAGCTCCAGCTTTGGCGAAGGGAATTGCTATGTCCAAGTTTGCAGCCCCTGGGACAGAGGAGTTAGCAGATAACCTCGTTGAGTCGATGAAGGATAAGGTTGCAGCATTAATGCCTCATCATGGTTTAACAACTATCGGAAAAACTATTGAAGAGGCTGCGGTCAATGCTCGCGTTGTTGAGCAGTCAGCTCAACTCCAGTATGAAGTTATGCTTATTGGTGAACCTCGTCCTCTACCAGAGCCTCTTTTGAATGAGTTGGTGGAGAGGGCTCGGAAGAGAGGTTTTTTAGTTTAAATTTATTTATGTTTAATTATTTCGGCTAAGCCGTTAAGGAATCTCTCAAGGTCCTCGCGTTCTATCCCGTAGTGGCAGACTAAACGTGTTCCATATAGGCCTCCACCACTTTTGAACCCTAGACTTGCGCATGCTTTATTCCAGTCTTCTCCTACCCAGCCGATAGTGCTGTAATCTATAAAGACCATATTCGTTTTAATAGGGTGCTGGAGCTTGAAACCAAGTTTTAGAAGACCTTCTCCAAGGAACCTTGCGTTATCGTGATCTTCTTGTAAGCGAGGAATCATAGTTTTAAGCGCAACTATTCCAGGAGCAGCGATTACACCAGCCTGACGCATGCTACCTCCGAGGAGACGCCGCCAATACTTTACGCGATCGATGAAATCTTTGTCGCCAGCAACGATGCTCCCTACAGGTGCACATAGCCCCTTGCTGAGACAAGCCTGAATTGAGTCAGTATAATTAGCAAGTTCTTTTGGCTGAATTTTAAGAGCCACGGCAGCATTCCATATACGAGCCCCATCTGTATGGACACTAAGGCCATGTTTTTTAGCTACTTCGAAGTCAGTTTTCATCTGAGCAACAGTTAATGGAGTGCCTCCACTGCCAAGATGAGTATTCTCCATGCAGAGAAGACTTGTGCGAGGGCCAGTTTTGGGAATCCGTCCGATGTTTAATTCAATATCTTCGGGTCTCACCCAACCCTCGACACCGGGCACAGGTTTCGGAGTGATACCTGCGAAAACACTGAAATGACCGCCCTCGATCTTTAATATGTGGGCTCCAGCCTCGAGGATAAAGAAGTCGCCACGACCGGTATGGGCTAAAAGACTAGTAATGTTACCCTGAGTACCGCTTGTACAGAAAGCAGCGGCTTCTTTACCAAGAATTTCAGCTGCTAGGTGCTCCAACTCATTTACACTTGGGTCTTCTCCGTATCCCATATCACCAACTTTCGCTTTGTAAGCTGCCTCCCTCATCTCCGCTGTAGGCCAGGTAGTAGTGTCACTCCTGAAGTCAAGGTTCTTTTCCATTCGAATCATGTAATGTTTGGGCTATTCATATTTAACGAGGAGGGGTAATAATTTGGTCTCATCCATTTCCTGATTCCAGAGACTTGAAATCTCCCTAAGCTTACTATACTCTATGAATCTTAGAGTAGAGGGGCAGATCACTTTCTTTTATTATCAAAATCTAGCCGCCGCAGAGCAGTTCTACAGCAAAACCATGGGTTTTGAGAAAGTCATCGATCTTGATTTTGCGAAGGTCTTCAGGATGGTTGAGGGAGCTAATGTAGGAATCGTGGGTGAGGGAGGATATCTCAAACCAGAAAAGGAGAAGCCAGTAATGCTTACGGTGATGGTTGAGGATGCAGACGCATGGTACAATAAGCTTATAGGGATAGGTGTTAGCGTCAATCACCCTCCCCAACAGCAGGAATACTTAGACATGCGTGGTTTCTTGACATGGGATCCTGAGGGTTATGTTATCGAGAT
>JBFYNP010000003.1:0-5784 GCA_041304325.1 Candidatus Bathyarchaeota archaeon
ACTTTGTTAAGAGCGTTGAGCTCCTTCTCCATAAGACGGCCTGCAATTAGAGGCATGAGTTCACCAAAAGCGGTAAGGCTAGCGGAGCCGCGGTGTGCGGCTGCAAAAGCATCGTTAACGGTGAGGTCAAAGTAGGGTGCAAGTTTCTTTACCATTTCAGTTTTTGCGAGTTCTGCCGGTGGGGCGTCGAGGTTCTCATCTTTGTGCATTCTCAGGTTGTTGAGTACAAGTATCTCTCCGGATTGGAGAGTTTTGATCGCTTCCTGGGCTTTGACGCCGTCTATATCCTCGATGAACGTAACTTTGCTTGCGGTATACATCTGGAGGACTCTGGCGTGTGCTTCAAGGTTGGTGAAATCGTATTTGCCAGGACGGCTTTGATGTGCGCCGAGCACTACCTTTGCTTGTTTAAGGTCTCGCACGGTTGACTCGATCGCTTTTATCCGGGAGTCGTCAAGGATCCTCTTCGTTTTTGGGTCGAGAGGAGAGTTAATATCAACACGGAGGAAGACTGTTTTACCCTTCACCTCTACGTCATCGAGGGTGAGGAAGTTGAACACCATATCAAACCCTCAGGCGTCGTAACACGTTGTTGGGTGTCTTTATAAGAATAGTGTCCAGCAGAATCTATAAAAAGAGAGTTTTTCGGTTATGATGATTAAACTCGAGTAATCCAAAGGATGGTGTCGCCTTCGTTGATGCTGTAGTGAGTCCGGAGGAAGGTTATTGTGCCATCATATGGAGCGAAGATATTCTGGAGTTTTTCTCCGGTGAGGCCGCTTATAACTCCGAGGGTTTCTCCCTCTCGAACTTTTTGTCCAACTTCGATTTTGCGTCGCCAGACGCCACCGAATCTACTCCAAAGTCGGGTTGATGGTGGGTTCACCGGTACATTTCGGATCACTGTTTCTCCGGGTAGCATCTTGAGATGACGCATTAGGTTGGTGACTCCGTCAACGAGCCACTCAACATCTCTATCCCGAATAGGGTAGGGGGCTCCGCTCTCCGTCATAACGGTGGGGATGCTTAACCTAGAGACGCATTCTCCGGTGTTGCCAGAGATGTTTGTTTCCTCAATGTAGTCTATATCGAAGCATTGTGCCATCTCCTTCATTTTGAGGGTTAGATTCGGTTTATCAATTTTATAAATAAAAATACCTCGGGTTGCATCTTCTCCGAGGTCTGCTGAGTGAGCGTCGATGATGTAATCGGATTTGGAGAGGATCTCGGTCCAGATGGTGTGGGCAATACGTTTTGTGATGGGGCCCTCGGGGTCTCCTGGCCAGACCTTATTTTGATTAAGGTGGTCAAGTTGGTTCTCGTATGGTGTGCGGGCGTGGAAGGCTTCAATGTTTACTACGGGAATTAGTATTAGTTTACCTCGAAGATGGGGTAGGTCGATACGGTCGCTTAAGCGTAGGATTCCTTCGACTGGGGTGCATTCAATTCCGTGGACTCCTCCAAGTACTGTGAGGGTTGGTCCCAGCTCAACGCCGTTGAAGGCAATGAAGGGGATCTCAACGCTATGAGTTGAGGCTTTAGCGACGTGTATCTTACTTCGAATAGACTCACCTGGAAGTACTGTGCAGTTACCAATTTTGAAAGACATAGAATATACACCTGAATAATTGTCTCTAAGGTTGGGAAAAAAGGTTTAGAGTGTATAGTTGGCGACGTAGGGTTTGCGCCAATCTACGTACCAGCCTACGTGACGGCAACCAGAGTCGGTGATAACTATGGTTTCTTTACTCCAGAGGAGCTCGCCATCTGGTCCTTTTAGGACTGGGTCAAGTACGATCACCATTCCGAGGTGAAGGACGGTGGGGTCGGCTCCACTAATATAGGGAGGCTCGTAGCTACTGATACCCACACCATGACCTACCGCAAGTCCAGGGTAAAGATCTAGTTTCAGTTTATCTGCCTCGGTTTTTACTGCAGTGTAAACCTCTGACGCTTTAACTCCGGGTTTCGCTGCTTTCATCGCAGCTTCTCGGAGAGCGGTTAAACCATCGAAGACCTTAGTTTGCTCAGGTGTGGCTTCACCCATTGTGAGAAGGCGAGTTCCGTCACCCCAATAGCCGTTTAAGCTATATCTGATCTCCATGCGGACGAATTCACCTTCTGCGAGTTTTTTATTATAGCCAATGCCATATTCGGGTGCACCAGGCCAGAACTCCTCCGCGTTCTCTCCGGATGCACCTTGGCTTATGCTGTGACCTCCAACTACATCGAGTTCTCGTTCGAAGGAGTGGACTCGGAGCTCCTCACCAAGACTCATTTCGCTTCGGCTGCTTGTAACAAGTACATGGTGAGCAACCCCAAATATCGCTTGATCAACTCTGTAAGCGACCTCTTCGAGGAGCTCTAGCTCCTCCATAGTTTTGACTGCTCGGAGTTCGCGGAGCCCGGCGTCGCATGAAACTAGTGTATACTCCTTAAGTGCGGTTTTCAGAGCTTCGCAGAATCTAACACTGATCCTATCAAAGTCTACTCCGATGAATCCTCCCTTAGGAATGAGGGCTTCAACAAGCTTCGTAACGGCACGTGCAGCGGTTGTTGGGTCATCGGGCTTCTCGTCGTAGCCCCAAGTTCGTTTGACGCGGCTGAGACTTATTACAGCGGTTTCCCAGAGGTCGGGGCATACCGCTACAGGTTCTTCTCCCTTACCCCATAGGACTGCGACTGGGCGATCAGGGAAGAGAGGTAGGAATGGTAGAGGAGCTCCTGCGAGGTACTGTACATTATCTGCTCCGAAAACGAGGATTGCTGAGAGCTGTGACTCCGCGAGGATTGCCTTTACTTTATCGTGAACATCGTTAACCATTTTTCATTTCACCTCAATGGAAGGCCCGGAATCCAGTAACTGGGTATATCCGGTCCCACTCTCTATACCAACTAAGCTTTCGAGCACCGTCTTGTCCAATCGCATAGACATCTTTGTCATGGATCAATTCTTTTCTAGGGCCATATGTGATTACATCGAGGGCAACGACCATTCCCTCTTTAAGAATGTCCTTGCTACCCTCTGATATGTAGGGAGGTTCGAAATGGCTTGTGCCTACGCCATGTCCAAGAATTTCGTCATCCTTAAGGGGAGAACCCTGCCACTCAGCGAACTTCTTTACCTTATCATGTACTTCTCCGCAGACTGCTCCAACGCGAAGTTCTGATTCAGCTAGTGTCTTGAGGCGTCTATTAATCTTGTAGGAATCCTCAAGCTGTTTTTCAGGCCAGCCTGTGTAGCACATTCGGCCGAGGTTGCTCCAATATCCCTTATAGTGACTGGTTACATCGGCTCTGAATAATTCATTTGCCTTGAACATACCGCGGTGGGGTGTATAATAAAGTCGGGTGTCAGCTCCAAACGTGACACTCAGGTGACCAACGCCACTTCCACCGGTCTCGAATAGGTGGACGCGGATCCTCTCAGCAAACTCAGGGATCCAATATCCCGGATAGGTCACAGTTCCCTCAAGGTGATTCAGAGCGTGAACTGTACCTCGGTCGTTCTGAAGGCATGCAGTCTCTATTAGTTTGATCTCTTCAGGAGTCTTGACAGCTCGGAGTTCTCTTAGAAGACCGTCAGCAGGCTCCATTACAGAACAGCCGGCTTTAAGCACGTCGTAGAGACCTACGCTAATACGGGTAGAATCGTAGCCTATCCGTTTCGATTCCATCTCTTTAGCTGCTTCTGAGAATACTTTAACGAAAGCATGAGGTGTAGGTGCCTGGTTCTCATCATAGGTCTTAATCTTACCCGACCAGTTTTGGCTACGAACCGCTTCCGCCCAGTCTACCGGTACAATGACTGTTCCAAGACCATCCGTACCCATTATCGCGGCGGCATGCCTGTCAGGGTAGTTCTCTGGAAAGGGGAGAACTGCTCCCGTGAGGTATGTGAAGTTGTCTGCGCCGAAGGCAGCGACAGCGTCAAAACCGCTACCGCTTACGGCTTCCATGATTTTTAAAATTTTATCTAAACCGTTGACCTCCAATAATCTAAAACGTATTATGAGGTTAGACTATAAGCGAGTTTCGCTGAAAGAATTTCTCTTTTTCATCGAATTTTAACATATTCATAGGCTTTTGTAGCATTATCGAAGCAATAAAGAACTTTCTGGTGATTAGATTTGAGTACTTTGACATCCAAGTTAACTTTGAGTGGATCTTCCCCCTTGATAATTACTCGCTCCATGAGGATGGCAATCTCCTCCATTTCAGGTTCTTTCATACCGAGCCGAGTGACCTCGCTTGTACCCAGACGGATGCCTCCAGGATTGTGATAGTCACGTTTTTCCTTTTTGTCCCATGGGAGAAGGTTCCGATTGATGATAATTCCTGCCTTTTCCAGTTTTTTCTCAGCTTCTCCTCCAAGTCCGAACTTAGTGATGTCAATAAGGAGAATATGGCTTTCGGTGAATCCCTTATGTTCAGCTAAGACTTTAAAACCGCGTTTATTTAGTGCTTCACCGAGAGCCTTAGCGTTCTTAATGACCTGCTTTGTATACTCCTCACCAAACTCAAGCATCTCAGCGCAAGCGATAGCTACACCAGCAAGGGCATGTAGATGGTGATTGGAAACAAGCCCTGGCATAGTAGCACGTTTTATTGGCTCTGCATACCTATCCCAACTGAGCACCGCTCCATGCTGAGGCCCAAAAAACGTTTTATGAGTACTTACCGTAACGGTGTCTACGCCTTCCTGGAACGGTTTCTGGAATTGCCCTCCAGCAATAAGTCCTGAAACGTGCGATGAATCGTAGTGAATCATGGCACCTATGCTCTTGAAATCATCTGCAAGCTCCTTAATCGGATGTGGAAAAAGAAAAACTGACCCCCCAAAAATTACCATCTTCGGTTTAACTCCTTCCTCCACAAGCTTGTTCAATCGCCTTCTAGTCTGATCAACATCGATATTCATTTCGTCGTAATCTAGGGGTAGATACTCGATTTTAAGGCCGTGAACCGCTCCTGCAGTACCGTGAAGCTTCTTTGGAGCGTAACTGATATGACCCCCAGTTGTAATGGGTAATGCCATTACAGTATCCCCAGGGTCGGTGAATGCCGTGAATGCAATCAGGTTCGCAACTACTCCACTTATGGGGCGTGGGTCAACGAACTCGCATCCGAAAAGCTTCTTCATCAACTCGATGCAGGTAAACTCGACCTTATCGATGTAGTCGCATCCAGCGTAGAGGCGTTCACCTATCCAGCCCTCAGCATACCGGTTACCAAAGTCGGTTGTTAACGCTTCTCTCACAGCTGGGCTTGGGATGTTTTCGCTTGCGATTAGGGGAATAAAGCCGCTGAATTTTTTATGATGATCCTGAAGATTATTTAAAATGTCGTTGTAATATTGTCTAGGCTTTTTTTCGCTCAACGCACGTCAGGGAGGGTTTTCCAATTGATTATTTAAAGTTAGCCACGATAGGGAGAGTAACCGTTAGTAGAATCGTTGAATCTCGATGACGTATCCCTCTGGGTCTTGAAACATGAAGTATCGGGTCTTAGTCTGTGGATCATCTTTTGGGGGAGATCGTGTTTGAACGCCTTGTAAGGTGAGGTGGTGATACCAAGCATCAACATTAGGCACAAGCAGAGTCACCATCACTGGTTTATCATTACTTGGTTTAAGAGATCCTTTTTTCCCGTCAACAAGGCCGAGGTGACTCCCATTGTGAAGCCTAAAAATCTTAGCGAAGCCTTGATCAATAGTCAGCTTTAATCCAAGAACTTCCCGGTAGAAGAGTTCAGCTTTCTCTAAATCGTTAAAGTATAAAAATG
>JBFYNP010000004.1:0-3134 GCA_041304325.1 Candidatus Bathyarchaeota archaeon
ATGAAGCCATAGTTGCGTTTACTTGACTCTTCTAGAGATTCAATTAGAGTCATGCCCGCTTGTAGCCCTTCAGCTATGTCGTCTAATACGCGTGGCAGCATTATGTCAATCTCATTTCTTCGTCGATCAATTATTATAAGCATAAATGCTGAGGGAATAAGTCCTATACAGAAACCGGCAACAATGAACATATGAAACGTATATTCGGTTATAATCTTTGTAGCAAATAGCGAATAACCAAACCCAGTAATAATTAGGGTAATTAAAGCAGTGATCCCGAATACAACGTACTGAATACGTTTATTGAAGAAGAGATCTATTGAGAACTTTGGGATTTTAATTTGTGTATCTACCAACTTGAGGTCAACCCGTCTATAAATAATATTAATCCTACGCTAACTAGTGGGAACAACACATAACTCATGATTTTAATCATATCAATGGGGCCAAGTCCACCCATAACTTCGCCTCCAAAGATACCCATTAGACTTAGTAAAACGATCATAATAATTGGGAAAGCCACACCAAGAACGGTATAGATCTCTGCAGCGAGATTGAGCTTGTTTACAAGGTCCCCTAACTCTCTTCTACGTACTTCCATCTCATTTTCAGCGATTTCAGAAAAATATTCTTTCAAGTCGCCTCCAGTCTTATTTACACCTATGAGGCCCACAAGTAACTTGGAGTATTTCTTAGAAGGCGTAGCCTTTGCTTCATCGTCAATCGCGGTAAGAACATCTTTACCTAGTAGACCGATATCTCTGACGATGGTTTTGGCGCTTTCAGAGATTTTATAGACTTCACCACCCGCTGCTAGACTTGAGAAGATATCCTCTGTGGTAATACCTGCCCCTGCGAGAACCCCCATATAGTTGATTATATAAACGAGATTTTTATTAATCTCCATTTTCTCGGTATCCGACCTACTTGCTGGATAGTATAAGAAAATGACTACCACGAGAACTCCAACCAGTAGGGGGGCCCCAACACCGACTTCAAGCAACTGGATCTCTGAGAGTTGAAGAACTTTGAGGCTAGTCAGAAAAGCCGCAGCCGGGTAAGCTATGATTCCAGTTGCTATGGTTGAAATCAGTGACCAAAAGAATGCACTACTGATATACACGATTGGGCTTATCCTAAAACGGCCTCTAGCTAGACTGGTCCTTAGATCCTCCATCCCTGGATAGATTCTGGATGGAAATGACCCCAGCATTCTGTAGCCGAAGCCATGTAAGTCAAAGTCTAATCCTTTCAATCCTAAGCACCACTCTTATTCGCTTTGCTTGCAGGGTTACTATAATCTCTAATAGCTTGAGTAACTTCCTTGAAGGACCTCATACCTTGAGTTACGAGTAGATTGAGAATAGATGCACGAGTTTTAATATCGCTTAACGCTTCCTCAACACTTATTCCCTTCATTAAAGCTGCTTTCTTTAGATAGTAGCTTTCTGAGAGCATATGCCAGACATCCGTTTTTGGATCCCAGGAGAAGAGTGTATCTGTTACAATCTCATCTTTTGTGCTAAGTCCTTTAACCTCGGTGACTGCAAGTATTCTGCGTTGAGGCTTACCATTAATTTCACGTCGAGAAATGATTACAATCATGTTCAAGCCAGCAATCATCATACGGGGGATATTCATCGGCTCAGTCTCAAGTCGACGTAAAGCTGAATCCGCATTCTCCGCATGCAGGGTAGCTAAACCTAAGTGACCCGTTGACATAGCCTGGAATAACGTGTAGGCTTCTGCACCCCTGATCTCTCCAACCAGAATATAGTCAGGGCGTTGACGCATGGCTGCTTTTAACAGATCAAATATCTCAATAGCCGCTGAGGAGCCGGTGCTGGGTCTTGTTACAGATCTGATCCAGTTTTCGTGGAAAAGCTGAATTTCAGGCGTATCTTCAATTGTGATAACCTTCGCGTCCGGGCTGATGAAACTCGCAACACCATTGAGCAGAGTTGTTTTTCCTGAGGCAACACCACCGCATACGAAGATGCTGATCTTGTTTTCGACAAGATACCAGAACATCGCCGCCATTTCAGCACTAATAGTATGGTTTTTGATCAGGTCAATAATCGTTAATGGGTCTGTTTTAAACTTCCGTATTGTGTACGTTGATCCGGATTTTGAGGCGTATCTACCATATGTTAACTGTGCTCTGCTCCCATCTGGGAGGCTACAGTCAAGTAGTGGATTAGCTACGCTAACCATGCGTTTTCCTTTATATGCCAATCGTATAATGAAGCTGTCAAGTTCCTCATCGCTTCCATATATTATGTTAGTTGGTATGGACTCGTATTTTCGGTGCCAGATGAATAGCGGGATAGTCGGTCCGTTACAACTCACATCTTCAATCATTGCGTCTTTCATTAAAGGATCCAGAATATAGTAGTCAAGATAATCTCTAACTAGGTAGTAGAGAAGCTTCTCCCGCTCCGTCTCTGATAACTTGAGCTTGTTGAGTCTAGCTGAGTCTTCAATCCCTTTCTTCAGAACTTCAATTGCTTCCTCTCGGTTCTTCATCGCGTTGAGTGTTGTGTTTAAAGTTGCTTTCAGATGCTCATGAGCGGCCTTTAGAGCTTCATCGTCACCTGGAAGGAGAGAGGGCTGTATAGCTGAATAGCTAATCTGCTTAGTCAGAGGTGTTTGAGTAATGATCGAATAACAAAAAGGTGGGTTAGTCGCGTAAATCTCAAGAACCCTGGTTCGATCCTTTACAAACGCCTTCACACTCGGGATACGCTTAACCTGAGCAACAACCTCCTCTTTGACCCTGACCGGGGAAGCTGTTTCCACTTTATTTTTCTTACCCCTTTTCACTTCTGATTGGGTCGCTATCATAGTATCAGCATTGTACTATACGGTGATTATTTAAAAAAACGGGATTCATAAAACATATTATAAAACCATTAAAGCTTGCCCGCATAAAAATAGATCAGAACGAAAATAATAAATTTTAATAAGCTATGTGAAGTTGAAAAGAATAGTATTATTTATGCAAAAATAATTGACTTTAAAATTTAACGTTAGTTTGGAAAGTTATATTTTTTATTATGTATTTTACGTTAAATTAAATTAGATAAAAAAACAATAGAAAATTGGGAGAAAATAAATTGGTTAATGAGAAAAAG
>JBFYNP010000005.1:0-4309 GCA_041304325.1 Candidatus Bathyarchaeota archaeon
TATTCCTTGACTCCAATTTTTTCTAGCTCTTTTTCTGCAGCTACATAAATATCACTAATCGGAACCCCAGGTTTTATCGCATCAAAAGCAGCTTCCTGAGCGTCAACAACCGCTGTGAGCCTCTTCTCAGCCTCTGAAGATGCCTGTCCAAGAGCGGCAGTCCGCGTAACATTTCCATTGTAGTGACCCCAGGAGGCGCCAAGGTTGAACCTAATTAGGTCGCCTTTCTTCGACTTCAGCGTGGTTGGGACGGGGTTGGGGTAAGCGCTTCTCTCCCCAAAACCGATGTGGTCTAACGTCACCCGTCCACCATCCTCCGTAATGCTGTAGTTGAACATACCCGCGAGGTCGATCTCCATTATCTCTGGCTGAGCGATCTCCAACGCATCCTCCATCGCTTTCTCTGTGATCTCGGTAGCGCGCTGTATTCTCTCAACTTCTTCAGGGGTCTTTACAGCCCTTATCTCGTTTAGAAGCTCCGTTCCATCAACGAAGTCGACGTCTGGAAGGTTTCTGTGCATCTGTTCCCACCGGAGAGGAGATAGATTATTCAAATCAACAGCGATCTTTTTCTTAGATAGCCCTCTCTTTGTAACAGCGATAGTTAATCCATCACAGGGAGTCTCATAGGTCTGGCGACTTGTACTATCAATGATCCTTTTAGTAACATCGGTCACTTTAGCGCCTTTAGCGACGTTGATGTTCAGGGCTCCAAAGTAGTAGATATCTTTCACCCAGGAGTCGGACTCGGTAACGAGATCAACTTCGTTGATGGGAGCTATGATCGCTGGCTCCCCATCGAGGGGGAGAAGAGCATAGCTCTGAAGACCGCTGCTGAGTTCCATAGCTAAACTGTTGTAGTCAGTCATGTAGTAAACGTTCGCGGGAGAAGTGCCGACAACGGCGTCAACCCCGGCTTTACTAATAATCTCCATCGCGCGTTTCTTAAAGAGAGGCATATACGACAGTGTACATTCAACCTATCTATTTTTAAAACAACCGGGCAATCAAACAAAAATTTAAATCCGTGTTCTATCAGACACACTGTTTTTCTCTTCATCTAATAATGCAATATATTAATCACTAATACCATTGGAAGTGTGGTCGGTGTAGATGATACAAGCTTCAACTGTGGAGGCAGTCGTTGCAGGAGGATCGATAGTGTTTCTCGGATTGATCGCTATGGTGATCATAGGGATGATAATCATCACCGTCTTAGGCACCCTGTTTATGCTAATACCTGCGATTATTATCTCAGGGATCGTCTGGTGGCTAACTGGCAGTGAGCTCCTAACAGGCGTTGCCTTCCTCCTGATCGCTCTCAGTAGTTTTCTTAAGAAGAGATGAAGCTTAGACCAATAGTCTATAATCTTATTACGCCGATGTTGTCTTGAAGCTCAATCTTAGTTCCATATAGGGAGGAAAGCCTCTGCATGTTCTCGATTATCTTCTTCGCCTTCTCGTTATTCGCCATCCTCGGGACTCCGGCGCGTGTCCTCTGCTCCGCCAGAGTCTTCAAAGGGTCGTAGTCGAGAACTATGGGTATAAGACGGATCTCCTTTAACTCGCCTTCCCGGTAATCAATCTCCGCGACAACACTTTCCCAGTACGCGTTATCGTCGAAGAAGACGGCGGGTGGAGACTCCCGCTTCTCATAGAGGTCAGGTGTGGATTGGTCGGTTGTCAGACCCCACATATCGAATAAGTCGCTTGGCTGTCTTCTGATAAGTGTACTCTGGAAAACAAAGTTACCGAGGCTATAGAATATAGGTTTTCCTTTATAGATCTCTACCCCTCGAAGGACGTGAGGACCGTGCCCAAGATAAGCGTCAGCTCCTATATCTATGACCTTATGCGCGAAGGCCCTGACCTCATCAGGAGGGAGCTCTAAGTTTCGGTATCCATTGGGAGCGTGAACCCCATTGTAATGGTCATGAAGACTGAAGAAACACCAGTCGCTCAGCCGATGTGCATCCCTAACCGCCTTTAAGTTGCCTTCAACATCGAGTTTATGGGGAACCAACTCCCTCCGGGTTTCTTCTCCTTTAACAAACTTTGTTGCACGATCCGGGAACCGTACCAATGCTGGTTCTTTTTCGAACACATCCGCTTCATGATCAAGCTCCCTCATAATTGCAAGGAACTGGCTCCACTGCTCTGATTTTAGGTGATAAAGGTGACTGAATCGGAGCGGGTTGATTCCAGGTCGTCCAGGTAGGTCCTTTCTAGGGTAGCTGGCTACGCCGAGGTTCCAGGTACAAGCTGAAACAAGCGACACTATCCCTCTCGGAGTATCTACGTATACTGGCTCACGAGCCTCAGCCAGGTTTCTTCCAGCACCGGAATGAGCTAACCCGACTCGATCTAAGTTACGGATTGTAGCCTGCAGCCCCCCTTCACTGTAGTCCATAGCATGATTGTTTGCTCCACTGCAGAGGTCAAAACCCAACTCCTTGACATCGTCAGCAACCACAGGGTCCGCTTGCCCGTACCCGTCGTATTTTCCTTCTCCAATGGGATATCCCTCGTAGTTGTGGATAGCGATCTCGAGGTTGATGAAAGCAACATCTGCTCTCTTAATCCGATTGAAGAGAGGCGCAATGTCGGGCTCACCTCCGTAAACACTTATCCTTCGGGTAATGAAAGCGTCTCCAACACAAAAGAAAGAAAGATCTCTAACCAATTCATATCTAAATGGGTGTTGCCTGAACTAGATTAAAGGTTTAGGGGAAAAGTCCGCTATAGCTAAATACCTCCCAAAAAACTTCAGGATAGTCTAGAGGAGGCAAACCATGAAACTCAGAGAGAGGTTACACATGTCCCAGAGGCTGTTTACTCTAAGCCTCATAACTGCTCTCCGGGGCACCCGGGATAACCTCCGTATGGTCGTATGGCAACCCTTCGCCATCAGCCTAGGCCTCGATATGAGAAGCATTGGGACGCTTGAGAGCGCCATGGATCTTGTCAAGAACCTAATGGAGCCAGCCTTTGGCGCGATCTCTGATGCTATAGGCAGAAAGAAGCTAACCGTACTAAGAGAAGTGCTCATTGTAATCGCATCCGTATCATTCATTCTAGCATGGAGCTGGCATCTTCTATTCGTTGGAATTGTTCTCTTAGGCATATCAGCATCACTCGTAAGCGTATGGTCGACGATGGTTGCAGAATCTGCGGAGGAAACTAACCTTGCATCAGTCTACGGGATCTTAGGGACATTCTATACTGGAGCAGGACTCCTTGGGACGTTTGGCGCAGGATACATCGCGGATGCTTTTGGACTCCGTGTCGTATATGGGGTGTCAACCATCCTCGCGGGCGGCACCCTCTTTCTCGTGTGGCGCAGGCTTCCTGAGACACGCCGCGGTGACACCAAACCAATTAACTGGCGCGAAGCTGTCACCGCATTCAGCGGTGCATTTAACCCCCCGAAGCACCTCAGAGGCTTCTACGCCGCGATGACCCTTGACTTGATTGCATTCAACACAGGAGTGCGCCTCATCAACGGTATGCTTGCGAAAGGTTATGGTTACACACCTGGAATGATTGGGCTCTACCTCACCGCAATGACATTAACGTGGGCTCTTCTTCAGATCCCGTTTGGACGCCTCTCCGACAAGTTCGGTTACACACGATTTATGGCTCTCAGCCAGTTTACAGCATGCATCATGCTTGCGATATGCATCTATTCCAAAGCATTCGAATACATCTTCGTAGCCCACCTAATATTAGGGCTCGCCAACGCGTTCTGGATGCCAGCCGAGCAAGCATGGATTGCAGCCAACGTTGATCCAGCTGAGAGGGGAAAAGCGCTCTCAAACTTCTCCGCGTTCCGAGGCTTCCTAGCCATCCCAGCGCCAATGATCGGCGGATGGCTTTTCGATACCTACGGCTTTGACATACCTATAGCATTCAATCTCTTACTAGCGTTCCTCGACGGTGTACTCATATTACTCGTTGTCAAGGATAAGCCACGCAGAGTATTACTGCCTTCGTAACTCGAAAATAACGGGGTTATAACCATCCGGACAAGCGTGGCGAGCCACTTTAGTACCATCCTCAGCCCGCGCAAAAGCGATATCAGCGCCGAAGGCGTAAGCATAAACTTTCGGCATTATAGAGTACAGCGCATGGAGACATATCTTCCCATTCACCTCATTCTTATCCCAATCAAATACAACCTCATCTCCAACGCTATGCCCTGCAGAACAGGTGCCCTTCTGACTGATCACTCTTGCAACAATCTTAACCATGAGACCTCTTATCTGAGGAGATTATTTAAACATCAGCTCCATTGTTCATATAGTGAGTT
>JBFYNP010000006.1:0-3715 GCA_041304325.1 Candidatus Bathyarchaeota archaeon
GATAGAAACCGATGGCACCGAGTGGATCGAGGTGTTCTTTGAACCTGCTGAGTTGAGGATGGCTTCGCCAACCTCTCGTATGCCCCTCAATGACGGCTTGAGCAAGTAGTCCCTCTCTCCATACAGCTCCGAGACCCATCCAGTCGAGGTACCTCGGATGTATCGACCAAAGCCGCATTCAGGATCACCCTACAGTCTTGATCTCTCGTCCATTCTCAATAGCAACTAGTTCAACGAATTGAGCAATACCCGATGTCGCCACTTTTTTACCGATAACTTCCTCTAATTGATAGACCCCGGAGGGGTTATCCATGTATATCTTAATACTCACAGGCTTGTATCCCCCGTGTTCGATATCGACTCTTTTTATCGCTGTCGCAGATATGCTGTGCATATCAACTTTACCACTCTGATAGGGTATACGCGTCCTTCCCTCCGCCATATCCGTACCATCAGCCACCTTCGCAACACCCGCTTCTACACTCAACGCCTGAACTGACTCCTCATGGGCAAAGATGACGTGTAAGGTCTCGCATTTCAGCTTAATTACCAATTCAGGATTCTCAGGGTAGATTTTTGAGTAGATGCGGTCGATGATCGGTGCCGCTAGGTAGCAGCTGTGAATTATATGATCTGTCCTGTGAACACAGTTACCGATATCATGGAGGTAGCTACCACACATTATCACCATCTTCGCACCCTCCAAATCACATATTCCATTCGCTACTGTGGTTGGTTCCACGATACGGTTCAGTAAACTGAATATCTCCAAGCTGCTCCCAGCAACGATCCGAGCGTGAACGGGACCATGATCGTTGTAATGCATCCGTTTCACAACCATTGCATTAGCCATCCTGAGATACGTCTGCACCTCAACGTCGTTCTCCAGGAGATCAAAGACCCGCTTCAAGTTAGGGTCCTCTAGATGGCTAAAGATCAGGCGGTTTGATACGATGACCAATGAGATTCATGAGTGAGGGGAATCCCTACCATAAACATCTATCTAGTAAAAACGCTGAACACTTCTAAACTGGGATGAAGGGAGCGAGTAGTAAAGCTGCTAGAAATGCGAGCAAACCTGCTGTCACTGCAACTGTCGCTGCAAGCAGTAGAGGACGAACGCCGAGGCCCATGATACTTTTGAAACTGACTTTCGACCCGACTCCAGCGAAAGCAGTCGCAAACATAAAAGGCAATATTGTCCCCGAAAGCACCGTCTTACCCGCCACCCAGTCAAAACCCATCCTCAAGAGAGAAGCAGCATTAAGATCCAGAACAGCGCAGACAAGGGATCCTAGGGTAAAAGCTACAGCGAAAAGGGGAACTATGAAGCTTCTCGCCTTACCTTCACTGCTCTCGAGTCTGCAGCAAACCCATGAGAGAGCGAACACAACGGGGCCGATCATAAAGATTCTGACTGATTTGATAAGCATCGCTGCTGCTACTACGTCCGGTCCCACTGCTCCAGCAGCAGCAATCACCTGAGCTGTCTCATGAACGCCACTACCTACCCAGACCGCGAAGACGTTCGGGTTATTCCCGAGCCAGCTCCCGATGGGAGTATTAAGGAAAAGGAACGGGTAGAGGAACATGGAGAGTAAGCCGAAGAGAGTTATTCCGGATACAGCGAGACCTGACTCTTCCTCTTTTGCGTTTATCGCTGGTGAGAGTGCTGCTATCGCCGAGGCACCACAGATAGCAGTGCCCACACCGATGAGAGCAGCGATCCTGTAGTTTATTCCTAGTCTTCGCCCTAAGAGGAGACTCATCCCCAAAGCTAATATGATTACTATAAACGAAGCTAAAACTCCAACTCCTACTCTTCCCCATATTAGGGCACTGGTTGTAAGCCCGAGGAGAGCTACGGTGAACCTAAGGAGCTGTCCCGAACAAAAGTTAACACCTTCTTTCATCGAGTCCTTCATTCTTCCAAGGTTCACGATTATTATACTCGTTACAAAAGCCCACATCATTGGGCTTACTGGCTTAAATAATCCCCAGAGGAGGAACGATACTGTTGCTACACATATACAGTACACTAACCCGGGGAGCACCCTAGAGACTAATTCTCTCTTTGAGTTGTAAAATCGTGCCAATAATCTCCCTGAAATCGCCGTCAGACTTGTAAACGTTTCGCGTAGCATACTTCGGATTAATCAAATGAATTATTCTTCCTATCTCGGTTTTGAGGCTAATATTTCAATCATTTATTAACTACATTTTGGAGGATGCAGCTAAATTCGAGGATATCGTCCTTAATGGCAAAGAGCTCTATGACCTCAAATAGATAGTAGTTTCATCAGTCTATTCTCTTTGAAAAAATACTAATGCGAGATCAATCTTAGAGTATTCAAGTGGCTTGTTTTGAAACGTGTTGATATGCTGTATCTTTCACAAGAAGACATCTTGGACATGGAAATCCAGATTAAAGAAATAATTCCGCTCGTGGAGAAGGGGCTGAAGGAACACGGTTTAGGTCAAGTGGAGAATCCACCTAAGCCAGGTATTCACGCAAAACCTGACAGCTTCATCCACGCTATGCCGGCTTACTACAGAAATCTGGGGATTGGAGGCATTAAATGGGTGAGTGGTTACCCTAGCAACAGGGAGCTGGGTCTTCCTCAGATCCTAGGTGTTATGATCACGAACGACATGGATACTGGTCTCCCGACCGCGATAATGGATTGCAGATGGATCACAGCGGTACGTACAGCGGCTGTATCTGCAGTCACGGCGAAGTACTGCGCCTTAAAAGGCTCCGAATCATTTGGGGTCATCGGATGCGGAGTACAAGGGAGGATGAACCTAGTTGCCCTCAAAGAGATCATACCAACTCTCATGAAGGTGAAGGCGTATGACATCAACCCCGAGGCGTCCAAACGGTACAAGACAGACCTTGAAAAGGAGACTGGCGTCGAGATATTGCCCGTCTCCAGCGTTAAAGAGGCAGCGAAAGACTCGGATATAATCCTCACCGCAACACAGAGGCTCCCGAAACCCCTCGTAAAGAATGAGTGGTTCAATCCGGGTGCCCTAGGGATGGGGCTAGAGGCGAGCAGAGCATGGTACGGTGACGCTATCTTAACAGCAGACAAATTCATTACCGACAGCTGGGACCAGACTGTCCATTTCCACGAGCAAGGCGCCTTCCCGGACGGTATGCCGAAGCTATACGCGGAGCTCGGCGAGGTCGTCGCAGGTAAGAAGAAGGGCAGGGAGAACAGCAAGGAACGTATCCTCGCAATCAACATCGGCTTAGCTCTAGAGGACGTTATCGTTGCTGACTTTGTTTACAAGAAAGCTGAGAAGAAAGGTGGCTACCAGAAGCTAAAATTAATGGAGCGAGACTTCTAATTTTAGCTCATCTCAACGTCTTAATTGAGCCTAGTTGAGGAGGCCTTTTCTTTTTATCAAAGTTTCTTTTATTCAATTAACTATTTTAGAACTTTATGTATGCGGGTAATTTTATTTTAAAAAAATAATTAGAAAAAAAATTTCGTGTAGCGGATTTCTCCGCTTCTCGGTCACGTGACTCGGTCTAGAACCTTCTCGGTGGCCTGTGCTTAGCGAAGCATTCTTGACAATAGACTGGCCGACCCTCTGTCGGCTTGAAGGGGACTTCCGTCTCCTTTCCGCAGTCAGAGCACGTTACTTTGTGCATCTCGCGGGGTCCACTGTCTACACTTCGCCTGTCTCTATATCCCATTGTATTTAT
>JBFYNP010000007.1:0-2581 GCA_041304325.1 Candidatus Bathyarchaeota archaeon
TTGATTGTATTTTGATGTGAACTCTAGGCCTTTGAGCTGAGTTAAGATTTGCTCACCGTAAGGTGTGAGTGTGAACGAGTTTCCCTGATTCTTTGTAATGAGTCCCACTCCACTTAGGCGAATTAAGTGTCTGCTGCATTCTTGGTTCGTGATCTGGATCTCTTTGGCTAGACTCGTCATCGTCGCTGGAAAGGAGTTAAGGTGCCGCAGGATCTCGAGTCTATGATCGCTGGATAACTCGAAGAGCAGATCATTAAAAGCACTCAACTGAATCCCTAAAATATCAACACTTCTTCATGAATATCAGTCTTGATATCTCAGTATGAATAATGAGCACAATTTTTTTACTTAATTAGAACTCTTAGATCACGTGAGAACAAAGTGCGGCTACATTTAATTAAAAGATATTTGGTGCTTATTCCGTACTTCTTATTAGCATTTACTTTCTTAACTTTCCCAGTAACTGCATTCGTATTAACCCCTCACGCAACAGAATTTTCACCTTCAACGTATTTTGGGGGATCAGGCGACGAGGGTTCTTGGGCAGTATGCTTAGAGAAGGGGTCCGACGGGTCAATCTATATCGCTGGGATAACCACATCGAATGACCTCCCAACTACAAAGGGCGCATATGATGAATCCTACAACGGATCCGGCGACATATTTATCGCAAAATTCGATTCAGAGCTAAAAAAATTACTGGCTTCTACCTACATTGGTGGATCAGGGGAAGAGTGGTCAGTCTCCATGACCATGGGAATGGATGGGAACCTAATTTTTTCAACTACAACCAAATCACAGGATTTCCCAACATCCATCGAAGCTTATGATAGAAAACCCCATGGAGACTATGACTTAGTGATCTTCAAGATGGATCCTGGTCTCACTAATCTTCAAGCGTCAACCTACCTAGGGGGATCAAAAAGAGAGTTAGGTGCCCTCAAGAACATTGCATCTGATTTGGACGGAAAAATATTCGTTACAGCAACAAGTGAATCCAGTGACTTCCCCACAACAACCGGAGCATACGACACTATTCTTAACGGGTCCCTCGATGCCGTAGTTGTTAAACTCGATTCTAACCTTAGCCGGTTATTATCCTCCACTTTCATAGGATCATTTGGCGCGGACTATTCATACGGAATACTATACGACCCAAAAAACGGCGTATATATAACAGGTCACACAGCCAGTCAGAGCTTCCCAACAACTACCGGGGTCTATGACCCCACAATCAATGGCGGGGACGATGTATTCATCTCATGTCTAGATCCTGACCTAAAGACCCTCGTAACCTCAACTTTCATAGGTGGATCCAAATTTGATAACACATGCTCGATAAAAATAGATATTGCAGGTAACATCTATATCGCGGGGCATACCGCTTCCGCCAATTACCCGACCACTGAAGGTGCCTACCAACGATCCTACAAAGGGGGGCCATCAAGTGGTGATGGTGGTGACGAGCTTTTTATTTCTAAACTAAGTGGAGACCTCAGTAAACTCCTTGCATCAACATTCCTCGGAGGAACCGGAGAAGATTATCAACCCTACATCATTCTCGAGGGAGGAGACGTTTATGTCTCTGCTGAGGTTGGGTCAAACGACTTCCCAATTACCTCAGAAACCTACCAAATGAAATTTGGCGGTGGAAAAGACTACATCCTCTCACATCTAAGCGGGGACCTCAATAGACTAGTAGCTTCGACATTCATCGGAGGATCCAACGAAGAACTCTTCGGAAACATCATGGTAAACTCCAATGCAGTTTACGCTGTAGGAAGCACCGGATCAAATGAACTGAAAATATCTCCAGAAGGATACCAAAGCATATACAAAAGCGGTAAATTCGACGTTTTCCTCATAAAACTTAACATGGAGCTCAAATCGCCGGTAACTAACTCACCTCCACCGCAATCTAATTCCCAGCCACAAATACCTGGGTTTCCTGGGGCATCTATCCTATGGGGATTAGTGTTGATAGTTATTCTTCTACAGCACAAACGCATTCCAAATAGATCAAACCTCTGATAATTAATGAATGTAACAAAAATATGAGGATAGTAAAGGAAAATTGAATATACAAGAAACTATCTATGAACTGGAGTGTAGAAGGTTGAAAGAGGTATCAGATTATGAATTATAAGTGGTTACTATTATTTCTGATTCTACTTCCATGCATAAGCGTTCAAGTTCACGCGGTTGTTGAGGAGCCCCCCAAGATGCTTGGACAGAAAATGATCTATGACCCCGTAAACAAAAAAATAATCCTTTTCGGAGGCTCCTACTACTCTGGTCAATATACATTCTACGGGGATACCTGGAGCCTTGACACAGCGAAAAATATTTGGACAAAGCTTCAAACGACCGGCAGTCCAACTGCAAGGTTTAACGCTGGTATGGTCTACGACGGCGACTCGAGGAAGGTGGTCCTTTTCGGAGGCTTCAGCGCCTCTGATAGAATAGGCGATACCTGGACTTACGATGTAGCCACTAAGACATGGAAGAACATGTATCCCTCAACAAGCCCTTCGAGGAGAAGCGACCCAGGGATCGCTTACGACGCCGAAGCTAAGAAAGT
>JBFYNP010000008.1:0-2501 GCA_041304325.1 Candidatus Bathyarchaeota archaeon
CTTTCTCAATCATCTCAGCCATTTTCTGTCTCTCCGTGGAGTTTTCCCGTTAGGGCTCTACCTGAAATGGCGAGTTTAGCTATTAAACCTTACCCATAAAGGGATTAGAATGAGATCGCTCGGTCGCTCTCTTTGATCCAGTTTGTTAGGATCATCATAGTTCCGCGTTGAACTCCTTCAACGAGCTCGATATCGGTTATACCTCTTGCCTTCATACAAGTTCCACATGTCTTTACCTCAACACCTTTAGTTACGAGATCTGTGAGCATTTTCTCTAAATTATAGTAACCTTCAGGGAGGTTTTGACCTTTCTTCGCTACAGCGACGCTATCACCCATAAGAAAAACTCGAACCTGCATGTTAATCTCCGAGGAACGGGACGCGTTTGCTAAGCGAAGTGCATTCCAAGCCTTTTCCGTACCGTAAGGAGCGTCATTTACGATAATTAACAAACTTACCTTAAATTAATCGGGTAATAAACGAAGTTTAAAAAGTTAAAAACGTAACTCATGGAACCGCTGTTGCGCCAGCGGCTGAGAAGAATGGGGTATAATATGGGTTGACCGGCGCAGCAAAAGCACGGGCAGCCATCTCGCGATCCAGCATAAGTAACCCTCGACCATCGTTGCCAACAAGCTCTAAATTCTTTGAAACCTCATCCGTGTTTGCTTCCTCCTCCACCTGTTCCTCAACAAACCACTCAAGCATCTTTATGGTAGCATTATCCTTCTCAATGGTCGCTAGATCCATTAAGAGATTTATCCTTGCTGTGATGTGGAGTTCATGTTCATGAGCCTCTACGAAAATTTTTAGAGGACTCTCCCAGGTCTTCGGTGGTTTTTGGATCGCTTCAAGCTCAACCTTGAGTCGACGATTAATAATGTAATTATAGAATATAGTTGCGTGAGCTTGCTCCTCGTGAGCTTGGATCCACATCCAGTGAGCCATTCCTTTTAAGTTCCTATCCCAGAGGTCCGCAGCCATTGCTTCATAGATATACTGACTGTACAGTTCTTCGTTAATCTGATGGTTAAGTTCCTTCAATAAGTTAGCCGAAACCATTTCAATGTCTCCTAAAAAATAAATCGTAATCGCTCTTTAAAACTCCTTTCCAAATACACTCAAACACTTCAAGGAGACACTTGTAAAAAATAGCTAAAGTATATTTTTCTATTTTCGAGCGACGAATAATGTGATAAGCTCATCGTTACGAATGTCCACTTCAGGGTGATCACTGCTCCATTGATGCAGCCATTTTACTCCTTTTTCTAGCCCCTGCTGCGTTATTGGGCGAAACATGCTCCAAAGCTTCTTCTCAGCGATCTCGATAAGCTCATCTGCGGTCTGATAGCGTTCAATTAAGTAGGGATAAAGAACCACGGACTTGAATCCTGCTTTGATGAATATTGTGTTGAATTCATCATCACTCGGATAAACTCGTAACTGATTCTCCTTTATCTCCGGAAAAATTTTAAAAATGATTTTCTCATGAAGCTGAGAATGCCCTATCGAATGAGCGATCTTTATTCCACAGAATTTAAGCACACGGAAACACTCGTCAGCAGCTTTCTGCCTACCCTGAATATGATGCCAAACCTGCGCACCGTATACCAAATCAAAAACATTACTTCTAAAAGGTATCGCCTCTGCCGCTGCACGGACCACTGGAAAATCAGAATTTTTTTCTTTCGCTTGTTTGAGCATCCCCGGAGCGGGATCAAAGCCTACGACGGCAGCACCCGTCATCTCTATTATCCCTAGACCATAATTGCCAGTCCCACAACCCATATCAATAACTAGAGAATCAGGAGTCAACTCCGCAAGTTTTTCGGCTTCTACTGCCCAGAAAGCGATATCCTCGCTCAGCCTTCCTTTATCATATATTCGACTTACTTTGTTAAACTCATGGCTACCATCAATAGACATTGATCTCTAAATGGATTATATTGCCTAAAAAACTCCCTGCACGGTGATCAATATTATATGGCCTTTAAGACATGTTTGATTGATCAACATGACTGATTACGGTGTTAGGGGTCTCATCACATGGCTTTACTACAATGATCTTCCTAAAGCGATGCATTTCTATGAGAAAGTAATGGGCTTCCAAATGGTAGTCGATCAGGGCTGGAGCAAGATCTACAAAGCATCAAAGGATGGTTATGTAGGGCTTGTTGATGGAGCCAAAGGCTATCACAAAGCTAACGAGATAAAACCAGTCATCCTATGTCTTAACGTTAATGATGCGGATGCTTGGTATGAGAAGCTGATGAAATCTGGTGTTTTGATAGAAAAAAAACCGGAAGAGTCGAAGAGATTAAAGATCAAGGTCTTCATGTTCAAAGATCCTGAGGGATATGTGGTTGAGATTCAGGAGAGTCTGCCTGGGGCTGTAAGTATCTAACCCCAGAACATTTTTATTTGATCTCAACATTCTCTGTGCTTGCGCCGCCGTAGCTTAGTCCGGTGGAGCGTCTGGCTGTTAACCAGTTGGTCAACGG
>JBFYNP010000009.1:0-13790 GCA_041304325.1 Candidatus Bathyarchaeota archaeon
TTGAAGGACTTTGCTGAGTTAGCTCATGACCATGGAGGGTATCTCGTTGTGGATGGGATACAGGCTGCTGGTGCGTTAAAGATCGATGTGAAGCGGGATTCAGTGGATTTTTACGCTAATGGAGCCTATAAATGGCTTCTGGGTTGTAGTGGGGCGGGGTTCCTCTATGTGCATCGGGATCACGTTAACTCGATGAATCCTCCAAACTGGGGGTACCGGGCTGTTGAATCTCATAGCCTTGAGTCTCCACGGTTAAAAGCGGATGCGAAGAAGTTTGAGCAGGGTGAGCCCAGCTACCTCAGCACCGTAGGAACGAAGGCTGCGATTGATCTTTTACTAAGGATTGGGTCTACCTCTGTGGAGAGTAGAATAATGAAGCTGAGCGGGATACTCCACGACAGCTTGATTCATATAGGTGCTTCAGTTATTTCGCCGAGGGAGATAGAGTACAAATCGGGGATCACATCATTCACTACACGTAATACTGAAGCTACATTCAAAGCGCTTAGAGACGCTGGCTATTATCTCAGTCTGCGTCCCGCTGGGATAAGGGTCGCCGTCAACTTCTTCAACACTGAGGAGGAACTCGATGGGTTGCTTGAGACGGTTCGAAAAACAATCTAGAAGCGGGGGGTTACTTTGAAGACGGCGTCCGTGAAAGGCTCAAGTTGGGTGGTTACTATTGGGGGGTTCCGCGGAGTTGAGGTTGAGGAGCTTAGCGTTCTTCTTAACAGGGTTACAGCGGCGGTGAAGTCTGAGCTGTTTCAGCTTCTGGACGCGGATAGGGTCGCGGGTTTTGACCATGTCTATATGGCGGTGGTTAACGCGGTGAATCGCATCGAGAATGGTACAGCGGTCTCTAAGAGCCTACCCGTTGAAACGCTTCTAACTGCGAGCTGTCAGGACCAGATATCAACGGGTTTCGAGACTATTGGAGTTGGAGCGGCTACCCGTAATCTGGCACTGATTATCTTTGCGAAGAGTCGTGAAGCTTCGGAGGAGGCTTTCGCTAGAAGTGAAATTATCCTGAGTGGAGCCGATGACTCTGTGCTTGAGGTGACGCCTCAAAAACTTGGTGAGTTGAAGGAGGTTTACCATGTCTCCGATGTTGAGGTAGGCTCCACGGGCCGTAGCCCCTTTGAGGCTTTAACCTGGTTGCTTGTTGAGAGAGGCGCTCTTCTTAGCTTGAGCCGCTAACTCGTAGTTGAGTTTCTGAATGTTTAGAAGGCTTACCGGTTTCACCACGGATATTCCTGTGAATTTTCCGACTATCTCGATGAGCACCAGCCAGTCAGGGTTATCCAGGTCTACGCGTTGGGTGATCTTTTCGGCGATGGGATCGATGACCTCCATCTGGCTGAAGGGGGTCTTACGCTTCTCAACGGTTACGCGGTAGCTCTCATCAGCACCGATGATAGAGGAGAGTTCGATCGCGACGGATACTATCTCGTTGAGATCCGTATGGATTGCTCGCTGAATCGGCATCACCCGGAAAATAGCTGACGCCCTCTTCCCCCCGACCCTCAGCTGCTCCTCAATACCTGCAACCGCAACCACTGGGTCGAGGATTGTTCTCGCTCCGATGATGCCCCATATCCCCATCCGATCCACAACAGGTCTCTCATCACCCACCGCCCGTAAAAGCATCCAGAGCTCACTGCAGGCACCACCCTCATTGACCCTGTCACACGTAGCCAGGATGTTGAATTCACGGAGCATACGATGAAGAAATACATGGGACGCGGAAAAGGGTATCTAAGCCTTCTGAAGAAACGCTTGACACCACTCAATGCTACATATAGATATGTAGATGTAGAGATCTCAGCAGAGCACCTCTATCCGGTTTATAGTGGACGACAAGCGTGTAGCAGTTTATTCAACAATACTGAATTATCCCACAATAGACGAGGCTAGAGAGCACATACAGGATATCTCTAAGTCTGTTCTATTGAGCACTAGGCAAGTTAACATGTTCATCACACAGGCTCTGATCAACCCTAAGGTGAAGGAAGATTTATTGGGTTTGGGCTTTACTGCGAACCAGTTTCCCAGTTGGATTGGATCAAAGCCTACAATGGTGCCTGATGCAGAGAAGAGCACAGCGAATGAGCGTACAGTAAAGTCTATCATGCCTGAGCGTGGCGTATCAGAGCGTAGCAGAGTGGAAGCAGTGAAACCCGCCAAAACACCCATTCTAGGGGGGAAGATTCCCCAGACTAAGGACGCTAAGCTAGGCTCAACTACACTCAACTCTGATACGTCAGGCTCAACTGAACTAGGTTCTGAACTAGAGCCTATTGAACAGAAAGAGGTTGTTGGTCAATTAGCTGTACGTGAACAGGATGGACCAAAGATAACCCCCACAGACTCCGATGCTAACCTAACAGGATCAAGAAGAATAACCCGCCAGAGCATGACTGGAATTACCGGTAGCGAGTATTCTTTAACACAACATATACATGTGTAGATACATGAGTTAAGCTAGCACACGAACTACTCGAAAGATGAAAAAGATAAGCGGGAATTTCAAGGCGTATGCATATGTATATGTAGAGTGGGTTTGTAGGAGTTTGAGCACGCGTACATAATTCTATGCTACACATCTATGTGTAGATGTAGCAAAGATCCATGTGGAAAAACTCCCTTCGCCGGTTGAGGGTTGACTGAAGCCTTTTTACGTGACCATCCCAAATTTCCCGCCTGGGAAATAATCCGGGGAAAACGGGTGAAGTGGAGAATTATACTTGATAGCATTGGCTTTGTTTATATTGGCATTGTTTGTATTGGCTTTGTTTGTATTGGCTTTGTATGCATTGGCATTGTAGCTAGCTGGAAACCCAATCTAAGGAGAGGAGATTTCGCTATTGCAATACAATGTCATGCAATACAATCAATCAACAATACAGTCAATACAATAACAGCCAATTCAATAGGATAACCGCCCAAAACGATTGAGGTCACCGCTGATTCGCCAAACCAGCTGAGGTGTTTGGACAGTTTATTGGGAATCAGAGGGGTTCCCAGCCAATCCACCGGGGTCATGTGCCTACGATGCGTGGATCAAGGAGAATAACCGGTCAGAGCGTGGCGGGAAATACTCGGAGCAAACATCATTAACTCTACACATACACATGTAGATGTATGACTTCTAAGACGATGTCGGTATCAGAGGACGCATATGATCTACTAGACAAACTGAAGCTTAAAGATGAAAGCTTCAGTGAGGTCATAAGAAGACTCGCTAAACGGCGCAGTATAGCCGACTGCGCTGGATTATGGGGGGATGTCTCCAGTGAGGAGAGGGGCGCTTATCTTATGGGGGTACGTGAACTGAGCGGCCCGCTGTTAGGTTCTAAGGAGCTGAAGAAGAGTTGAAGGTTGTTGACTCGACGTTTCTGATAGGCTTGCTTCTAGGTGAATCTAACGCGGCTAAGAAGGCAGCTGAGCTTGATACTGCGGGTGGTGCAGCGACTTCGGTTGTCAGCATATTTCAGGTTTCGTGTGGTGTGTCTCGGATGATGCGGGATCCGGATAAACGGTTGGGGGAGTTGAGGCGTCTTGTGGCAAATTTGGAGGTATTACCTCTGTCGGTAGAGGCTTCGTTGATGGCTTCCGAGATCTGCGGGGTATACGTTGGAAGTGGGAGGTGGATTAATCCTTTTGACGCTATGGTTGCAGGGATTGCTGTTACGTGTGGCGCGGAGTCGTTGGTGACGCGGATGGTTACGACTTACGAATTGGTGTCAGATTTGAAGCTTGAAGATTATATGAAATGAGTGTTCCTCTGCAAGAATAACTTGTAGCAGATTATTTATGACAGTCAGTCAGCTTACGGTCAGGTTGTCAGCTTGGGGTGAGATTTGGCTGATGCTAACTGGGTCTCATGTTTGTTTGGTCTCAGCTTACGCCAGATATAGCTGATCCCAGCTAAGCCCGATGGATTACCCTCCAACAGTTATCCTCTTTTCAGAGGTGGATTCTTTCGATCCTTTTTTCGTCGGGGAAGCTAAATAAGCGGGGTCAGGCTCATTGAGAAATCATGAAGGTCGGCGCTCACTGCGGTTACTGCATTATGCATCGAGGCTACAAGATAATTCAGAGATCCACCGAGGATGAGGATACTAGGGTTCGTGCGATGACTGGGCTTCTGGAGATGATGGGGGAGCGTTACCACCCTCATGCTGTTCCCAGCTTCATCGGCGCTGAAAGATGCAGACTGCTTCGAAGCATCACGGGGTGCAATGACCCGTATGATGAGCTTAAGCACATGTCAAACGCTAAAGCCCTAACGCTGCTTCCGAAGATGGAGGAGTATGTCCAATCTCAGCCGGAACATGAACGGCTCAGAGCAGCATTAAAGGTCGCGTGCATCGGGAACGTTATCGAGTATGATGTGCCTGGCCACAGCGCCGATGTTGATGAGGCTCTGAAAGGGCTGGAGGAGGCTTTCTTCATCGACGACTCAGAGGAGCTGAAGAAACACATTAGACTAGGCGCTAAGGTACTGTTTCTGACCGATAACGCTGGAGAGATTGTGTTCGACCGGCTTATCGTTAGGGAACTCAGGCGAGGGGGGTGTATGGTGACGGTTGCCGTCAAGGGGGGTCCTAGCCTTAACGATGCGCTTATGGAGGATGCTGAGGAGTCGGGGATGATAAGCGAAGCGGACAGCATCATCACCACGGGCACTGATGCCATAGGGATTAACCTCGCAGAGACAGGGCAGGAGTTCAACCAACTCTTCAACAACGTAGACATTATCATTGCTAAGGGCATGGCTAACTGGGAAACCTTAACCGAAGTTCCAGCACCATGTCCGCTCATGTACGTGTTCCGGACAAAGTGTGAGCCGGTGGCGAGAACCGTGGGTGCACCCACAGAGAAGAACATAGCGAAGCTGGTGCCAGTCGGCTGGCGTCTATAACTTCGAAGTAAAGAATAATATCTCAGGCGTCTTCTAGTTAGCCATGCCGAAGCCCCAAAAAGACGATAACCCGAAAGGGGATCGGCTTAACCGAACGAAGCTCTTCAAAGTAGATCCCGAGAACCCGGACCGTGAAGTGATCCGATTCGCGGCTAACAAGATCCTTGAGGGTGGACTCGTAGCGTTTCCCACCGAGACAGTCTATGGATTAGGTGCGAACGCCTTCAACGCGGAAGCTGTCAACCGAATATTCAAGGCGAAGAAGAGACCCTTCAGCGACCCCATAATCGTACATATCGCATCAATAAATCAGCTTGAGACCGTTGCAGAGAATATTCCCGAGCTTGCATGGAGACTAGCACAGCGGTTCTGGCCTGGCCCCCTCACCATTATTGTAGCACGGTCGAGGCGGGTTCCGCCTAACGTCTCCTCGGGGTTGCCGACTGTTGCTGTGAGGATGCCTAACCACCGGGTTCCCCTTGCCCTCATTGAGGAGTCTGGGGTCCCCATCGCTGCGCCTAGTGCTAACCTATTCTCCCGACCAAGCGCTACTCTCGCCCAGCACGTCATCGATGACTTCGGGGGAGAAGTTGATGTTGTTCTTGATGGAGGTCCTGCGCCTATCGGGTTAGAATCTACGGTGCTTGACCTCACCCAGAGCCCTGCAAGGATCCTTCGACCGGGAGGTACGCCTGTTGAAGCGCTCAGAGAGATCTTACCTGAGGTCTCGTACATACCGAAGTATCTTTTCACTGAGACCGCGGAGGCGGCGTCTCCCGGGATGTTGATGAAACACTATTCTCCGAAAGCTCGGCTGCTTCTCTTCATGGGGTCGAGTGATCGTGTACTGACACGTATGCGTGAAGCCGTTGAAGAGCTTCTGAGGGAGGGTAAACGGGTTGGTTTACTAGTTCCCAGTGAGGATTACGCTACGCTCCGAGAGTTTAGGGTCGAGTTCTCTCTCCTTGGACCAGAGTCTGACCTTAACCAGGTTGGTTTCAACCTGTTCTCAGGGATGCGTGATCTAGATAGCCGAGAGGTGGATGTGATTCTTGTGCGGGGCTTCGGGTTAGATGGGCTCGGGTTAGCGATCTGGGATAGACTCGTCCGTGCTGCTGAGGGAAATATTATTCACGTTTAGCTGTCGTCTATCGGCAGGTCTTTGAGGGCTTCTCGGATCTGCTCCCCGGTTATCGGTCCTTTTCTGAGAATCCAAAGCTCATCACTGGTGAGATCCAGAACAGTGCTCCGCTCAATCCCGGGACATTGGCCTCCATCGAGGATCAGATCGACTTTCCGGCCGAACTGCTCTAAAGCATCCTTGGCGGTTAAGGCTAGCTTGCCATCGATGTCGACGCTAGTACCTACGATAACTCCTTCGCTGAGCTTTGCTAGCTTACTTGCGACGGGATGTGAGGAGACTCGTACACCCAGAGTGGTGGCGCCGTGGGTGACCCACATACCGAACTTCATTTTGGCTTCAAGAACCAGTATGAGTGGACCAGGCCAGAACCGCTCAGCGAGGCGATCAGCCATGACATTAAAATCCACGACCTTACAAGCGACATTAACGTCGCTGCAGATGAGGGGTAAAGGGTTATCGGCTCTCCCCTTGATCTCGCATACCCTCTGAGAAGCGTTCTTATCACCGGGGATGCACCCTATCCCGTAGACGGTCTCAGTAGGGTAAGCTACAACCCCCCCATTTCGTATGATGGCGGCGGCTCTGTCGATGTTTTCTTCAGTCGCCTCTAGAATTCTCATTACGAGTCTTCTTAGCTTTGATGTGCTTTAAGCCTGTTGGGGAACGCGTACACTAACGTTCAGAATAATGCATTGATCATTTGATGTGTTATAGAAGGCGTGAGGAACGTTAACTGGCAAAACGATTACATCACCTTCTCGTGCATCCGTTTTCTCATCCCCCACCTGAACGATTCCACCCCCCTCGATAATGATATAGACCTGCTCATCTCTAGAATGGTTATGAATAAGGTTAGTTTCGTGTGGAGGAATAGTGATCCGAGCTACTGCTGTGATGCTTTTCAGCGTCTTCGTACCTTGCGGAACTGCCCCCCACAGTATCTGGTATAATGCTTTCTCGCCATGCATCGCTGTGTTTGGCTTCTTCTCCAAATCAAGGAGATTCGTCTTCTCAATCAACTAGCATCACTACTTAGTACTATTCCACTTTAATGAATTATGCGTGTGCGACTGGAAATAGACTATTTATTATTGAGATTTCTGATAATTAGATTAATCAGAGCTCTCAAAATAATAATTGGTAAAATAATGTAAATAGTTGTTGCCATTAAAGCAGCGGTTAAGAAGCTTATTACAGACGCTAGTTCAGGATTGAATGCTACAATGCTTTCGAAAACGAATGCTACAACATGCATCGATCCAATAAGAGGCAGAAGCAGTACTGTGAATGTTGATCTAAGGGGGGGAGAGCCTGAGATTGAGTATGCTATTGAAGGGGACCATAAATAATAGAACTTGTTCCATCCATTTACCAAGACTTTGCCAACATCATTAGAACCTATTAGATCATCGCGGACGTGACGTATATAGACAACCTCTGACGCATATGGACCTCCATATGTTGCAGTCACTATAATACAAGGTGTGCCAGTTATATCTAAATAAAAAGCACTTATAGTTTCTCTAATCATTGTTAGGATATTCCAGCTTTGGGGTGTAGCGGAAACTTTGAAAGTGTTGCTTTTTCCAATTTTACCATTTGGACTTTTCGTAGTCAACCATATTTCAAATGTAGCTATATCTGAAGCACTCGCTAATATTATTTGTACTTTGCCACTCCATTTGCCACCAATAAATGGACCAGTATTTGGAGGTGAAGCAGGCCTCCAACCGTTGACATCTAGAGAGTTTATTCCTTCATATCCTGAAAATAGCTGATCATATTGATCTTTTGCATAAATAGTAATATCAAATTTTGTGGCATTATTTTGAGGGCTAATAATAAAATCGAAATCAAAGTGATCTAGTTTCATAGAGTCTAATACTACTTCGAAGCTGTTGCTTTCACCGGATTTTCCATCTGAATTTATGGTTTGAATATTCATTTGACTCTTTACTTCGAGCACTTTGACTCTACCATGCCAAACCCCATTTATGAATTGTCCAGTTGAGGTGGGAGAGATTGAAATGTTACTTCCCATCAGTGAATTTGTGCCCGAATAGCTTTCAAGTGTTTCGCCAAAAGGATCTTTAGCTGTAATCGTAACGTCGAATTCACTATCTTTAACCTGAGTATTTGGTATCGGGTTAAAGACGAATCTATCTAAAACATTACTATGCATGGTTATGATGACATCGGTGCTTCTACCCAAATTCACCGTCACAGCACTAGATTCTGCATCAAAAAACCCGTTCATCTGGGTCTTCAATATATAATTACCGGGCAGCACACGCGAGAAAACAACCATACCTTGTAGATTTGTAATGTCACTTAACATAGTCTGCATACTACTTGGTACAGTCGTCATTGATACCGTAGCACCACTAATTGGATTACCAATTCTGTTCTTCACTATGACCTCTAAATCGCCTGTTGGTGGATCTTGTTCCCTTAGGATGATAGTTTTTTCAGTCGTTACTCCAGCCGTCACAGAGACCGGATCAGTATTTGAGGTTACAAAATAGTTCTTGGAGGCCTTCAACTCATAACTCCCGGGCTGAATATTGCTGAAGAAAAATATGTGTGAAGTTTCGGAGGTTGTGCTTAACATAACTTGTCCGTTGGGTGCAGAAAAGGATTCTACGCGAACTCCGAGGATAGGTAAGTCCCGTATATCAATCACTATGATTTTCAGGTTACCTTTCGAAGGGGCCGCTGTATCCAAGGTTACGGTGATCTCAGTTGGTCCAACTGATGTCACTTTCACAGGATCGGTTGTTCTAGTGGTAAATCCTGTTTTAGAGACCTCATAAACATAATCCCCCGGTTGCAAGCCATAATTTATTGTTATTCCATTAGTATCTGTGTATCCGGTTGATGCAAGCTGTTCGAGAGGATTATTAACCATTAGTACTTTTGCTCCCTCGATTGCTGAGCCGTTCGAGGTTATGACCTTGATTTTTAACGCGAATAAGTTACCCGTAATCTCTTCATTTATGGTACTACCAGGTTCAGCGTCAACATTCTGGCTTCCAACTTCATCTCCATTCATTGATGCTTCTAAGGAGTAGTTCCCCGGAGCTACATTCCTAAATAGAGCTCTGCCATGAGAGTCTGTAGACCCTGATAGAGGTGTCTGCCCAACCGGTTGGCTGGTCGAGACAATATCTGCAGCAGAAAGTGGTTCACCCTGGCTATCGCTGACGGTCATCGCTAGAGTGGCTGTTAAGGGCGTGAATTTCTGGATTCGGACATTCCCTGTATCTGCAACATACAGGTTACCTGAAAGGTCAACAGCTACACCACGGGGATCATTAAACTTACCGTCTACAGCACCTCCGGAGCCTATTGAGGTGATGAAGTCTCCTGTGGAGGTGAACTTCTGAATACGAGAGTTATCAGAATCAGCGACATAGACGTTACCGTACTTATCGACGCAGACATCTTCAGGATCTATGAAGTGTTCTTCCTGAGAACCATACGTACCGAGCATTCTAACGAAAATCCCTTTTGCGTCGAATACCTGTACACGGTGGTTCTCCTCATCCCCGACATAGATGGCACCTTCACTATCTACAGCGATGCTTTCAGGCATTTTAAACAGGCCATTTTCGTTGCCACCACTACCCCATTTCATCAGGAAAATCCCATTAGAATCGAATTTTTGGATCCTGTTGTTCTCCCTATCGGTAACATAAACGTTGCCTGAAGCATCAACAGCGATACCTGCAGGGGCATTAAATTCGCCATTCTTACTACCATAACTTCCCCACTTAGCTTTGAATACTCCATTTAAATCGAATTTCTGAACGCGATTATTTTCAGAGTCAGTCAAATAAACGAAGCCATGAACACTATCAACAGCTATGCCCTCAGGATCATTAAACTTCCCAGCATCTGTACCGGGTCCTCCCCAAGTTAGGAGTGGATTACCAAAGGAGTCAAACTTCTTTACATTGTTGTTATATCTGCTAGCAACGTAGACGTTACCCTCGCTATCGACATCTATGAAGTACGGGTCAGGGTGCATCCATTTGAGTGAGTATTGATAGGAAGCCTGATCCGCTTTGATTATGTTGGTTTGAATCAGTGCTGATCCAAAAATTATTGCCAGTACGATGAAACTAGGAAGTTTTCCACTAGAAATTCTTTTCACTCTATCACCCCACCGCCTATACTCAACTAAAATATTTTATTGTAAGTACTATAATAGCTATTCGAATGCGAAAAACTCATTAAATATTCAAGAGTTTAAATGAAATTCACACCTCACAAACTGTAAAATTTAAAATATGTGATCTTATTCTAGCCATTTAGATCCATCGAAGTCGGCGACCGCGAGAACCTCCGCCTGGGCGCCGAGGATTCCTGAGGTTCTACAGGCGTATAGTAACCCGTCCACTGGGCTCTTAATCTTCTCCACCTCCTGGAGGCTGTAGGGGTTGTATATGGTTGCGAGTATCTCTCCTTTCTTGACTTCTCGAGGATTTCGACCTATGCCGACGTCCTCAGGCTCCATGTTGGATACCAAGTATCCGCTGTGGGTGGCTCTGACATGCGGGGCTTTCCTGAACCAGAACTGGCGTTTAGGCAGGTCAGGTTCTCCTAATGACATTTTTAGATGCTTCAAAGTGTTAGCGACCCCTCTTGCACCTATCTTTTCGCATTCTTTCTCGAATGCTTCACTGTGACCTGCACCGCCGATCTCCGGCGCTACCCCCGGGATACCGAGGCGTTCAGCGTAGTCCGTCATGGGGCCAAGGGCATCTCCGATGCTTTCCCCTTCCGGGTCGTGGATGACTCCGAGCCCGAAGATTTTAGCCAGAGTCATCGCCTCTTCACTAGCCCTGTTGAATAGCATCTTGTTGAGAGCCATACCCATTCTCTGCCCATGGAAATCAATTATATGGGTACATCTAGTTACGACTTCATTTGTGATGACCTGAGCCATCCTCATTGTTAGACTTACATCCGTCTCCTCTTTGCTTCCGAAGAGGTGGGTTAGACGTCTCCCTGGGAAGACTCTGTTGAGATTTGAAAAGTCCACGGTCTCCTCAGGAGGCTCCGGTGTCTGGCGGGTGCCATGGGCGAAAGCGATAGGGTTAGCTACAGGCACCGCGAGAACGGTGCCTTTCAAGTCTTTTACGTTAACCTCCTCGAGAGCACGCTTTATGATCCTATTCGAGTAATACTCCGTTCCATGGATACAGGCGAAGAGCCCTAAAACCGGGCCTTTCTCCGAACCATGTAGGATGTGAAGCGGAATTGTTAACTCGCCCCCATCGAGCATTTCTACAACTTTTAAACGTACAAATGCCCGCGACCCTTCAGATACCTCTACCCCCTGAACAGTGAACACCATAAAGCTGCACCGTTAGAAAAAGGAGTGAATTAAAAGATAAGACTGAGGGTAGCCATTTCACCTAAAACAACTGTTCAGGTTAGGGAAGCAATCAGGGTTTTGACTGCAAGATTCAGACACAAAGAATTAAAAGAAGCCCATCTTTCTTGAAGTCATTGAGGTGGAGTGGGAGATGGCTGAGGAGAAAAGATTTGAAAATGATGAGGATATGTGGAGAATCTTTGAGAAGAGAGATGCATCCGCTGATGACTTATTTGTTGTTGCTGTGCGATCTACCGGTATCTATTGAACACGAAACTTCATCTCTCAGATATTTCTAAGGTTAGATGAAGATCGGCATTACCGTTAGCTCGATTAATTATGCTCAAATTCTTTTTTTAGATAACTTGTTAAAGGTCGTTGAATTTGGTTAGAGCATTCTTTATCTCGTTTAGTTTCGAAGATATTTCAGGTATGTTTAACACTTTTAATGGTTCTTTTTCATATTCTATATTTGCTGAATCAATATTGTTAACGATTTCCGTCGATATTTCGGTAATTTCTTTGAGTTGACCGTTTTCAATGATTGATTTATTTTTATATTTTCTAATTTGTATTTCCCTTTCAATATTCTCCAATCTTTGCCGAATCTCACGAATTTCGGCTTCAAGTGATTTCATATATACCCTAAGAGCTGAAATAGAATCAACAGTATCTTTCATAATAGATTACACAACGTGAAGAGAAGATTTATTTTTTTCGGCAAATCTGGTGAGTTTAAATAAGTTAAAGGCTTTCATCAACCACCAATCGAATAATCTATCAATTACCACTCACGCGTACAGTTTTTCCAATTTCTTTGGCACCATTTATCTCCTAAAACCAAACTACGTGAATAAATCATTCATTAATTAAAATATAAGAATATAGAACATATGTGAACAATATTCCCTTAAAATAACACAAAAAGGATGTATATAGCCATTTTCTTTACACATATGGCGATTGTGATAACAGAGGTTGTTCTAGTTTTAATGACGCTTGAACCCGACACTGAAAGAGACGTATTGAAGACACTTCGAATACTCCCAATGTTACAGAGGCACATTTCCTGTATGGGCCATACGATGCTTATGTTAAAGCGGAAGCTAAGACCACCGGAGAACTCCAAGGACTAGTTCTAGACAATATTCGAAGCATTAAGGGCATCAAATCTACAACAACCTGTGTTACAGCAGATTGAAGGGAAACTGCGTCAATTAGATCATTCATCTTGACATGAATATAATAAGTTATAGTTTTAATATAACTTATATAGCTACAAACTCATTAGTTATAAATAAACTATCATAATAGTTTTATAATCCATAATGGTTTTTATTAAATGATATATCTATAACCTTTAGATTAGAATTTGCAGCTATGCGTACAAAATGCCATGACTAAAGAAGTCATAACAATTTCACTTGATCTGACTATTGAATATGCAGCTAAAATCATGTCATATAATAATGTCAGCAGCATAATAGTGATAAATAAAGGGGAACTATCCGGAATAATAACAGAGAAAGATATTCTAAATAAAGTCGTTGCCAAGGGCCTTAATCCTCGCGAAACAACAGTAAAAAATGTAATGTCAACTCATTTAATCACTGTTACTCCAGATATCCCTCTTGAAGAAGCAAACAAGATAATGTTGGAGAATAAGATTAAGAAACTCCCGGTAGTTGATGATAACAACAAAAAGCTGTTAGGGATCCTTTCGCAGACCGACTTTGCGAGAATGCACTCCAAAATAATTGAAACCGCCAGAATGACTTCAAACGCGAAGGATGACACATCTTTTTGTAAAGGGCTTCAAGGGAAAGATATAGGCCAATATCTCGAGTACCAATCAACTCTACGCTACGACATCGAGAATAAATGCGTTAACCCAAAAATTGAGCTCACAATCCTAACAACAATCTGCGCTTTCATGAACGCGGAGGGAGGAGACCTAGTTATTGGAGTCTCAGAGGATCGAAAAATTGTTGGCTTACTCATGACTTCAAATCTCTAAAGATCAAAAACAAGGATGGATTTGAGAGCAAACTTATTACTCTTATCTCTGAAAGTCTTGGAGATACATCTCTAAAATTTATTAGAATATCTTTCCCAGAATTAGAGGGAAAAGAGATCTGTAGAGTTAGCGTCCTACCGGGCATTGAGCCAATTTTCTTAAGGGAAGATGGACGAGAGGCTTTTTTTGTTAGGACAGGAGACTGCTCAAAATGCTATTCGTTGTCGGAGACCATAAAATACGTTAGAGAACAGTGGTCTGAAGATGGTGCCCCGGTTAATGTCGCTGAACATCTGGAGAAGCCAAGCCAGGCGTCAAAACA
>JBFYNP010000010.1:0-63801 GCA_041304325.1 Candidatus Bathyarchaeota archaeon
TGAAGCGCGTCAAACGTCTTAGGATCAACATCTTCCAGCGTCTCCAAAGCACCTCGTAAAAGCTTCTCCCCAGCTGAGGACCCTGAAAGATCATGAATAACCTTTAGAGCTGGAGGGCTGATGACTCCCGTCTTAAACTGCTTTTCTAGAATCCTGTTACCTTCTTTCAAGCTTGATACATTCTTTGAACCTGAAGCTATGCTTTCAACCTCCTCCAGGTCACTCCACCTGAAGAAATACGCGTCTAATGGGTGGTGCTTATCGATTGGGCAAGCCAGGATGTTAAGTAGCCAGGGCTTCAAAGTGATCCCATAAAAGCTTGACTACAATAAATAAAAGATGTTGCAAAAAACCGTGTCCATCATCTAAAGGAGCTGTGATAGTTAAGGTTCCTTAGGTTTTGGCGGCGTGAAAAAGGGTTTTACTTTTTTAGGAGTATATTTTTTCTTAGGTACTATCGGTTGTTTGGGTTGAGGCGGATTCTCTACTTGTTGAGAAGTATCACTAACTGGCTGAGGAGAATTCTCTACCTCTTGAAGGGGTTTCATCCCTTGCTCAGGGACATTAATCACTGGTGAAGGAGCATTCATTATGGGTGAAGAAGCATTCAACGCTGGTTGAGCAGAATCCTCTACCCGTAGGGGAAGTTCAATCACATGTTGAGAAGTATTCTCCATTTCTTGGATAGGCATCGTTTCCTGTTTAGGGGTATTAATCTCCTGTAGAGGGACACTTATCACTCGTTGAGGAGTATTCTCAGCTGGTTTAGGAGATTTTTCCTCCAGTATAGAAGCATTCAACACCGGTTGAGGAACGGTCTTCACCGGTTGAGGAGGCTTCATATTAGGCTGGGAAGGTGTCATCCCCCTTTGAGGAGTATTCTTAACCGGTTGAGGAGACTTAACCCTCAGTTGATTAGGGTTCTTTACCGGTTGAGGAGATCTCTTAACTTGCTGAGGTGGCTTCACCCCCTGCTGAGGTGGCTTTGCCCCCTGCGGTCCACCTCTGGTAGCTTCTTGAATTTTCTTAGGTTGCTGAGTATTGCTGATGTTACTACCCCTTGGAGGGCCTCTTATCTGGGGTCTTTTCCCCTGAGGTAATATAGGTCCAGGTTTCTGGAATAGCTTCATGCGCTGGATGTTAGGGAAACCGGATTTGACCCATTTCACTCTCTCAGGTTTCTGTTTCACCCATTCAAGCATACTTCGGAAGCTTTTACCCCATTTCTCCGTCCTGTCAGGTAAGGGCTCATACCCGAGGTTTCGAAGCTCCTCTAGGTAGGCAAGCTCGATGAGGTGTTGAGCTCGGCCTTCGATGTGGACTCGTTCAACGCGTTCATCCCCGTACTGCTCTCTCAGCATCTTCGCTGTTTCGTCAAGGATATTTCCCTGACATATCTGAATTTTCTCCTTCTCAGCGAGCTCAAGTCTAGATACCAGACGTTTAGAGATCAGCGCCGCCTCAGTAAAATGACGTTTCTCGGTGTAGATTGGTTCCTGAAAATGTTCAACGGGGATTAGATCATAAATGAAGATATCTGATTCAGGGCGGTATGCTCCGATCACTATACCCCAGAGAAGGTCCCCTGATCCCGCGTCGTCAATAATTATGGTCATGTAGTTTTACCTTTGAGCTTCGCTACGATCTCTTGAGCCTTGTTGAAACGTATCTGGCCTGAGTCAACAAGCTGCTTGACAGCCTCCTCGATCATATCACTGGATGCGCCAGCCATAACGATGAGGTTACGAGCGTGAAGCCTCATGTGCCCGGCTTGTATCCCCTCCTGAGTCAACGCTCTTAGTGCTCCCAGATTCTGGGCTAATCCAACTGCAGCCATAGCTTCTCCGAGTTCATGAGCTTTCGTGCATCCCAGAATCTTTACAGCGATCTGAGCGATGGGGTGGCTTCTTGTAGCTCCTCCTACGAGGCCTACAGCCATTGGCATCTCGAGAACCCCGACAAGATCCCCGTCAGCATTCTTACTCCAAGTTGTTAGGCTTCGGTAGTGATGTTTCCGTGCAGCGTAAGCGTGTGCACCGGCCTCCAGTGCTCGGTGGTCCTGCGCGAAAGCTAGTGCGACTGCGATGACGCCGTTCATTATCCCTTTGTTGTGGGTTGCAGCTCGGTATGGGTCTGCGTCTGCGAATGCCCAGGCTTGAACAATGCGGTCGACTTTGTCCTCACCTCCGATGTCCTCCTTCTTCACGATAGATTCAACCCTAACGGTACGTCTGTCAGCCAGGTTGCTTATGATACGAAGCAGAGGTTTAGCTCCAGTTAGTTCCCCGAGTATGGGAGCTAGAGTCTCAGCCATGGTGTTAACTGCGTTTGCTCCCATAGCGTCACGGCAGTCAACTAGAAGGTGAAGTATCAGCATCGGTCCAACGGGGGTCTCCATAGGTCGGAGCTCAAGGTCTAACGCTCCTCCACCGAATTTGACGAGAACAGGATCAACTTCGTTTGCTATCGCGAGAAGTTCACTCTTTTTCTCTTTGAGTATTTTGATCGCTTTCTCCATGTCAGGCACGTCTGTTAGTTGGATCTGACCAATCATAATCGGTGGACTACTGACCGCCTTGATTCCAGGGCCGTTCCGCATGATTCGAGCCATGTTACTAGCTGCCGCGACAACGCTAGGCTCCTCCCCCGCCATGGGAATAATCATATCTTTCCCGTTGACCATGAAGTTGACGGCAACGCTGAACGGGTACGCGATGGTACCGATCACATTCTCCGTCATGTGATCCGCTGCATCGATGCTAAGTCCACCCCCAGTTTTTAGGAGTTTTACATCGTCAGCGGTCAGCCCTGCCTGCTCTGCGATGATCCTGACCCGCTCGTCGACGGGCATCTTGTAAAATCCTGATATTCTGCTTGAACGCTCGGGTACCATACTGATCACTAGTTACACCTAATAACGGAGAACAGGTATTTCAAAAATTCCCTAAAAGAAGCGGATAACCGTAGATTAGAGTAGGGATTTCACCTTTAAGATAGCCTGAGTTAAGTCATCAGATGTGATTCCCGGAATCTCGACGCATGTCTCTTTGATGAAGCCGTTGATGACTTTACGGAGTTGCTCTTCATCGAGATGAACTCCCTGAAGCTTCTCCTCAAGGCGAAAGATCGCTTCCTTTGGCGTCGCGAAGAAGTCTCCAGTGATTTTGATGTCTAGGATCTCATCTTCCCGGGTCTCTATACGAATCCTGATCAGTTTTCCAGCTTTATGGTCGACCTCTACGACTTTAATATCGTGAGCGATCTTAACGGCTCGCCCCGGCTTCCTAGTGCTGTAAGGGGCTTCCATATAGATCCATTCATGTGAGGAGTAGATGGGGCGGAGCTCCTCATTGAACAACCTCCACTCCTCACTGGAAGGCTGGGCTTTCGTGAGTTTAACATCAAGGCTGTGCTGGAACTCGTCGATGTAGACTTCCCGGATCCTCTCGGAAGTTGGTGGCTCCGGCAGCTCCTGTTTCAAGGTTGTAACCCAGTCACGCATGCTCTTCGCCATTTTATCCCGGAACTTCTCATCGGGTACCTTCAGCACCCTTGCCATTCGATCGAAATCCATATCGATTATGAAGTTACCGACGAGTATGCTTGCCTCCTCGTGTTGACTAGCGCCATTTCCGCTGATCTTTTTCCCGTTAGCAATTACGTCGTTAAGCGGCTTATACGCGGCAGAGGTTACTCCAAGGCGGTGATAACTCTCCACCGTAACAGTGAGGAGGCGCCGGAACATCTCATCCACCTGCTTCGGTACAGCCTCACTGTTTTTCGCGATAATCTGATAGAAGACTTGATTTCCGTCGAGATATGTGGCTCCTCCTCCCTGTCCACGGCGGATTATGGGGAGTCCATTCTCTCTGCAGTACGTGGAATCAATCTCCTTCTCAACGTCCTGGTGGTAACCAACGCAAACGTATGGTGCACCGGGGTTGAGCATAATCAGTGTGTTCGGTGATACCCCTCTGCTCACCGTTTTAGCTACAGCCTCGTAGAAGGTTTGAGCAATAAACGGCTCTGGATTACCAAGATCAATATAACGCCACTCTTCCAACAAAGACACCTATACTAGGTCAAAATATTTAGAACTGGTATAAATGGAAATCCTAAAGAGATTACACTTTTGCTTTCGCTTTCTCAGCGCTTATCCAGGATTCTAGAGCAGCTTTATCGGTTCCTGGGATTAGAGTCTTTAACTCAGCGTCCAGTTTGCTCGGCTTAATAACCGCGATCCATCCCTTGCCGTAAGGGTCTGAGTTGACGATGCTCGGTGTTTTAAGAACCTCCTCGTTAACCTGAGTTAATTCTCCTGAGAGTGGAATCTTGAGACTTCCCACCCATTTCCCGGATTCGATGCTGCCAAGCGTCTTGCCTGCCTCGAGAGGTGCGCCTGGTCTCTTCATCTTTAGACTCAGAAGCTTTCCAGCGGCTTTCTGCGCCCAATCATTATACCCCACCCTGGCGAGGCCTCCCTCGATCTTCACCCAGGTGTGATCCCTGTGGAAGTAATAGGTCTCTGGAAATTCGTTGCCTTCAATCTTAACCATAACAAATACGGATAGTTCAGAGTTTATGAAGGTAGAGGGTGTTGATGGCTTAAGATCTCTTCTACAACCCTGTCGATAGCCTGTTCTACGTCTGGAGTACACTGCTCGCTGAGGGTTAAGGTGTCAGCAGCCTCTATCGCGATAAGAGTGATCTTTTTTGGGAGTTGATCTCCGTAGAGGTGGCGTCCCAGTAGTAGAGTTGTAGCTAGGTTGACTCCGTGGCTGTAAGAGATGTTTGGGGGCGTGCCTTCGGTTAGGTTGACTAGGCTGACTGTTCCCGGTTTGCCGCCGGATTCAATCGCGTCAACGATGTAGGCTTCATCGTAGCCTTTCATCGCTTCGAGGATTTCTATGCTCCCCATAGCTACGTCGAGGATATCGATAGGTACCCTGAGCTCCTCGAGGCGACTTATGACATGAATACCCGCACCATCATCGCATCTCAGAAGATTACCTATACCTATCACGATAGTACGCAAACGCTAGTTCCTCTGAATGGTCTTTACCAGCCTATTTGCGCTATCGTGTATTTCGACGGTCAATGGGCCTTCGCCGGGGAGGCTGTGTGTGCTACAACCGAAGCATGGATCGTAGGCTCTAAAAGCCATCTCCACCTTATTTAGCAGCCCGTCGTTTATCTCTCCGTTTTTTATTACGCCTTTTGCCGCGTCTCTAACGCTGCAGCAGATGTTAGCGTAGTTGTTAGTTGTGGCGACGATGAGGTTAGCCTTTTTAACCATCGCCTCCTCGTCGAGCCAGTAGTGGTGGAAGAGAGTTCCGCGAGCCGCTTCGACGACGCCGACTCCCTCTCCGGGTTTACCGACTGGGTTTCGTAGATCAGTGCCGGTGATCTGTTGATCAGTTGATAATTCGACCGCACGCTCCGCAGCGTAGAGGAGCTCTACGAGGCGTGCCCAGTGGAATGCGAGTGTTGATTGAACAGGTTTACCACCGAATGTCTCGTACATCCGCTTGTACTCCTTGTTAGCTTGAGGTGTCGCCATACCGTCGGATGCGTTGAGTCTTCCTAGTGGACCTACGCGGTAGATTCCGCTCTCCGGCCCAGCGGTTAGCCCTTTCCAGCCCACCTTCTTCAGATAGGTGAACTTGCTGTACGTCCAGGGTTCCACCTTCTCAGCGATGTGGTCTAGATACGCTGCTCCTATAAAACGGTCGAACTCTTTTCCGCTTTGGTCGGTAACACGGATATCGCCGTCATAAAAGTTGACACGGTTGTTCTTGTCAACGAGCCCCATATTATACGAGTTCAACTGGTATGGGTCGCTTGTGATCATGTCAACGTATGACTTATTCTTTAGTACAATTTCGTCGAAAATTCCGAGGGTGAATTTTGCGAATTCGACGCTGCTGCGAGCCATCTCTTCTATACTGGCACGTTCCGTCTCCGTAAGGCCTTTACTTATACCGCCAGGTACGCCGCATGTGGGGTGCGTCGCTTTCCCGCCTATGATCTCTGTAATCTTTTGTCCATAGGCGCGGTGTTTGATAACCTGTTTTCCGACGTCAAGACCCACCTTCTTGAGTACACCGAAGATGTTCCGCTCAGAGGCAGGGGCGTCTGGGCCGACGATGAAGTCAGGTCCACCCAGAAAGTAGAAGTGAAGTGTGTGGTCATAGATGAAGTAGCCTGTGTTCATAAGCTCACGGAGCTTTTTAGCGGTCTCCGTTGGCTCGACGCTGAAGGCGTTGTCTAAGGCTTTTGTGGCTGCGAAATGGTGTGCAACGGGGCATACTCCGCAGATACGAGGTGTAATGATGGGCATGTCCTCTGCACGGCGTCCTTCACAGAACTTTTCAAAGCCGCGCAGCTCCGGGATCTGCAGGTATGCGTTCTCCACGTTACCTTGATCGTTAAGGAAGACAGTGATCTTACCATGGCCTTCCAACCGGGTGATAGGGTCAATGGTTATGGTCTTCATTGCTTGATCCTCCTGCCGATTATGGAGGCGGGGAGCGCGTACTTATAGAAGGTTCCGACTGGATCCTTGAGCTGCGCCATAACCTCCTCTACATCAAAGTCCTCGCCCTTCTCGTCTCCTAACCCAAGCACCGTTGATAGGGCACTGATCATAGCTGATCCCTGCTCAATCGCTCCTGGGCAGGGACCTCCGCACCCGGTGCACGGCATATTCGCCCCTAAACATTTTGCGTCGCATCCCCCTCTCGTCGCGGGACCCATGCAGACAAGCCCCTGCTCAAGAAGACACTTTTCAGGTTCGGGCGTAAAGTCGATGATCCTTTTTATTCCTACGATCTTTTTCTCCTCTTTCTTTCTCGGACACTCATCGCAGACAGCAAGATCAGGTGCCAGTACCGCTCCTTTCGGAGGTAGCTGTCCTTTAGCGATGGCTTCTACGGCTTGGAAGATTAATTTGGGTGGAGGGGGACATCCAGGAAGATAATAGTCTACGGGTACAATTCGGTCAAGAGGCTTAACCGACTCAAAGAAAACCGGGATATCTGAGTGGCCTTCAGGGAGTTTGTGCTCCGGCTGTGGCTCTGTCCTAGAGGGGTTATCTGTGGACTCGCTCGAGTGATAAACCCTTTCAAAAATATCTTTCCGGTTACTGAGATTCGCGAGACCAGGGACTCCTCCCAACTGAGCGCAAGCCCCGAAGGCTATAAGATACTTTGCCTTTACTCGAAGCAGTTTCGCTAGATTCTCCTGCTCAGAGCTCCTGACTCCACCGTTGAAGAAGCAGACATCTATGAAGCCATCCGGCATAGCCTCGACGTCCTTATACTTTGCGTCCATAGCTACGGGCCAGAAGACCACGTCCGCTATCTGGAGAACGTCAAGGATCTTCTCATCTAGGTCGAGTATAGCTATCTCGCAACCCCCGCAGCTCGCTGCCCAGTAGAACCCGAATTTGAGTTTCTCCATCTTTAGGCCTCCTGCTTAGCCAGCAGGCTGCTTGAATCCACCTTGTTTGCGCTTAAACCGACCTCGTCGGGTGAAAGCCCCATGGCAAGGCCCAGTAGCTGAGGTATATGCACGATGGGTAGGTCAGGGTTGTTCTCAGTCATAAGTTGGCATCTTTCATATGTTAGGTAGCAGAAGGGGCAGCAAGTTGCCATAGCGTCGCCGCCCTTTTTAACAGCTTCAACCTTTTCTAAGCCTACTTCCCAGGTAACTTTCTCCCTGATGCCCATAACGGGGCCGGCGCAGCACTCTAGCTTGTTTGGATAGTTGATGCTCTCAGCTCCTGTGGCTTTGATGAGGTCGTCCAGGATCTTGGGGTCGTTTGGATCCTCAAACATCATGTCCTCCTCGGGTTTGAGTAGATGGCAGCCGTAGTGAGCACCAACCTTGAGTCCTTTGAAGGGCTTTACCATAGCTGCTTTAATCTTGTCGAAGCCGACATCCTCCTTTAACAGTCTGACATAATGCTTGATAGTGACTGTTCCTTTGAATTGTTTCCCGGTCTCCGCGAGTATCTCGTTAACTTCAGCGCATAGCTTAGGGTTTTCTTTAAGAGCCTTGTTCGTTTTTGTGAGGTTCTCGGTACAACCATTGCAGACAGTTACGATATCAAGACCCATTTCCTCCGCGATCGCGATATTACGTGCCGCGAGGGCGAGGGATGTCTTCCTGTCGAGTGTCTCCATGTAGGTTGTACCACAGCAGCTTGAACCAGGCATATCAACTAGTTCGATTCCGAGTCTCTCCGCGACTTTACGTGCGGATTTCTCGTATCCTGGAAGCCTGCTGAGGATTGTGCAGCCAACAAAGAAAGCGTATTTCATTTACTCGCCTCCGATATGCGTAAGAATGCCGGTTTTTTTCATGATTGCTTTGATCTCCTCTGTTGCCGGTGTTGGCGCGGGGGGTAACCCGTCGTCGCTGCGCATTTCGTTTTCGAACTCTCCGATCTCGGTTATATACCCGAATTTGGGTATCGTCATTAAAATCGATTTTATAGTTGGATGTATCATTCCCTCTTTGAGAGCGAGTTGTCGGAGGGCTGATATTATCTCGCTAACATGGACTTTTTGAGGGCACCTCTCGTAACATGTGTAGCAGCCTGCACATAACCAAACCAAGTCTCCTTCCAGAAGCCTATTTTTTTGACCATATATGGCGAGTCGCGCAATGTTTCTGGGGCGAAACTCTGGAACTCTCTTTGCTATGGGACAGTCGCTGCTGCATGTACCGCATTGATAGCAGTGCATGAGCTTCTCGGCGCCGTGGGTCTCCATGATTAGGTTGCGGAACTCCTTATCCTCCGCTGTGATTCTAATCTCTGTCTGCGCCATGTTAGTTGGTCTCCTTGAGGACTTTAGCCACCTGGCTAGGCCCTAGCTTCTTCAGGTCAGTGGTCATCTCCCTGATAGTTTTCGCGAATTTTTCTCCTTCCGCTGCGCTTATCCACTCTAGTCGGAGTCTCTGGGGTTCGATGCCTAGCTGCTCCATCAGGTTGTGAACCATTGCGACTCGGCGTTGTGCTTTAAAGTTCCCGGAGATATAGTGGCAGTCATTTGGTGTGTGGCATCCTGCGACGAGTACCCCGTCAGCGCCGTCTTTGAAGGCTTCGAGAATGTGGGCTGGGTGAACTCTTCCGCTGCACATTACTCTGATTATACGAAGGTTCGTTGGGTACTGGAATCTGCTTACACCGGCTAGGTCGGCGCCGGCGTAGCTGCACCAATTGCAGAGGAAACCAACGAGTTTAGGTTCATATTCTTCGGTCATTGCTTCGCCTCCTCGAGTGCTGCTTTCACTTGGCTAAGTATCTCATTATCAGTGAAGTGCCCTACTGTAATCGCTCCGCTCGGGCATGTAGCGGCGCATACTCCACATCCTTTGCAGACTTCGCTTATGATGTGACTGTGGATCTTTTCGCCGTCTTTGACCATCTCAATGGCTTTGAATTCGCAGACAGAGGCGCACATCTGACATCCGCTGCAGGCTTTTTCGTCGACGACCGCAATAGCGCCTTCCGCTTCAATCTCAGGGTGGCTGAGAACAGTTAGCGCTCGAGCTGCGGCCCCCGAAGCCTGGCTGATACATTCGTCGATGGTCTTCGGGCTATGAGCGAGGCCGCATAGGTAGATTCCCTCCGTAGCGAAGTCAAGGGGTCTAAGCTTCATGTGGGCTTCTAGGAAGAAGCCGTCTTTACTGATGGGGACTTTAAGCATCCCAGCTAATTTACGGTTATCCGCTGAGGGTAATACCCCCGCGCTCAGCACGAGTGTATCTGGTTCAAGAATCAGAGACTCTTTCAATATGGGATCGATGACTCTGACTCTGAGCCCTCCGTCTGTTGTGACTTCAGGTTTGTGCTCGTCGTCGTACCTGATGAAGACAACGCCTTTCTCAGCAGCAGCTCGATAGTAGTCCTCCTTGAATCCATAGGTTCTCATATCTTTATAGAGAATGCAGACATCAGCGTCATTGTTCGCCTCCTTGATCTTTAAGGCATTGTTTACAGCCCCTGTACAGCAGACGCGACTGCAGTTAGGGTGTTCCTCGTTCCGGCTGCCAACGCACTGGATCATAACGACAACTTTAGGCTTGAAGCCGTTGTAGAGCTTATCTTCTAGCTCGAACTGGGTTACGACGGAGGGATGTTTTCCATAGCTGTACTCTTTTGGAGTGTACTCAACTCCACCAGTAGCTACGATGACGACTCCGTGTTTAACCTGTAACTCCTGTTTAGGATTAATTAAGGTGGTTTCGAAGTTGCCCACATATCCATCGACTTCAGCGATCTGAGTACCTGTATAGAGATTGATTTTTGAGTGGGTTTTAACCTTGGTCACAAGGCTGTTGAGCTCCTTAGCCGAGTCTTCGCCGGATGGGAGGAACTTTATTCTCCTCATGTTACCCCCGAGCTCATCCTCTTTTTCGACCAGGTGTACGCAATAACCTTGGTCAGCGATCTCTAAAGCTGCGGTCATTCCACTAACACCTCCTCCGATGATTAATGCGGCTGGGGTGACAGCTACCTTATGTTTTTCCAGGGGCTGTAGAAGCGCGGCTTTAGCGACGGCCATACGGACTAGATCCTTGGATTTCTGTGTAGCTGCTGCCTTCTCATGCATATGAACCCAGCTGCACTGGTCGCGGATGTTCGCCATCTCGAAAAGGTATTCGTTGAGCCCCGCCTCGCGTAGGGTAGCTCTAAATAGGGGTTCATGGGTTCTCGGGGTACAGCTTGCAACCACGACGCGGTTGAGTTTGAACTCAATTATAGTTTTCTTTATCTTGTCCTGGGTATCTTGGCTGCAAGTATAGATGTTTTCCTCAACAAAGGCTACATGAGGTAGGCTTTTCGTGTACTCGGCGACGCTTGGAACGTTAACTACTCCACCGATGTTGATGCCACACCAGCAGACGAAGACACCGACGCGGGGTTCCTCGCTCAACACGTCGCGTTCCTGTGGGTGTTCGATGGGTTTTACCTCGCTTCCGCGGACATCTGATATCGCCTTCGCCGCTTTAGCGGCTGCGCCGCTCGCTTGTGCGACGCTGTCAGGGATATCCTTTGGGCCGCTGAATGCTCCGCAGACATAGATGCCTTTCCTGCTCGTTTCTAATGGTGAGAATAGCTTGGTTTCAGCGAAGCCGTATTGGTTGAGGTTGATTCTCATCGCTTTAGCGAGCTCCTCAGATCCTTTAGGTGGGTTTAGACCGACACCTAGAACAACCATATTGTAACGGTCGCGCTTTATCTCACCGTTCTCCTCGTAGGTGAGTTGGAGGTCCCCCGAATCGGGGTCCTGTTCCACGTGACCTACACGGCTACGTATGAAGTTAATTCCGTGCTCATGTTCAGCTCGAGTATAGTAGTCGTCGAACTCCTTTCCGAAAGCACGGATATCCATAAAGAAGACGGAGGCTTCAAGGCCTGGGTTATGCTCCTGGGCGATTACTGCCTCCTTGATCGCGTACATGCAGCAAACGCCGCTACAGTAGGGATTCCCTACACGGGCGTCTCTGCTACCTACGCATTGTAGGAACGCGACTTTTTTAGGCATGTCACCATCGCTTGGGCGGAGAACTACGCCGCGGTACGGACCTGTAGCGCTGAGTATCCTTTCGAACTCCATGCTACTTACGACGTTCTTGTATTTGCCATATCCTAGTTCGGAGAGCTTGCTTGGGTCGAAGGCCTCGAACCCTGGTGCTAGGATGACGGAGCCGACTTTGAGTTTTATCTCCTGGTCTGTGTCATCATATTTTATTGCTTCGGATTTACAGACTTCGCTGCAGATTCCGCAACCTATGCATTTGTCCTTATCTATAGCGTAGGTTAGGGGTACAGCTTGGCTGAATCGAATGTATACGGCGTTTCGGTCGTTTAGCGCCGCGTTATAGGTATCTATTGCAGAGGCAGGGCACTTGGATGCGCAGTCGCCGCAGCCTTTACATTTGCTAGGGTCGACTCGTCTCGCCTTTTGGTGAATAGTGGCGGTGAAATCTCCCTCATCCCCCTCTAACGATTTGACCTCGCAGTAGGTATGAAGTTGAATATTTGGGTGGCGGCCTGCTCCAACAAGTTTGGGAGCCAGGATGCACATTGCACAGTCATTGGTTGGGAAAGTCTTGTCAAGCTGAGTCATCACTCCGCCTATGCTCGGCTCCTTCTCCACGATGTGTACTTTGAAGCCTGATTCAGCTAGGTCGAGTGCTGCCTGTATGCCAGCGATGCCTCCGCCGACGACTAGTACGCTACCTGTCTTCTCCATGTTTGTCATCTCACTGTGCGGCGTAGAGGGGTGTTCCCTCCACTGCCTCCTTGATGTCTATCCACCCCCTCTGCCGGAGGGCGACAATGTAATTTAATACCGTACTCGGGGGTAAACCGATTTGTTTGGCAATATCCTTCACTGACCTCGGTGTATCCTGAAGCATGAGATGGATTCGGTGAACCTGGAATTCGGTTTCGATAGCCTCATCCATTGCCGCCGTGAAATCGGTTTGCTCTACTTTTTCACCGTAGACGTTTCCCTCCGTAAGGAGTTTCTCCTCTTTTCCAACTAGTGCACGGAGCCTAAAACCGTCAGCGGCTTCTTTGGCTGCACGGATGTTAAGCAGCTTCAAAGGTTCAGGTTTAGGCGCTTTGAGTGGCGTTGGTCCTATAGATCTGACTTGCTCAGTGAACTCCTTGACCAAGCTTGCGAAGTGCTGCCCTTCAGCGGCGCTGTTCCATTCGAGTCGTATGCGTTGAGGCTCTAATCCAGTTTTTAAGAGAAGCTTCTGTAGCAATGTGTACTTTCGCTTAGTGTGGAGGTTACCAGTGATGTAGTGGCAGTCACCTATGTGACAACCGGTGACCATGACTCCGTCCGCACCAGCCTCTAGTAAACCGAGGACCATTCCCGGTTCAACGCGACCGCTGCACATTACTTTAATGACGCGCATGTTTGTCGGATACTGGATCCGACTGACGCCAGCCAGGTCAGCGCCGGCGTAGCTACACCAATTGCATAGGAATCCGACTAGGTTGGGTTCGAATGTGCTCAGGTTTATTCCTCCTTTAAGGCGGCTAGGCCTTGTGCTGTTATCTGTTCGTCAGTGAAGTGGTGCATTGTGATTGCTTTCTCCGGGCATGTTGCTCCGCATACTCCGCATCCTTTGCATACGGCAGCGATGGTCTCAGCTAGACCTTTGTCGTTCTTGCGAATAGCGTTGTATGGGCAGACGTCGATGCATGTTCCGCAGCCGCTGCACCGAGTTTGGTCCACTTCACTCATGATTGCTGCTGTGCGTACCCTCTTCTTAGCCATAGGTATTGAAGCACGGCTAGCTACACCCAAAGCCTGTGCGACGCTTTCTCCAATATCTTTAGGGCTGTGAGCGGTTCCGCATACAAAGATCCCATCAGTAGCAAAGTCGATTGGACGAAGCTTAACGTGGGCCTCCATAAAGAAACCATTAGAATCGAGGGGTACTTTGAGCATCTGGCTTAACTCTACCGCGTCAGCAACAGGGATTAAAGGTGTGCTTAGAACGAGGAGATCCGCTTTTAGAGTCATCTCCTCATTGATGGTTGGGCTGTAGAAGCTTATGTTGACTCCATCGGAGTTAGTGGTTACCTTTGGAGGATTCTCAGGTTGGTACTTTAGGAACCTGACGCCTTTCCGCTTCGTCTCCTGTTCCAATTTTGAGTACTGGATACCATATGTCTGAAGATCTCGGTAAAGGATGTAGACCTCACGATCTGGCGCTGCGATGTTTAAGGCGTTTTTAAGAGCCTCATTACAGCAGATTCTGCTGCAATATTGGCGTTCCTCGTTTCTAGCACCGACACACTGGATCATCACGATCCTCTTTGCTTCGACTTTGCCTCTCTTTACCATGTCTTCGAGTTGGGCTTGTGTTACGACTCTCGGATCCTTACCGTATAGGTAGAGTCCGTTCGGTTCAAATGCTTCTGCACCAACTGCCACAATTATTGTACCGACGTTGAAACCTTCAGTTTTCCCGCCTGAATCGACACCGATTTCGAAGTTGCCTAGGAAACCGTAAATCGTTTTTACTTTACTGTCGGTCATAACGCGTATTTTAGGGTTAGATTTGATCTTTTCTAGAAGCGGTTCAAGAACCTCTGAGGCCTTCTGGTTACGGGGGAAAAGTGTATCAAATGTTCTAAGCATTCCACCTAGCTCATGCTCTTTCTCAACAATAGTGACTGCGAAACCCTGTTCTGCTAGGCTTAATGCGGCACGCATCCCGGCTACTCCTCCACCTATGACTAGGGTACTGGGGTTGACATCGATCTCGGGTTCCTCGCCAGGTTCTAGAAGCGCAGCTTTGGCGACAGCCATGCTGACGAGGTCTTTCGCTTTCTGGGTTGCTTTCTCTGGTTCCCGCATATGAACCCAGCTACACTGATCGCGGATGTTCGCCATCTCGAAGAGGTATTTATTGACGCCTGCTTCCTCACAGGTTGCCTGGAAAAGAGGTTCATGAGTGCGTGGGGTACAGGAAGCTACCACGATCCGTTCGAGGTTGTGCTTCTTGATGGCTTCCTTAATCTTGTTGAGGCCATCGCTGCTGCAAGTATACATGTTCTCTTCCGCGTAGGTTACGTTTGGAAGGGTCTTAGCGTACTCAACTACATTGGGAACGTCAACGTACGCACCTATGTTGATGCCGCACCTGCAAACGAAAACCCCAATCCTCGGCGCAACCATCATACCTTCACCTCTGATCTGGCAGCATCCTCAGCTGCCTTTGCCGCGGTTGCACTCGCTTCTGTAACAGACTCAGGTATGTCGCGTGGACCGTGGCAGCTACCGCATACATAGATTCCAGGCGTGTCAGTCTCAACTGGAGCCGTGATGGAGTCCTTATCAGCGAAGAAGCCGAACTCGTCAAGCTTGAGGTTTAGGACATTTCCTAACTTTCTATTGTCTCGGTGGGGTATCGCGGCTGTACAGAGGACTATGAGGTCAAATTCCTCCTTTTCAACTCGGCCAATTTCCGTGTTCTCATAGAGGATTGTGAGGTTTTTCGTTAAAGGATCCTCTCGTATCTCCCCTGGGCGTCCTCTGATGTACTTGACGCCCCAATGGGTTTGAGCACGGTCGACGAAACCCTGGAAACCTTTTCCGAATGTTCGGAGATCCATGTAAAAGATTGAGACATGGCTACTGGGCTCATGCTCTTTAATTAAAACAGCTTCCTTCGTAGCATACATACAGCAACTGGCTGAACAGTAAGGGTACCCAGTTGTTTGTGTTCGGCTTCCTACACACTGAATGAAGGCGACATTATGAGAGATCTTACCATCCGAAGGCCTACTTAATACGCCTCCAGTTGGACCTGATGCACAGACGAGCCTTTCAAATTCGAGAGCTGTAAGGACGTTTTTGTATCGTCCATAACCATACTCACCGATATCCTTCGGGTTATACTGCTCAAATCCGGTGGCAGCTATAACGCTGGATACATTTAGCTCAACTATTTTCTCTTTCTGTTCGTAGTCAATCGCTTTCGCTGGGCAGATCTTTTCACAAGTTCTACAGAGACCTTTAGTAAACCAAAGGCATGCGTCGCGGTCGATGTTAGCTACAAGGGGCACCGCCTGAGGGAAGGCGCGATATATGGCCTTTCTTTGACCTAAACCTGCCTGAAAATCGTCAGGACGCTTTACTGGACATTTCTCGGAGCATAGACCACAGCCCGTGCATTTTGTAATGTCGACGCTGCGCGGGTGTTCAAGGACTTTTATTTTAAAGTCGCCTACGCTGCCTTCTAGACCTACCACCTCGCTTAGAGTATGAATTGTGATGTTGGGGTGCCTGTAACACTCAATCATCTTAGGTGCAAGTATGCAGATGCTGCAATCCATCGTCGGGAAGGTCTTGTCTAGCTGAGCCATCACACCACCGATGCTGGGGGTTCGCTCTATGAGGTGAACATTCATCCCACGGTCAGCGAGATCTAGTGACGCTTGAATGCCAGCTATTCCACCACCAATAACTAGTACAGGCTTCATCTATATTCCTCCAATCCGTGCGAGCACCGAATCGATGGGGCTCAGATTAAGTTCGAGACCCAGTTTCTCCTGCTCCTGCCCCATAGCAAGGCCAAGAAGCTGAGTATAATAGAATACAGGGACCTCAAGCGTTCTGTCGCCAACCGCCACTGCTATCGCTTTCTGTTTATTATCATATACTTTAAAGCAGAAAGGACAAGTCGTTACAAGGCCATCTAATCCAAGAGACTTTACAATTTTGAGTTTATCTCCAGCGATCTCCATAACTGTTTTACCCGAAGCTGATGCGAGGCTTGAGCCGCAGCAATCAATCTTTCCAGGATACTCGATAGCCTCTGCTCCGAGCCAGTTGATGAGGTCATCAAGCTTATGCGGGTTCTCAGATTCATCTGGTCGTCCGAGTTTACTTGGCCTAATTGAGTGACAGCCGGGGTGTGCACCGAACCTAAAACCAGTTAGATGCTTGGTTACGGCTGCGGAGATCTTTTTAGCTCCAATTCTGTCATGGAGTAGCTCGAAGATGTGTATAAGCTCCACATCACCTTCATAGTGTAACCCCTCTTTGGCTAACAGTTCATTGATCTTTACTTTGAGGGCTAGATCTTTTCCAAGGCTATGTTTGGTCTCGGTGAAGCTGAGATGGCAACCGTTGCAGAGGGTTAGCATAGGTAGACCAATTTGCTCGGCTAGAGCCATGTTTCGAGCGCTTGAATAGTACCAGGATGCTTCATTGACGCTACTGTAGGCAGGGTAGCCACAGCATCCGGCGCCCTCCATTTCTATCAGTTCTACGTCTAAATGAGGCATGATGCTCCTGACGGATGCCTCATAGCCAAACTGGTCGGTCTGGGCAGTGCATCCGGGATAGAATGCAACCTTCAACTCTCTGTCTCCTTCTTTAATTCGTTTATCGCTTCAGTGAACTTGACTTGATCCCTAGGCTTCTGGGCGGGGGGAAGACCAAAGCTTGCTCGGTCTCTTCTTTCTCTGCTTCGAGTTCTAACTATCTGGGGCTGCTGAATGACTCCCGTCTCTGAGACTGTTTTCTCAGCTTCCCCATAGCTAGTGGGATGCTGGTATCCCTTAGCGATAGCTTCACGGCGGAGTTCGAGGATGACATCGTAGGGAGAAATCTCTTCGGGGCATCGCTCTTTGCATTTGAGACAACTGGTGCACGTCCAAATAACACCAGACTCCATCAGCTCTACCTCTTTCCCGAGGCTTACCTTTGCAATGATCTGACGTGGGTTGAAGCCCTCGATACGGGTAGTTACCGGACATGCTGAGGGACATTTCCCGCACTGGTCACATACCTCAGCATTCATTTTACTAACTGAATCTCGTAGCTTCGTTCTTGTCAAACAGAAACGCCTCCGTAGAACATTTTAGAGGTGGCCAATCCTAGTACCTTTCTCATAGCTCTATATACATTTTACCACCAAAATCTCAAATTCTAGCATTAATTTTTAAAAGTGTAGTTTTTTCCCAAGATTATATCAGTTAATATTTATTTTAAGGTTGAACTTGTGGAGGCTAGTCCTTTAATTATACACGGTGAGTATGAGCACACAAGGCTCATATCTAAAAAACAGGTCAAAGGTTGTATGGATCCTATTACTCTAAGAGACCGTGCTAAAGGCACAGTTATAGGCGCTCTGATAGGTGATGCCCTTGGACTTGGACCACACTGGTATTATGATCTTAATGAACTACAGGAAAAATATGGTTTATGGATCGACAACTATATGCCAGTAAAACCCAACCCGAGCTATCCTGCGGTCTATAAAGCACGTCAGGGATTAGAACCGGGCGATGTCTCTCAGACAGGACAAATACTGAGTCTATTGATGGAATCAGTCATCGAATGTAACGGTTATAATGAGAAGGACTTTACCAATCGTCTCGACGATTTATTAGCTACGCTGGATGGCTCCCCAGAGGGTGGACGTTATACCGACGAAGACATGCGAGATGTTTGGCATGGACGCAGGGATGGTTTCGACTGGACACATGTCGGCGGCTTCAGTTATACTTCTACTGCAGCGATCCGTATTCCCATTTTGGCAGCTTACTATGCCGGTAATCCAGGCCAGGCAGCTAAATATGCATTCTCAAACATTCAGTTAACGCACCACAACCCCATGATCGTAGGGCAAACACTTGCCTTTGAAATGACGATCTCAGCGCTGATCAACGGCACGCCTCTTCCTAAAGTCACTTCTACTTTGTATAAATGGAGGCGAGAAGGCAAGCTGCCGTTTCCTATGGGTGAACAAAAACGTCCGCGCAATGATGCGCGACCAAGGTGGACGTTCCCTGTTACATGGAAGGAGTTGGCGGCGGAAGAACATGATTTTGCTGACTCTATAGAGCAAGCATCTCGCACCTATGAAGCGGCTCATAATCCTGCGATAAATATTGAACCATCTTCAGCCGTTTGTCAACTCTTCGGTCTCAGTTGCTTGTTTGGTTATATGCTACCAGCTGCATATTACCTAGTCTCCCGTTACGAAGATAACTTTGAGATGGCTGTATTATCAGCGATTAATGGGGGCGGTAATAATATGGCGCGTGCTGCACTCACAGGAGCGTTGTCGGGTGCAATAGTTGGGTTTAGCGGTATACCCAAACGCTTTATCGATGGATTAATTGACCATGAGAGATTTGTAAGCTTAGCTGATAAAATTGCTAATGCAGCGGAGAAAACAAATAAATAAAAATCCTCGGCACTTCAGAGCCATATTCGAATTATAGTAATCTAGTACAAACTATTCTTAAAATTAAAAAAGGATTGATTTACTTATTTTTGATAAATTGGTAGGGTTTTTTAAAAGTGTATAATCTACTTTAGTATAAGGTTTCCTTAGAATAAATACATCGACTTATTTTTACTGATATTTACCGCGCGCGTAATCCCCACGCGAGTCCGGTGGAGACTAGGATCCCTGTAAAGCTCAACGCGACTGGCCCAGAGAATCCGTAAGTGTCGAAGAGCAAAGCACCGATGATGGGCGCCGGGAAAGTAAGTATTCCCTTCATTGCACCCATCTTCCCTGTGACTCTCCCCCTATTCAGCTCGGTTGTCTCAGATGAGACTAGAGTGTTGAGGGCTGGATCCCAAAGTGCAACGCTTAACCCTCGGATGACCATTGCAAGGAAGAGGATAGGCCACACGTTAGAGGCGAGGATGAGGATCAGCGTAAGGACCCATAGGAGGTTTGAGGCTAGGATAGGGTTTCGGCTTCCAACTTTGTCAACTAATCTGCCCGCCCCAAAGAGGCTCACAGCAGTCGTCATAGTGAAGACGTTCGCGGCGAAGGCTATCATAAGCGCTGTATAGCCATAGTTCTTGATGAGCATCGTGTAGAGGACGCCGTCGAATAGGGCGTAGGCGAACCGGTTGGTGATAACGGTAGAGTACAGGCGTAGAAGAGATTTTTCCGGGATAACGATGGATACGAACTCCCGTGCCAGCTTATGGAGGTTGAGGGGTTTTACCTCTCGGAGGGTCTCTTTCACGTAGGCTCTGAAGAGTAGGAGGCTAAGGGTTTCGGTGGCTAGAACCATGAAGAGTATAGTCGTGAAGCCGTATGTTGCTCCTATTAATCCACCGAGGGCTGGTGCGAATAGTCCGGGGAGGAACCAGCATTGGCTTAGGAGGCTGAATGCCTGCCCCCTCTTATCTTCTGGGACGGACTCTGCGATTAGTGGAACTATTGAGGGTTCTGCAAGAGCATCCACTAAGGCGAACACTGCCATAACGGGGAGGATTAGTATCCATGAATCTGCGGTGAAGATTAGGAGGATCGAAGCCAAGCTGAAGCTGTATGCAATAAGCATTGTTTTCTTACGCCCAAGGGAGTCACTCACCGTCCCTGTGAAGAACTGAAGCCCTGCGTAGAAACCGAGGTAGGTGGAGCTGATCACCCCGATCTGGGAGATGGATGCGCCGAGGCTTAGAAGGTAGGGTTGCCAGACGGCTTCAAACATCTGCCAGCCTGTGGCGTCTAGACTTCGGGTCCCTATGACAGGGATGAGGTTTCCCTTCAATCCGAGTTGTTCACGGATCCGTGTCAGTCGCTCCATGCGCAGGGTAAAGATGCCGTAGATTAAAGCGTGCCGACGCGCGCGAGTATATTAAATTAATCTACTTTAAATTTGAGGTGGGGGGCTGATGAAGCTCTGATCCATCAGGAGCTTTACGATTTTTTGGGTTCTCTCGATTATAGCAGCTGCTCCATCATAGATTTCTTTTCTAGCTATCGTTTTGCGAGCTAGACCCTGCTGGATGCACTTCATTGCGACTTCTGTAGCCTGTAATGGGTAAATCTCCCATTCATCCATGCCCGGAATGATGTAGTTTTCAGTGAGACCTTTATCTTCAGCGAATTTAGCGAGGGCTTGTGCTGATGAGATACACATCTCATCTGTGATGGTTTTAGCGCGAACGTCAAGGGCACCACGGAATATAGCGGGGAAGACCAGGCTGTTGTTTACCTGATTGGGGAAATCGCTGCGACCTGTTGCGATAACTTTCGCGCCAGCCTCCTTCGCCTCCCATGGCCAAATCTCCGGGATTGGGTTTGCGCACGCAAATACGATGGACTTTGAGGCCATTACTTTGATGTCATCTTTGGTGATGATGCCTGGACCTGGTTTGGATGCAGCGATCAGGATGTCAGATCCCTTACAGGCTTCACGTAGTCCCCCCGTTAATCCCTCTCCATTTGACTTTACGGTTAGATCCCATTTGTATGTTCCCTCCAAGTCTTTTCTATCAGTGCTCAGAATCCCGGTGCTATCCGTCATGACTATGTTTTTAGGGTTCACTCCCGCTGAGACGAGAACGTAGAATGTACGTGTGTTAGCAGCGCCGCTTCCAACAATCGTGAATTTAGAGGTCTTCATCTTCTTGCCGACGAATTTTAAGGCGTTTATAGCTCCGGCGAGGATCACCGCTGCGGTGCCCTGCTGGTCGTCATGCCAGACGGGTATCGGCATCTCCTTTCTGAGTCTATCAAGTATGGAGAAGCATTTTGGGCTGCTGAAGTCCTCAAGGTTGATACCTCCAAACGTGGGCTCGATCCATTTAACTGCTTGAATGATCTCTTCCTCATTCTTTGTCGCGAGACATATGGGGAAGGCATCTACTCCACCGAGGTACTTGAAGATGAGGGCTTTTCCCTCCATTACAGGCATCCCAGCTTGGCCTCCGATGTCTCCGAGACCCAGAACGCGAGTTCCGTCGGAGACGACGGCAACGTAATTCCATTTGCTCGTCATCTCGTAGGCTAGGTTCTTGTCCTTCTCGATATCTTTACAGACCTGGGCAACTCCTGGCGTGTACCAGATGCCGAAATCTTGTAGACTCGTTATGGAGCATTTTGGCATTACCTCCACCTTACCCCCATAGAATTTGTGCATCTGAGGGGATAGTATGCTCCACTTTTGAGCTTGCTTCAGTAACTCTTCCTTGGATACTGGCATAGATGAAGAAGCGCGCTATTACCCGTATAACATTTACCTGTAGAACGTTTTAAGCTGCGCTAAAATTAAAAAGGAAATTACATCTTTATGGCATTATTTTGAAAAAAAGATGGAAGCTATGTTAAATCGTTTATTCCGTGAGCTTCTCGCGGATCATTCTACGCTTCTCTTCATCGACGGGGCCTTCAAGCTCCACCATGTCGTGGAATGTTTTGAAAACTCGTTCAAGCTTTCTCCAGTCAGGTACGTAAACTCGGCTGAACCAGAGTCTACTGCTATCTACCCCGTAGTCTTCAAGCGCCCACCTGTTTTCGTCGGCGCGTTCCTCAGCCAACACATGAGCTTTTCCGTAAGGTCCTTCATGAGCTGGAGCCTCAAGGAGCATTACACCATCTGCACCATACGCGTATGCGGTAAGGAGTTGCTTCATCGTTAAGCGTGCGAGGCTGGGCATGGGGATGATTCGGATGCTTGCAGGGTACTTCAGTCTGGCAAGTCCTGCTAGGTCTACTGCGGTGTAAGCTACCTCCTTCTCTACGAAGGCGAGTATCTTCAACTCAGCTTTGGAGCCTTCAAGGACACCCTTAATCTGGTCTTTAATCTGGGAGTCTGTCAACCCCTGCTGGTCGAGTGCTTCGGTTGGGCAGGAGGGTATGCATGCGCCGCACCCAGTGCACATTATGTCGTTGATAAGAGGCTTACCGTTCTCTAGGGTGATCGCTGACTCGGGGCAGATCTCGACGCATTTACCGCAGCTCGTACACTTTTCTGAGTAGGCGAGGTAAGCTTTGTTAGGCTCGATCATGCGCTCCACTGACAGGAAATTAACGACCTTCATCGCAGCTCCTTCAGCTTCAGCTGTTGTACTCTGGATATCTTTTGGCCCGATCACTGTACCGGCGGCGTAGATTCCATCTCTCTTTGTAGACATTGGGTCAAGCTTTGGGTGGCGTTCAAGAATGAATTGATCTTCATCCACCGGCACGCGAAGCATTTCCGCGAGTTTAAGCGTCTCCGGGGATGTTACGATTGGTGGTGCAAGGACAACGAGGTCACTCTCGTATTCAATCATCCTGTTGAGCATCATATCTTCACCGCGGACAACCACTCTATCACCCTCAGGGAATATCTCAACTACTTTTCCCTTCACGAAGGTAGCGCCTTTCTCCTGAGTAGCTCGATAGAACTCCTCGTAGCGCCTCCCCGGTGAACGAACATCGATGTAGTGGATCCATACATCTAGGCCGCGGTCTCTGAGGAGCTGAGCCTGCTTCATGCTGTAAAGGCAACAGACACGGCTACAATGGGGGCGACCTGTCTCGGTGTCGCGGCTCCCAGCGCAGAGGACGAAGGTTACGGTCTTCACTGGTTTCCCTGTCTTTGGAACAATGATCTGACTCCCAGTAGGGCCATTTACGTCGAGGATCCTCTCCATCTCGAGGCTAGTGACAACATTCGGGTACTTTCCGTACCCGTATTGTGGAAGCCCTGAAAGGTCGTACAGCTCAAAACCTGTCGCTAGGACTATCGCTCCTACTTTAAGATCTACAGTCTTTCCTTCATCATAGATGTCGATCGCTTCTCGGGGACAAGCTGCAACGCAAGCACCGCAGCGGATGCAGTGGTCAAAGTCGATGGTGTAGACGCTTGGTACACTCTGAGGGAATGGGATATATGCGGCTTTCCGGGTGCCAAGTTTCTCGTCGTGCTCCGAGGGACATATTGTTGGGCAGACCCGGCTGCATTCACCGCAGCCGATGCATTTTGATATGTCTACACCGCGAGGTTTGACTCTGATCTTGACGTTAAAGTCGCCTGGAACTCCGGAGACGCTCTCAACCTCGGAGTAGCTGAAGAGTTCTATGTTTCTGCTCTGGCTAACTGACGCCATCTTCGGTGTTAGTATGCACTGGCTGCAGTCGAGGGTTGGGAAGACCTTTGGGTACTGGATCATGTGGCCTCCGATGCTGGGTTTCTGCTCGACGAGATGGACTTTCATCCCGAACTCGCTTAAGCGAAGGCTGGTTGTGATCCCTGCAACTCCTCCTCCGATGATGAGAACCTCCGGAATAACTTGCATTTTCTTTGACTCTAAAGCTACAGACCCCTTTGCTCTCGCGATGGCTCCGCGGATGAGGTCTAGAGACTTTAAGGTGGCTCCATCATGGTCATCCTTATGAACCCAGCTACACTGCTCGCGTACGTTAACCATCTCGAGATACGCGGGGTTAACGCCTTTCTCAGCGAGGTTGCTTAGAAAGGTCTCTCTGTGCATCTTTGGTGTGCAACAGGCGAGAACTACTCGATCAAGTTTCTCCCCATCAATCATCTCTTTTATGCTGTCTACGCTTGGTTTGCTGCAGAGGTATCTCTCTTTCTTTACATAGGTAACTTCGTTCTTCAGGGTCTCTACGACACTATCTGTATCAACTACGTCGCCTATGTTGCCTCCGCATTCGCAGAGCCAGACGCCTATTCTTGGCTGTGTCATTCACTGCACCTAGAGGATGTTGAGCTTGTGCTCGAGGGTCTTTACTCCGCGGTACTCTGGTAGAATCATCGGGGCTTTACGGTCGGTCTTTACTCCTGCTTCCTCTAGCCAACTGTTGTACTTGTCGAGGTGAGCGAGAGTTAGTTTTCCGATGGTTGCGGTTTTAGCGCGTTCCGCTGCTGCTATGCCTGCGCGGCGGCCGAAAACGTATATGTCGAGTTGGCTGTTCCCCATGAGCCTGTTTTTGCCGTGGACGCCTCCGCAGACCTCGCCTGCGCAGAAGAGCCCCGGTATGTTAGTCTCGGTCTGGGCATTTATTTCAACTCCTCCATTCTGGTAGTGGAGGGTGGGGAACACTAGCATCGGTTCTTTTCGTATGTCAATACCGAATTTTTTGAAGGTACGGAACATCGCAGCGAACTCACGTTCGATAGTGCCTGATCCGTTGACTTTCTCGATCATTGGGGTGTCAAGCCAGACACCTCGCATGCCTGTGGGGGTTGTTATACCGTTATCGCGCTCGTAGCACTCTCTAATGTAGCTGCTGGACTCTATGTCTCTGGGTTCTAGGTGGTAAACAAAGAGTTCACCGTCCTTGTTGACGGGTTGTGCGCCGCGTCCTCGGAGCTTTTCGGTTGCGAGCTGTCCGACGATCTGCTCCGGGTAAGCTGCACCGGTAGGGTGATACTGGGTGGAGTCAAGGTCGCGGAGGATAGCTCCCGTGCGATATGCAATAACAATACCATCCCCGGTGGCTCCATAGTGGTTGGTTGTCGCGAAACCCTGAATGTGCAGTCTACCGAAGCCCCCTGTGCTGAGAACCACGCTCTTCGCTCTAGCGACTCGGTACTCATCGGTCTCCATATCTAGGAGGACAGCTCCAGCAACCTGCCCCTTATCATCCATTATGAGATCTACTGCACTTGTGAATTCGGTGAAGCTGATTTCCTTATTAATGAATTCATCAAGCACGACGCGTGTTATCTCTAGACCTGTGTAGTCTTTGCAGCTGTGCATTCGCCTGCGGCTTGTTCCACCTCCCGCGATCTCTACCATCGTCCCGTTAGGTGTTTTATCGAACATGACGCCTAGACTCTCATGCCACTTGATAACATCAGGAGCGTCCTTAACCATAGCCTCTACGAGGTCTGGTTTGTTTGCGTAGTGGCCACCCCCGATTACGTCGAGGTAGTGGAGTACGGGGCTGTCGTCGGGGTTATCCGCCGCCTGAATGCCTCCCTGCGCCATTTTGCTGTTCGCATCTCCAAGGCGGAGCTTTTGAACGAGTAAGATTCTATCTGCAGGAATTCCATTTTCGTTAGCGAGAAGACCTGCGCTTAAACCGGCACCTCCTCCTCCAATAATGAGAACATCAACATCGTAGTCTACAGAACTCAAATCGATGTCCTTTGACCTGATCCTTGGGTGACTCTCTAAAATGTCTGCAACCTCGTTAGGTATCAACATGCCTTTACTCGGTCCGATAGCAAGAGGACGCTTCATCGAGGGTCTCCAATCGGGATGGAACTTTTCAAGGATCTGCTGCCGCTGCTCTGCAGTCATAGGAATGAAGTCTTTCCCGAAGCGTAACTCGCGAGTAGCAGCGACTTTTTTAAGACTCTCCTGCATGTAATCCTGATATCCAGTTACGTAATCTGTCATTTGATCTTCATCTCCCTAGAATTATAGAGCTTCTGCAAAGTCGCTTTGTCAGCTTTCATAAGATCCTTGATATCTGCATCATATTTACCCTCCTTGACCTCTTCACAACGTTTTAGAACGTGTTCAGTAGGTCCCTCAACGTATCGGGATTCAAGTCTACGGGCAAGCTGCCCTACGTTGAAAGGCACTATCTCAGCAGGGCACCTCATAGCGCAGAGGCCGCAGCCGATGCAATCGAAACTAAGCCTCGCTGTCTGGGTGACGTCTCCTCGAATGGAAGCTTGAACATAATCCATTACCATGATGTCTTGAGGACAGGATTTTGTACATGTGTTACATGCGAGACATCGAGCTATCTCAGGGTAATACTCGAGGAATGTGTTAGCGTCTGCTTTGAGCTCATTGAGGTTATAGATCTTTTTCTCTTGGGGACTAAATGGAATTTGGGCTAGTATCATGCCTTCCTCAACTATTTTCTGGCAGGCGAGGGCGCCCTGGAGCTTGTAGCTTCCTTTCTTCCGGTAGACTGTAGCGCATGCACCGCAGAAACCTCCGCGGCAACCTGAGCCACGTTTGAACTGGAAACCGGCGTATTCCATCGCTTTCATGATGGTGAGGTCAGCCGGTACGCTATGCTTCTTCCCCATCACGTAGATGGTGACCATTTTCTGACTGTTTTCCAATTTACTCAATCCTTTATCAGCCCCTTTAATCTCAACAATGGCTTTGGGTCGGGCTTATTCTCCTCGAAGCACGTAAATTTTTCACCTAGTCCTAAAGCTAGGGCGGTGAGTTGTGTAAAGTATACGACTGGGATTCCTTTGAATGCAAGATGCTTCTTCTGGACCTCAGGTTGTCTGTCTCCAAGGTTAAACTCACAGAGAGGGCATGCAGTGGCGACAATATCTGCACCGGCCTGCTGCGCCTGTTTAAGTATTCGGTAGCTTAGGTCAGCGACAACCTCCTTCATCTCAACGGTATGATAGCTTCCACAGCACTTTAGCTTGAAAGGAAAATCAATAACCTCAGCTCCAAGCGCTTTGAAGAGATCTTCGAGTATGGTGGGTTTGTCTGCGTCATCTATACCAATGCCGCGTGGCCGGAGCAGAAGACAACCATAATATGGTGCTACTTTAAGCCCAGTTAAGGGTTTTTTTACCTTCGCCTTTACTTTATCCCATCCTAACTCTCGAATTGTCTCGAGAAGATGCTCTACTTTGACGCCTCCGTTATAGGTTGAGGTTTCATTCTCAAAGTTTTCCCCTATCTTCCGAGCGAGATCAGTATTGGTGTTGAAGACATCGTTAGACCTCTTCAACGTGTTATAACACATAGCGCACAGTGTTACGACCCGCGCTTCATCGATTACGCTTTCAGACTTCATCTGCTCGACGCGAAGGAGGTTTCTAACAGGAGCAAGATGATGCATCACATCATCTTTGGTCAATGAGTGAACGGTTCCACAGCAGTTCCAGCGGGCAGGCTCTACAAGTTCAAGCCCTAACTCCTTTGCGGATGCGAGTGCACTCACCTCAAAGCTTTTACCAGTCGTCTTCAAAGTGCATCCAGGGTAATATGCTAACTTCATGGTGATCACGCTGAGAGTTTTCTCTGGTTGCTCAATATAGCGACCTGTGGGAGGGTTCTAAGCTCCTCGGGGGTTAGCTCATCAAGCCTGACTCGGTCATATTTTGTCCGTAGGACGAGTTGCCTGAAAGCCTCCATAACGTTGGCTATATCTATCCCTCTCGGGCATCTGACTTCGCAGTTGAAGCAAGTTGTACAGACCCAGATGGTTTTAGTGTCCAACGCCTCCTTGAGGCCTAGTTGAGCCATCCTGATGACCTTACTGGGGAGATAATCCATCTCCTCAATCATTGGGCATCCTGAGCTACACGCACCGCATTGGAAGCAAAGCTCTATCTTCTCTCCGCTAAGCTCCCTCACGCGGTCTCGGAAGGTTTTGTTCTCGGCGGTAAAGTGGAGAAACTGCCCCGATTCCGTAAAGGACATACAGCCAACTTTCCCTTGGGAGATATTATAGTTTACCCTATTTTACCACATTGATATACGGTACATGCTCTCGTTCGAATGTTTCAGAAACACGAAATAAACCTATTCACATTTACATTTTATTCTTTTCAAAAATCTACTTTAGGGAAAAACACACTAGACATAACCAATCAGGAAATAGGTTCTCACAAAGCGTACCAGGTTTAAAAACCGGTTTAGTGTAGTTTCACACTTGAATTGTTTAAATACACTTATATTTGGGATGCTAGGTTCTGTGAGGCGTGAAGTGAATTGAGGGATAGTATTCATTAGAGGTAGTTGCCTTCATCCGTGAACCCTTTGAAACCCTCTTCGCTATAACCTGCACTATTCTAAACATCATAGAACCTAGGTGCACCGTCGTTCAAGTATCATATATAAGGAGATTTTTACTATGGAGAAAGTGAAACTAGCTATACCTAAGGGTCACCTTGAAAAAAGCACTCTGCAGATCTTAGCCCGTGCAGGATACAGTATCTCGGGTTTTGATCGAACTTACCGGCCAAGCATTAATGATCCTATGATTGAGGTAAAAGTGCTTCGACCTCAAGAGATCCCCACCTTTGTATCGGAGGGTATGCAGGACGTAGGAATTAGTGGGCTTGACTGGGTTCAGGAGACACAAGCCAACGCTGTTGTTCTACTCGATTTAGAATATAGTCGAGTTAAGATCGTTTTAGCTGTTCCAGATACATGGAGTGAAGTCTCAAGTCTAAGCGATCTAATCAGGCTATTTGCAGCTCAAGGCAAACCCCTCCGAATATCAACAGAATACCTTAACGCGGCCAGTAAGTTCCTGATGAACAACCAAGTCTACAAGGAACTCTATGGTAACGCAGAGCCAATGGTTGTGACGCCATGGTGGAGGAAAGGTGATAACGATCGAATCGGCATATACCTGAGTTTTGGAGCCACCGAAGCAAAGCCACCTGAGGATGCTGACGCAATCGTGGAGGTCGTTGACACTGGTACCAGCCTTCTACAAAACAACCTTAAAGTTGTGGAGACTGTGCTCAAAACAAGCGCGTTACTCATTGCTAACAAGGATAGCCTTCGGAACCCTGCTAGAAGGGAGAAGATCATGGATATCCTTACACTACTACGCGGCGCAGTAGATGGAGCTAAAAAACTCCATATATTCGCTAACGTTAGGAAGGAGAACGTTGAGAAGCTACTCCAACAGCTACCAGCTCTTAAAAGACCAACACTCGCCCCATTAAGCGACCCTGAATGGATGGCAGTTAACACCGTAATTGACAAAGATAAATTCATGGAGATTTTACCGATACTAAGGGTGCTCAGCCAGGGGCTTGTAGTATATGAGCCAAGGCAGGTATTGCCACTGGAAGAAATAGCCAACAAGAGTGAAACTCTTTGATTAAAATCACCAATAATTCAGATGATCTACTAGATTCCCGGTGGCCAAATAGACTCCAATCCAGCGAAGATAACATGAACCACGTATCAAGCATAATCAACGATGTCAAAAAAAGAGGCGATGAAGCTCTATTCGACTATGCTAAGAAATACGATAACGTAGACCTCACCGTTGACGAACTGGAGGTAAAGAGAAAAGAGATCCTAGACGCCTATACTTCAGTCCCAGTTAAGCAAGTAGAGGCGTTGAAGGTTGCTTCTAAGCGACTGACTCTTATCGAGCAAAAACGAATGAGGAGACTCAGTTTCAAGACCTCAATCGAGGGAGTTAAGATAGCCTGCGGTGTCCGAGCTCTTAGAAGAGTAGGCTGCTATGTTCCAGGCGGCCAAGCAGCTTACCCAAGCACTGTAATCATGAATGTTATCCCTGCGAAGGTGGCGGGCGTAAAGGAAATATTTATAACGACGCCCACCCGCCGAAATGGCTTGATCCCTCCTCTAACCCTTGTTGCTGCAGATATCAGCGGCGTAGACCGAATTTTCCGCATCGGGGGGGCACATGCAATAGCAGCTCTCGCCTACGGCACAAAAAGCATACCGAAAGTAGACAAAGTTGTAGGTCCGGGAAACAGATACGTCACAGCCGCTAAAGCGATGGTCTCAAGAGACGTAGCTATAGATATGCAAGCAGGACCAACGGAGATAACCATAATCGCCGACAACTCTGCAGATCCCAAGTTCGTCGCCCTCGATCTTGTAAGCCAAGCTGAGCATGGCCCCGGCGGTTTATGCATACTCGTTACAGACTCGGAGAAGCTTGCACACAATGTACAATCCATCCTTAACGACTATGTACCAACCATTCCCAGAAGTGCAGAGGTTTCCGATGTACTTCAATCAGGTGGTTATGCACTCATTGTAAAGGATATGGAAGCCGCTTGCTCATTCGTTGACGATTTCGCTCCCGAACACGTGGAGATCCATACTCGTAACCCAGAAGTTTTAGCCGATAAAGTAACTTCCTCTGGGCTCGTGCTTCTCGGTTCATACACGCCAGCATCGAGTACCGACTATTGCATGGGAGTGAACCATGTCCTTCCTACCGGAGGTTACGGTAAAATACGCGGAGGTATAACCGTCCTTGATTACCTTAAACCTGTCAACAAAGTTTATGCAACTAAAGCCGGGCTAGAACAAGTATCACAGACTATTCAGGTTATTTCCGAGGCTGAGGGACTCCCGAATCATGGTGCTGCTGTGAAAGCGAGGTTCTTTAAATGAAGATCTCAGAGTTCTTTTCAGAAAATAGTGAACGCGCAGAATACAAGCCTTCACCAATAATAGAACAGATTAAACTAAAATTAGATTCTAATGAGAATCTTTTCCTCTCAAAAAAAACGTTGGCATCATCAATAGCTAAGGTCTCAAGAGAAGTTGATTGTAGACTTTACCCTGATGATGATATCCGTGAAGTGAAGAATTTAATTGGGAGTAAACTTGGGGTGGATCATCTCCAGATAGTAATGGGGGGAGGGGGGGATCAGCTTATTGAACTCCTCGTAGCATCGCTTCTTAGAGAAGAGGAGGAGATCCGAAGCATTGACCCTACTTTCGGTATGTATCGGGAAGTCGCAGCACAGCGTAGGATACGCTATAAAGCCATACGGCTAGGAGAGGGATTTAGCCTACCAATAGATGAGTTATTAAGTGATGCTGAAGAAGGAAGCATGCTCGTTGTCTGCAATCCCAATAATCCGACGGGAAACTCTTTCTCAAAGCGTAGTATACTTAGGCTTGTTGAGGAGTACCCTGGCTTCGTCCTCATAGACGAGGCATATGTTGATTATGGGGGTGAGAGCCTCACAGAAAATACATGTAGCTACGACAACTTGCTGGTTCTCCGCACGTTCTCTAAGGCTTATGGTCTAGCAGGGTTAAGAGTTGGTTATATCGTCTCAAATAAACGGCTTGCGAAGGTTATCGAGACTAAACATCAATCACCATTTCCATGCAGCCGTATCTCGCTTGGAACCGCTAAGATGATGCTTGAGAATCAGAGTGCTGTCAATTATGCTATAGATGTAGCTAGAACTGAGCGAAAGTGGATGCTTAGCCAGTTGAGCATCATAGGAGGTGTAACTACCTTCCCATCTGACTCTAACTTTATTTTATTTGATGTTGGACATGACGCTGCTACAGTTAAGCAAAAACTCGGTGAACTCGGGGTCTCCGTTAGATTTGTGGGTTCAGTAACCGGGTATGATAACTGCCTAAGGGTTACAGTTGCCCCTAGGAAAATGGGGAAGTTCTTCCTTAACGCTCTCAGGGAGGTTATCAAATGAGAATATGCGTAGAACTTCCCATAACGAGTAAAATCGTACACATCGGAATATCGTCTAAAAGCAGGGTTAGGAGTATGCAGAAATGAGAGTAGGAGAGATACAACGTGAAACTGGTGAGACGCAGATCTATGCACGCGTTGACCTTGACGGAGTGGGAGCATCAAAAGTATCCACGGGGATCAAATTCCTTGACCATATGCTTACTTCTCTCTCAACACACAGCCTGATTGACATTGAGTTAAAAGCTCAGGGTGATCTCCGACACCACATAGTTGAAGACGTAGCTTTAACGCTAGGCTCCGCGTTCAAAAAATCCTTAGGAAATTACCTAGGCATAACCAGGTTTGGATCAGCTATCGTACCAATGGATGAGTCTCTTGCTTCTGTGACGATTGATCTCAGCAACAGACCTTACAGCGTTATAGATCTTAGGACAGAAGGGTATGTAATTGAAGATGCAGCGGTAGAGGACCTACGACACTGGTTTGAAAGTTTTGCTCAAGCCTCCGGTTCTACACTCCATGTTAGAGTAGAGTATGGTGGCAATGATCACCATAAATTGGAGGCAGTTTTCAAGGCTCTCGCTTTGTCTCTTAGGCAGGCGTCCTCGAAGGATTCAAGGAGGATTGGTGTGCCCAGCAGTAAGGAGGTATTGTAGTGACAACAGTAGCGATAGTTGATTATAAGGTTGGCAACATCTTTAGTATGACGACAGCGTTACAGCGAGTAGCGTTTAATGTTGAAGTTACAGCGGATCCCATTTTGCTCCGCGCGGCTGACGCAATCGTGCTTCCGGGTGTTGGCAACTGGAAGGTCGCATCTGACCACATTCAGTCCCTTAAACCCTTGATCAGAGAGATCGTTGCGGAGGGTAAACCGTTCCTCGGAAGTTGCCTTGGCGTTCAGTTAATGCTTGAAAAGAGCGATGAGGGTGCTGGGGAGGGTATAGGTCTCATAAAGGGAAAAGTCAGGAAGTTCAGCTCAATAGTAAAGATACCTCATATGGGATGGAATACGCTAAACAATGTGAAGCCGGTGCAATTACTCGACAATGTAACTGATGACATGTATTTTTACTTCGTTCACAGTTACTATCCTGAGCCTCTCGACTCAACAGTCACAGCAGCTAAGACGACATATGGGATTGATTTTACTAGCGTCATCTCTAATGGGAACGTCTGCGGTACACAGTTTCATCCCGAGAAATCAGGCAAAGCTGGGTCACTGATTCTGGAGAACTTTAAGCGAATGGTGAAGCGTTGATGATGATCATACCTGCAATCGATTTGATGAATGGTAAAGTGGTTCGTCTAACTCAGGGTGACGTCAGTAGGAGAATCGAGTATCCTATCAAGCCTCAGGTAGCGGTAGATCGATGGGTACGGGAGGGAGCGGAGATGATTCACATAGTCGATCTCGATGCTGCCTTTGGAATAGGAAATAATCGATCGATCATAAAGGTGATCGCATCTGAGTGTTCCATACCTCTACAGGTCGGTGGCGGGATTCGCGACGTTGCCACTGCGTCTGATCTTCTGGAATCTGGTTTATATAGAATAATACTCGGTTCTCTAGCCTTTAATAATCCTCAAATGGTTATAAATCTAATCAAAAAGTATACTTCTGACAGGGTTGTCGTATCCCTTGACCATAAACGTGGTGAAATCAGGATTAATGGTTGGAAAACCTCAGCTGGGATCCAATTAAAAGAGGCTCTCTCTAGTTTAAAACCCCTCGAAATCGAGTGGGTTCAAATAACTGATGTCGAGCGAGACGGCACCTTCGCAGGTCCAGATATTGAGAACATACGCACCACCTCCCGAAGCTTCAGAGTCATCGCAGGGGGAGGAATCGCATCAACCGGTGACATCGAGGAGCTCCGTGAAGCAGGAGCATCAGCAGCTGTAATCGGGAAAGCACTTTATGAAAACAGGTTTACTCTCAGCGAAGCTCAGGAGGCAGCTAAATGTTAGCTAAAAGAATTATTCCATGCCTTGACGTGAAAGACGGTAGAGTTGTTAAAGGAACCCGATTCTTGAATCTCAGGGATGCGGGAGACCCAGTGGAGCTGGGAAGAAGATACAGCAACGATGGCGCTGACGAACTCGTGTTCCTCGATATAACGGCGAATATTGAAAAGAGAACCACATTAACAAAACTTGTTCGAAGCGTAGCTTCGGAACTTGACATCCCCTTCACGGTTGGAGGAGGAATCAACACGCTGGAGGAAGCTCACTCAGTTCTTCTAAACGGAGCAGATAAAACAAGTGTTAACACCGCGGCGGTGAAGAGACCTGAGTTAATTACCGAGATCGCGGATACTTTCGGCGCACAATGCTGCGTAGTCGCAATCGATACCAAACGTAATTATAATTTAAAACAGGGAGTTGAGCTCATTGATACTCCTAAAGGGTTCTGTTGGTTTGAGGTTTATGTTAGCGGTGGACAGGTTCGTACAGGTCTAGATGCCCTAACTTGGGTTAAAAAAGCCATCCAGCTTGGAGCGGGTGAGGTTATGTTCACAAGCATGGATCGAGATGGAAGCAAGCTTGGTTACGACCTTGAACTCATCGCTGAGGTTACACGGCGTGTAAATGTACCTGTCATCGCGAGTGGAGGAGCTGGGGAACTGCACCACTTCAAGGAGGTTTTTACTGCTGGAGCTGACGCAGCTTTAGCTGCTAGCATTTTTCATTACGAGAACTATCCTATTCCCAGAGTCAAAGAGTACCTGCGAAATCAGGGAGTGATTATAAGATGAAGATAATGCATATCGATGATTTATATTGGAAAAAAAGTGGAGAACTCATTCCCGTGATAACCCAAGAAGCTAAGACGCATGAGGTTCTTACACTTGCATACGTGAATAAGGAAGCCCTTCGGCTAACATTGGAGACCGGATACGCTCACTACTACAGGCGCAGCCATAATAAAATTATGAAGAAAGGCGAGACAAGCGGCAACGTTCAGAAACTAGTGAGTATTCTTACTGACTGCGACCAAGATGCTATCATATACCTTGTCGAGCAGACGGGTCCTGCATGTCACCTCGGAGAACGCACCTGCTTCCACATAACAATCAATTAGGTCTGGCTATTCAGGGGTGTCTCGAAACCTGGTGAGTGGAACCGGCACCAATTAAAACAAATTTTCTCTGGGATAATATATCGAGTTCTTTAATGATTATACAAGAAAATCACTTTCATCTGAAGAATAACTGAGTTTAATCGAAATTCTACTAATATTTTGATCCGAAAATATTATAGTTCATAAATATTAATCTAGGCTATTCCAGAAATTACATGTAATGATTATCATATTAACGGTTTAAGAAATATATGTATAAAACCGTCTGAAGTACACAGTAGAAAACTTCTTCCTACGAAAGCTGCTAAAATATCCGAAGTTTACTTCTATCTTCATTTCTTAGCAAAAAGTGAAATAACGATGTTCAAGGCAGCTAACGCTACAAGCCAAATAGTAAGGTCAATCAACAGTGCATTGATGTCCACACTCCAGAGGTTAACCGGTCCGACTATGGTGCTTGTAGTATGTACAGCCCATGTATTTGGGAACCCGTAGCTTACATTTGTTAGATCGGGAATACTGTACGTTGAACCCAAAGTTAAAGCCAACAGAATTACCACGATCATCCCTACATTAACTGCGATCATATGCCATAATTTCATACTAAATTAACATCCAGCCCTTTTTCGAGTACATTCAATATTTTTACAGCTGCGCTATATTTAAACTAGTCAAGATTGCTAAAACTAGGAAAATTTGGCAATTTTAGTAGTTCGAATAATTAGAGACCTGCGGAGTACATGTATCAAAGCGTTTTTTTTAAAAATTTTTAACAGGTAAAATTATCTTTCTTAATTTTTTTTCCCTATTTAATAGTCACGATTCCTATAACTATTTGTGGAGAAAGGGAGATATTTAAAATGTATAAGGTTATGGTAGATAGAAACGAATGCGTTGGTTGTGGAGTATGTTATAACCTAGACACGGTACATTTCGAATCGGATTGGGAAAATAAATCAGCCGTTGTTGGGGGAAATGTAGAGATCATCTCGGTAGGAAGCTTCGATGATGACCTAATTGATGATGTTAAAAATGCTATAAAATCCTGTCCCGTTTCAGCTATACAAATAATAGAGCAAAGTATAATTATTATGAAAAAATAAAAACTATTTTTACCCTTCTCCAATTTGATGTTCATGATCTTGAATGTAACTATTTTCTATAAAAAAGGATGATTCTTATTTTTCAAATTTTTAGAGTGAGTAGAAATATCCAAAGGATAAGAAACTAAAAATAGTTTACCCAAGAGTTATCCTACTTAGCCCCAACCACCAAACGCATCGGCGAAGAATCCGACGCTAACACACCACCCAACAAAAGCTTCAATCCCTTCATCCTATTTCTAAGAGTAACCTCGGTCGTACCAGCTGCGACCGCAAACTCTTTCTGAGTCCTCCTTGAATCAACTTCAAGACACGCAATATAAAGAGCCGCAGCCGCAACCCCTCGAGGCTCCTTCCCAGATAAACCCTGCCGAGTCTTCGCAACACGTAAAATCTCAACAGCCCTACGTTCAGTCAATAGCTCCAACTTAAGTCTTGAAGCAATTCCAGTAACAAATTTCAAAGAGTCGTCGATAGGGATTTTTATCTCCATTAAGCGAATAAGAAGCCTATACGTTCTCGCTACATCAGAATAATCCCGGTTGCTAGCCTCGGAGATCATCTTAAGTGAACGCGGCATCTTCTGTATGCGGCAAGCTGCGTAGATCGATGCGGCGATGAAAGCATCGATTGATCGACCTCTGATCATATCTTTTTCAAGTGCTTTCCGGTAGATTTGTGCAGCTTGACTCTTGATAAGCTCCGGAAGCTGGAGGATGGCAGATAGTCGGTCAAGTTCAGTCATCGCTATACTCAAGTTTCTGGACACCGTATCATCTCGTCTTGACCGGTTATCATAAGTTTTAAGCCGGTTCATCTGGGCTAACGTTTTAGCGTCGAGAAGTTTCCCTGTTCCGTCTCTTATACCTGTGAATCTTGTTGGTATAGACTTTTCGAGAAAAGTTGAGTTTACTCCGCTTGCTCGTGATCGTTCTGAGATCTCTTTATAGCTAAAGGCTTTCCACTCTGGACCTGTATCGATAATCCTATCAGAGATAACTAAACCGCACTCTCCGCAAATTACCTCACCTATTTCAAGATCTCTAACGATCTTTGAACTCCCACATTTGATACATGATAACTCTTCGATTTTTGATAACATAACATTTCATCTCCTTTACAAGCTACAGGTTGCATCTAATGGCCCGATCCGATCAAAATTTTCAGCGAATTTAGCGACAGGCTCTGAACCGCTTTTCAATGTCACAAAGATTGAGCCACCTCTATCAAGATGAAGGAAAAACTCATCGAAGTCGATACCATGAGTTTCTCTCATCTCAGTTTTTGTGTCATCTTCGCTCAGGTAAAAGACAATTATACTGGTTTCTTGCCAGATCACCGTAGGCCAAACGTTATCTTTTCCCTTTAAAGTCAGCCGCTTCATCCTACATCGATTTCTTGTGGATATGATAATCTATATGAAGCATATGTTTAGATTTTCACAATAGTTAATTATTCTTAGTTTTAAATTGTTAGATATAGGGCTTGCACATTAAAGTTGTTAGAAGTTGTTAGAACCTAAGGATATGGAGTTTAAGATACGTATATTTTATATTCTGAATTCAAGCACAACCGCGCTATCAGTATAACTGGTTTTTAAAGGCATATCTAACGTCTCTAAGAAAAAGCTCCGCATATATGCATCTAAGAATACACTCCATTTTTGACCCATCTCATGATTCAACAGAATCATATGGTCTCTACCGTTAATCATATGTGTAAACTTGTACCATTGAGCATTTTTACCGTAGTTGGAATCCAGTAAATTTAGGATCGACTCCAGTTTCTGCTCAGTCCCACATAGAACCATCGCTGTGCTTTTATGGGCTTGAGCTGATCCCCCACCGACTTTCACAATATCCTCAACTGATAAGGCTTCAAGAAGACCTCGAATTATGTCATGGGCGATCACTAAAGCGCCTGTTTTTTCTGATGGCCAAGTCATGTTAATGGATCTATCAATCATTTGGTTTACTAAAGCGCTGGTTGAGATACCCCTGCTACGTGCCTCCGCTTCTAAAACCTCTATAATATCCTTACGAATACTGAAAGTACGAGTAACCGTCTTAATTTTCGACATATAAATCGGGTTAAAATAGTGTAACTTAAGTTAAAAGTTTTATGATTCGTTAAATTTAGAGTTCATTACAAAATATATATTGACTGATAATTAAAACATCAGATTAGAACGGATAATTACGTACTTACGAAAATTAACCGAAATTTACAATGGTTCAATGTCTTTACGATTTTGTATTTCCCTTAAGCAAAAGGGTCAGCACAAAACCTGCTATGAATCCACCAATATGCGCCATATAGGCTACACCCCCTGTCTCCGATGAGTTAGCGATAGAGCCAACTCCACTAAAAAACTGCAGAACAATCCAAAGTCCTATCACACCCAAAGCAGGTACTTGAATCACCTGTCGACCCTGTAATACACTTACTCTTCCCTGCGGAAACAGCAAGATATATCCACCTAACACACCTGCGATTGCGCCTGAAGCCCCTAAATTCGGAATATTAGAGTTTAGACTAAAAGCCAGCTGTGCAAACGTCGCTGCGATTCCGCATAATAGATAGAAAATTGTGAATTTAGCGTAGCCGAAGCGATCTTCCACGTTGTCACCGAAGATCCATAGATAAAGCATGTTACCTCCTAAGTGAACCCATCCCGCGTGCATGAACATAGAGGTGAAGAGAGTCAAAAAATCAGCAACAGGATTAGCTATGAAGCGGCTGGGAACGAAGGCCCACTTCATAATAAATGCATCACCGCCACTCAATTCGACAAAGAAAAACATGACATTTATGGCAATTAAAGCATATGTAACGAGTGGGAAAGCTCTACGACCACTATTATCATCGCCAATTGGGAACATATCTACATTTAGTAGGGGTAGCGCGCTATTTATACTACAAAAAAAGAAGACACAAACCGGGTTAATGAGGTCAATAATTATTTATGATATCTCTATGATGAGCCAAATTAATGAATAGATGAAAACTAGTAAATAGTTATTTAATTAAACACGCCGATTTAGTAAACCTAATTTAAATATCAGTTAAATACTTATTTAATTATATAAATTAATATTTGGGTAGATTAAGATGATGTTGAGGTTTTCCCCGGTTTAGCATTTGTCTCATCTTCCTCTTTTTTGCTCGTACCCATAACCATAATAAAATAACCTATAACACCTAAAAATATACCAACAACACAAAACGCCATCCATCGGGGTATTAACAATGAAACACCCTCAACCAACCCGGATGAAACAAAGAAAACACCGAATAACATAAAAACAACCGCAGAAAACGAAAAAACTATCAATTTTAACTGTTTTCTAACTATTTTATCTATCAACTTTTGAAAATAAGAAATGATTGGTGCGAATATCACCGACATAAAAAGTTCGCCCTTTAATCTTTATTTCTTGTAAGACCGAATAAGATGACACCGAGACCAAGCCCAGCTAGGACACCGATCCCCATAGTTAAGTAAGGCTCTTTGTGAACAAAGTCATCTACTATCTTCTGCTGCACAACCACGATTTTGCTTAACTCATCGATCTGTTTACGAACCTGCGCATCAGCGTCATCATATGCTCTACCAGCGCTTTTCATGGTTTCATCAACTTTTTCAGAAGCATGAACGCGAGCGTCATCATACATCTTTCCGGCATTCTTCATAGTTTGATCAACTTTGTCAGACATTTATATATCTCCAATAAATCTTACACACCGCCCCATTTAAACTGGAACAGAACAAAGAGATCTGCCAATAAATTAATTATTTTAATGAGAATCATCAAAGAGAAAATATCATATCAATGACACTTCTACTCAATAATCAAAGGAAGCATGGAATTCACTTCCTTCTAGAAATGATTCATGATAAAATCCCTAATAGTACTATGTTCAGCCATATACTCAACAACCCTCTTCGTAGCATGAGTAATCTGAGCATCAAACAACCTCGTGACAACTAAAGCAAAAATAAACACGAAAATACCGATAAAAAACCCTTGAACTACATCTATAGTACCGAAGTACAAGATGAAAAGAGTTGTAACGACAGCTCCTATCTGACCCATTATAAAGCTCCTGATGATAAAGTATAGTCTCTGCAACCATGTTGAAAGTAATAAAACCTTGATGATCGCCCTTTTCCCAACCTCTCTTTCAGCTCCAGAGGTATAGTTTTCTGCCTGCTGAAGCATTCTCCGGGTATAGGATACATCTGATAAACGTAAAATCATTTTAGCGTATTTAGCATCAGTTAAATCAGTAGTGGTTGCGGTTTCAAGTTCTAATAAGATTTTTTGGGCAATATCCTCAATTTCTTTATCTAACGCACCCACGAAGGGAGCTTTCTTTACCTCGTCAACCAACTTTAATCACCTTAAGGCAGACTCCGTTTTTCCTTGAGTGTATTCTGATTTGTAAGTATATGAATAGAATCTTCTTGAGTAAACAAAAAATGCCTTGCGTGCTACTTAACTGGTGCATAGGAATCTGTTTTAATTGGTTTATGTGTGCACTTCTTAAGAAATAGGTAACTAATATTTTTTCTAACAGACAATATGAAGGAGTTAGTAAAAAACGGTTTAATAAAATGATTCTAAAAATCTTGGCTTATTTATAAACCGCGGTTTGTAATTGATTAACATGAGTAAAAACGAGTTAGAGGGAAAAGGTAAACAAATCAAGGGTAAGATCCGTGAAGAAATCGGAAAAATAACCGATAACAAAACAGAGCAGCTCAAGGGAAGGATCGAGCAAGTTGAAGGTAAAGTCCAAGAGGAAGTAGGGAAGGGAACACACGACATGGATCAAGAAGAATTAAAAGGAAAAGGTAAACAAATCAAAGGTAAAATCCGTGAAGAGGTTGGTAAGATAACGGATAACAAAACGGAGCAGCTCAAGGGTAAGATCGAGCAAGTTGAAGGGAAAGTCCAAGAAGAAATCGGGAAAGTAAAGAGGAAAGCGAAAGAGTAGGAAGGTGTTGAGATGGATATTTTTTATACTGTAGCAGTGGTTCTCGTGGTCCTCTGGTTGCTTGGCTTTATCGGCAACGTTGGGGGAGGCATAATCCACATTCTGCTTGTGATCGCAGCGATTGTGGTGCTACTCAGAATTATTCAGGGAAGAAAACCATTCTAGCATAAGGAACGCTAACTGGATCTATAGATGAAAACGGCTAACGTGATGACGAAGAAATGGCAGCAACTGATTTTAGCGTAACTGTGGTGTCTTCACTGGTTCTAAACCAGGTGGGCATCGCTTTAGAGGGCTTAGTGGCTGCCGGAGTACTCGTATTAATTGGAATAATAATCATCATGATGGTGGGAGCTCTGCTATTCTTTCTCCCAGCAGCTGTTGTAGCTTGGATTGTATGGTTTTTAACAGGTAGTGAGCTATATGCCGCTACAGCCTTCCTCGTCATAGCTCTTCTCTCTCTAACTAAGAAAAAATAGTGGTGTAAAGACAAATCGGAGGCTCAATGAAGGTGAAAAAGAATGGTTGAGAATATTAATGCGGTAATGCCAGATAAGAGCGATATTACGGTAGTTATTCCAACATTGAACGAAGAAGAAACTATTGAGTTCGTGATAGGAGAGTTAAAGTCGGAAGGATACTCAAATCTTCTTGTCGTAGATGGAAATTCAATCGATGAAACGGCAAGTATCGCCGGTAAATTAAAGGTCAGAGTTATTACTCAAAAAGGGAAGGGAAAAACCAGCGCCATAGCTTCAGCAATATCCGAGATTAAAACACCATGTTTTGTTGTCATAGATGGTGATTTAACGTATAGCCCTAAAGATATTGAACATTTAATTGAGAAATCTAATGAATATAATCATGTTATTGGAGCCAGGCAAAACAAAGCTAACATTAAATTATTCAACAGTTTTGGTAACAAAATGATTAACACTATGTTTAACCTCTATTTTGGGAGCAAATTAAGTGATGTATGTTCAGGTCTCTATTTAATGAAAACTTCTTTCGCTAAAGAACTGGTTTTAGAGTCTAACGGTTTTGATGTCGAAATAGAGATCGCCGCTCAATCAGCTTTAAAGAACGCTGTTGCAGAGGTGCCGATTTCAAATGGTAAAAGGATTGGCGTTCAAAAAATAAGCCCAATCAAAAAGGGGTTAAGAACAGGATTAACTATCAACAAACTAGGTGCTAAGAATCGCACTCCCTTCTACGGTTCCCTCATTATAATGTGTGGAGCAATGTTACTGGGAGGCCTCTATATATTATTTACATATTTCTAAAATTTTGATTTAAAATTTAACCCGGTTTAATTTTATCATTAATAAGCTCATTAGTTTAAGTTCAGGTCTATTCGTTTATAAGTTAAAAATTCATACTTCGAAAAACTAAAATTCATTGAGCCAATCACATTTTATGGAGTGAACAGTATGGCGGTTGTGAAGATAATTGAGTTGATAGGTAGCTCACCCAATAGCTGGGAAGAAGCATCTGGAAACGCGGTAACGGAAGCAGCTAAGACAATCAGAAACATCAAAGGTATTGATTTGATACATTGTACAGCAAAGGTAAAAAATAATAAGATTGTCGAGTATCGCGCGGTCGTCAAGATTGCTTTTATAGTAGAAAATGAAGCATAAAACCTCTTATTTTTACTTACGAGATGATCCCCGTAGGTTATTACCGTGTTTTTGGAGAGATTGTACTCAGATTTTTTCGCTTCACAGACTGGTTCTTGTTTTTCGAACGATTTGAAATCCAGAATACTTACCAAGCCCAGTTTATAAGCCGCGGTAGACAAGTTTCAATTGATATTCAAATGCCCGATGAAATTGACCAAACTATCTTGAACGCTCGCAAAGTGACAAAAATAATTAATGAATCCATAAATCAAAACCTCGATACGTTAACCCAATTACTTCCCTATCGAGAGCTGATTGATGATTTCATTCAAGAAAAACCATACATTGTATTTGGCATCGGAGCAATAGTGGGATTTGGTCTCAGTATTGTCGTGTGCGGCCTCACAATACCCAAGACAAAAGCACTCGACGAACAAGAGAAAATTGGAATAGCTAAGATTTAAGAAAATTCAGTAAAATTCTCTGGTGTACAAGAGCTCCTTGACAGAACCTATCTTGATCAGTTCTTCAAATATCGTGTGCGTACATTTTTAAATTGTCTTAGAGTATTATTTTCAATGAAATGGTCAGTAAAGCAGTAAAAGAGAACCTTCAACTTATTGGGTTTTTTCTATTTTTAGGTGGTCTTATAGCAAATTTTTTTATTGTTTATTCAGAATCTTATAATGATTATCCGTATAGAGTTTATGCGTCTCCTTTATTTATAATAGGAGCGATTCTTTTAGGGTTAGGTCTGCTTGTTAAGTCACCTAAACCTTCCTAATACATACAAGCGTTATTGATCAATGAGAAATAGATCCCTTAAAGTGAGGTCGTGGGCGAGTTTAGCAACTAGTAGATAAATTTATCAAATAAAATATAATTTCATGCATTTTTACGCGATATATTTAACATGGTTAATATAACGCGGATGGTTGCTCTACTATCATGTCAAACCTAAACTCATTCAACATGAAGCTTGTGACTAAACCTTTCACGGATATCGTCTTCTTCAGAGACAATCTTAAGGAACCGCTAAGAATGCAACCCTACGTCGTTAGCGATGGACAACTAGACTACTACTGCGGCGGATGCAAACACTCGCTTCTCCACAACATCCACAGAGGCCAGGTCACAAAATCAGTATATAAATGCCCAAAATGCGGCAAGTATAACCAGATCGAGCAGAAGCAGTAGATCGGCCAGTTTGGAAGCGCCGAACAAGTACATTTGGAGTTGAAGATAATGTCAATTGAATCTGATGATAATACGATTCGACGCTTATCCATCCTAAAAGGAATCTCACATGGCTCTAATGCTCCAGCGATCGCCTTAGAGCTGGGAATTGCTACATCAGTTGTCAAGCATGAGATACAAGTAATGCGCTACCTCAGAGATGAAGGACTTAAAGAGGCGGAAAAAGTCGCTTTTGAGCTCCCCGTAAATAAGCCGAGGACAGCTGCAATAGCAGGGAGTAAAAGGTTCCTTGAGATGACTGGTTTAACGTTTCAAGAGAAGACTTTCAGGAACATGGTTGAATTCTATAAACCTGAGCTTTTAGGTGTGATCAGGGCAGCGAACCAGTATGAGGCTTTAATGAGGCTGCCGAAGAGCGTGCTTAAAACTCTCAGAAACAACGAGATAATTAATCATGAAAGAAAGAACCTGGTGATCACGGCTAAGGCTCGAAGCCAGCTTGAATAGTTTAAAGATCAAAAAACGCATTGTCTTAATCAGCAAATCTCGGTGAACTACTTCATAGCAAAAACAATCAACCCAAACCAAATTATTGAATAGCCCTACTAATGTAGAATCAAAAGTAAAACAACATATTAACTAAAGACTTATAGAAAAAAAACTAACATAAAATAGTAATGTACATTCAAGCTATAAAATCTGAGATAGTATCCCATATCTCCTATTTCGTCGCTGCGAAATCAGAAGCGTTCGTAATTGATCCTATGCGTGACTGCGGCATCTATCTGGAGATGGCTCAACAGGTAGGGGCGAAGATTGCATATATCTTCGAGACGCATCGAAACGAGGATTACGTAATAGGGTCTGTTGAGCTCTCTCAGCTTTCTGGGGCTAAGATTATCCATGGTCCAGGTTTGGCGTGGAAGTACGGTGAGACCTTAAGCGATGGCTCGGAGTACAAGATCGGTTCAATGAAGGTGAAAGCTCTGCATACTCCAGGCCACTCACCAGATAGCAGCTGTTATGTACTATATGACACTGAGACCGGCGATAATCCAATTGCAGTCTTTACTGGAGATACGTTATTCGTAGGTGATGTTGGGCGAACCGACTTTTTAGGTTCAAATAACACGGCCAGAATGTCCGACCTTCTATACGACGGGTTACACAGCAAACTTCTACCCCTAGGAGATGGGGTCATCATCTATCCCGGTCATGGCGCCGGGTCTGTCTGTGGTGGAAGCTTAGCTGAACGCGATATTAGTACTCTAGGTGCGGAAAGACAAATGAATTCGATGCTGAATCTAGACCGTGAATCATTTGTGAAGTTTAAGGTTGGAGAAAAGCATGAGATCTCTCCATATTTTAAGATAATGGAGAAATATAATTTGGAAGGCCCTCCGATTTTAGGTCAAACCCCGAAACCTAGAGGATTGAAACCCAGCGAATTCAAAGTTTTAATGGAGAGGGGAGCCAAAATTGTAGACATCCGAAGCCCACCCAGCTTCGGAGGAGCACACATACCGGGAAGCTACAACCTCACAACTAATAGACTTAACAACATAGGCTGGGTCATCCCACTCGACAATGAAGTACTAATAGTTGCGGAAGACGCAGATGGGGTAGAGTTTGCATCCCGAAATCTGTTTAGAATCGGCTACGATAGATTAGTAGGATACTTAGCCGGAGGAGTAGAGGCATGGTATAAAGAGGGACTCCCTCTCAGCAAAATCGATATGATTACCCCCTCAATTTTAAAGACAATGATTGACACAGGTGAAGAAGTCGAAGTTATAGATGTGCGCCGCTATAACGAGTACGATGAGGGTCATCTACCCTCTGCAAAGCACATATACCTCGGTAGAATTCCTGATAGACTCGAAGAGATACCCAAAAACAAGCCAGTAGCGATTATATGCAAAACAGGGAGCAGATCCAGCTTCGCAGCCAGCATATTACTAAGAGCAGGCAGAACAAGAGTCTATAATACCCTTGGGGGTATGGATGCCTGGAAAAAACTCGGTTACAAAATAGTTTTCTAAATATTTCTATCAAATAACCGAAAACACAAGAAACTTCGTGATTTTGAAAGGGGGGTAATCGTTAAACATCACTATACATCGAAGTACATTATATGCCCCAGATTGAGGATGCCTATAGATTCATAGATGAAAATAGAGAGAAGCACATCCTGTCTCTAAAACATCTTGTCCAAATTTACCCTAAAGGTGAAGAGATACTTCAATCGTATCTAGCTGAACGTTTCCGCGAGTTAGGATGCAGAGTTCATGTTGAGAAACTTATGCCAACAACCGTTCAACTTGCTAAAGAGTTCGCAATCCCCGAAACTATCGATATGACCCCCAGAACACACATCATTGGTCAACAAAAGGGTCTAGGAGGGGGACGAAGTTTGATGCTAATTACTCATCCGGATGGTGACCCAATAAAAACTGAGAACTGGAGTAAACCTCCTCATGAGGGTCTCATAGAGAAGAACCGGATGTATGGATGGGGTGTTGCCGATGACCTTGCCGGTATCGCCATGATGATTATCGCGACAGAGTCTCTTAATAAGGTGGGTTTCAAGCTCCGAGGCGATCTTTACCTTATGAGCGCCTGCGCAAAAAGGAATGCTTGGGGTATAGCCGCGATTCTTCGATCCGGGTACAAAGCAGATGCAGGCATCTATGTGCATCCAGCTGAATCTGAACTTGGGTTAAAGGAGATTAAATCTATGACTTCAGGCCTCCTTAAGTTCCGGATCAAGGTTAAGGGGCAGAAGCCTCCTAAAACTGAGTTTGTTCAAACAACGTTTAACCATCTCGGAGTGAACCCCATAGAGAAGGCTTTAGTAATTATTCAGGCGCTTTACCGTCTAAATGAGGAGCGAAACAGACGAGTAACCTATAAGCCACTAATGGACGCGATAGGTAGATCAACCAACCTTCTAATAGCACACATTCAGGGAGGCGTAATGTCGAACCTAACGGACATATCTGAAGAATGCGTATTAGCTGGAACCCTAACGTTTCCACCGAATGAAGATATTGGGGATGTGATGAAAGAGCTCGAAGACTATGTTAACCGATTCTACGATTCTGACCCATATCTGAAGAACATACCCCCAATTCTCGAATGGATCCAGGGCACTCAAGGCGTCGAAATGGCGATGGACCTACCAATTACAAAAGTTACACTCAACGCTATAGAGTCCATTACAGGAGTAAAACCGTTCAGTAACCCACTTTACAGCAAGAGCGACCTACGCACCCCTATGTTGATCGCGGGTATCCCTAACGTCGCCTTCGGCCCTCTAGCAGGTGACCTTGCCACAACAGGCGGGAAGGATGAATGGGTTGACATAGACGACTACATAAAATCCATCAAAGTATTATCGAAGATAATCTCAGACTGGTGCGGTTAAGTGTACAATACTTTTTAGCGAACTAATACGCATGTTCTGTGAATGATCTATAAAGGCGAACTTAGATTCAACTGCTGCGAGAGCACTTTGATGAAAATCGATGAGAAATATCCTCTTCCAGGATTAGATAAAAACGTCATCAGAATTGCTTCAAACATGGGTGGAGGCGTAGCAGGGTATGGTGACATATGCGGTGCTGCTAGCGGAGCCGCGATGGCAGTCGGACTCCTCTATGGCACTGAGGGGAATGAAACATTACAGGTTTATGAGGGGATGAGAGCAAAGCAGAAAGCGTTAACACTCAGGTTCCTAGAGGAGTTCAGAGCCAAATGGGGATACGTCACCTGCCGAGGTCTACTAAGATGCGAAGGTTGCTCCCCAGAAGTGCGATTCAAACGCTACAATGAGCTGAAAGAGAAAGGAGAGACTCATTGCGACGAATACGTTGACTGGTCAGCAGATACAGCTCTCAAAATAATTAAAGAGACAAAGTAGACCATTTCTAAACTTCCGGAATTTCGGTCAAGAAAACCGGATCCCCCTTTAGATCTGAATTTAACTTTCCTATCAAATTAGCGTATCCATCCTAATCAGCTTTTAAATCCAATTGCTATACTCTAGTTTGAGGAGTTAGTTTGGAGTATAAACTGAAGACCCCTATACCTTTGGCTGAGTTAAAAAAGCTCAGGACGGGTGATGTCATCTATGTCTCCGGTACAATCGTGACCGCGAGGGATGAAGCGCATAAAAAGGCATTAGAGCTACATGAAGAGGGAAAGAAACCACCAGTCGACTTCAAAGGAATCGGGGTTTTTCACTGTGGCCCCATTATGAGAAAAACCGCTTCCGGCTGGGAGACGGTTGCCGCTGGTCCAACAACTAGCGATCGTATGGAGATTTTTGAGGACAAGTTCATTGAGGCATTTCGCCCTGCTGTGATAATAGGGAAAGGAGGTATGGGTGAACGGACCTCGAAGGCTTGCCAAAAGTACGGGTGTGTATACACTGCTTTTACCGGGGGGGCTGCTCTCCTGGCATCTCGAGGCATAAAATCAGTGAAGGATGTATACTGGTTAGAGGAGTTTGGGATGCCTGAGTGCCTCTGGGTCTACGAGGCGGAAAACTTCGGGCCTCTAATCGTTACTATAGATACTCATGGTGCTAATCTTACTGCTAAAGTAGCTGAAACTGTTCGTGCCCGACGCGATAAGATAATGGAGGAGATGAAATGAATCTCGCGAAGACTATTGAAGATACTGCTGTAGAGCTTTTACGGATAGCTGCGACGGAGCTCCCTGAAGAGTATGTTAAGGAGATGGAGCGCCTAGCTAAAGAGATGAAGGGGGAAGTTGGGCGCAGCCAACTCAAAGCTATTCTAGAGAACGTTGAGATAGCCCGGAAGAATTCGCAGCCTATGTGCCAGGATACTGGAGTGGTTGGCTTCATGGTAAAGCTAGGGGATGGTTTCCCTCTTCGTTCGGGGCTTAATGAAGTGCTTACCGCTGCGACTCGTCGCGCTACAATGGAGATTCCGCTTCGCCCTAACTCGGTCGATATGCTCAAGGGAAATACCAATGATAACACCGCATCGCCTTATGTGCCTCTTATTAACGTTGAGCTAGTCTCAGGGAATACGCTGGAGATCATCGCTATGCCGAAAGGAGGTGGAAGTAGCAACGTTGCTGCTCACCGCATGATTAAACCAGGGCTCGGTATGAAGGGTGTTAAGAACTTCGTTATTGAAGCAGTCACCAACGCAGGGAGCCTTGGGTGTCCACCCTACTTTATAGGAGTAGGCATCGGTGGAAGCGAAGATTCTTGTATGCTCCTCGCTAAGAAGGCTCTCCTTAAGCCATTTAAGACAAGAAACGTGGACCCAAAGATCGCCGCTATCGAGGAGGAGCTTTTTGGGAAGGTGAACCAGCTCGGTATAGGCCCAATGGGTCTCGGTGAAGGACCGACTGCGCTGGATCTTCACATTGAGATGGCTGCACGTCACCCTGCATCACTCCCTGTAGGGGTTGTTATCAGCTGCTGGGCGCTACGTCACGCGAAGGCGAAGATTAAGCTTGATGGCTCCGTTGAGATCGATAATTACGCTTGATATAATCCTACTAAAATTTTCAATCGCCTTCAATAATTTGATCCTGAGAAGGAAATGCTTTTACAGAGGGTAACGTCGCCTTTCCGTGTGATCCTCGTTGCTTGAGGGGGACGCTAAGACGGAAAAATCAAGATTAGACCTTAAACAAGTCAGCCTGTATGCAGGACCACTGCTCTTTCTACTCTGCTTAATCATCCCAAATGATGCAGCCATGAACGATGCTGTCACGCAACTTGGATTAAATCTAAGCTTTGGACCAAGATACGGCCTAGGTGTTCTGCTCTGGACTGCAACGTGGTGGATATTTGAGACAACTCCGCTTGGGCTTGCAGCTTTAGTACCCATTCTTCTCTTTGGTTTTTCGGGAATCATCGTCTGGAAGGATGCGCTAATGCCTATTATGGACCCTCTCGTCGTTGTAATAATAAGCGGTTTTGTATTCGCAAAATCCTTTCAGATCTGGGGCCTAGATAAGCGAGTTGCACTAACACTCGCCAGCATAAGTAAAACAAGGAATCCAGCAATCGCAGGGTTCTTTGTTGCCTGTTTACCCGTTTTCTTCCTAACGCTTACCGGTTCCATGACCGCCGCAATGAGCATCGTTTACGGTTTCGTCATCGCATTCCTGCTCAGACAAGGATTCAAACCCGGTAGCAGATACGGAACAGGTACCTTCCTCGCCTTAGGTCAGGCAGCTACTGCAGGAAGCCTTCTTTTCCTTACGAGCACAACGACCAACCTCATAGCAAAGAAAACAATTCTTGAAGCCACAAAGATAAACATCACATTCCTAGACTGGTTCTACGTCGGAACCTTCCACGCAGTTTTTGGACTCTTACTCACATGGGCTGTAGTTTACTTTTTAATCAAACCTGAAGTCAAAGTCCTACCACTTGACCCTTCAACTCTAGGTAAGGAACTAAAGGAGTTGGGACCTATGAAACAAGGTGAAAAAATCACTCTCGTTCTTCTTATCGCTACTCTTATCCTTTGGCTTATCCCCGGACTATTATCAAACTTTGCAGTTGATAACGTCGGCCTTGAACCCTACGCGACGCTTGCTACGAAGGTCCTGCCTGAGGCAGCGCCTGCAACTCTAGCTATTTTCCTCTTTACACTTATTAGATCAGAGGGTCGACCTCTCATCAAGTGGAATGAACTTATGCATGATGCGATCAACTGGGACATCGTTTTCCTTGTAGGGGGAGGTATTACTCTTGGAACTGGGCTTATGAAGAGTGGATTCAGCAACTGGATCGCCATCATTTTCAAGAACATAATAGGACCCACCCCTAACGAGTTCGTGATATTTGCAGTCTGTAGTCTTATCGGATTCCTTCTAAGTTATCCGGCTTCGAATACAGGTGCTGCTTCAGTAGCTTGCCCTCTAGCAGTGTCACTCGCTATGGCAGCAGGGTTCAGCCCCATTCCAGCTGTTCTCGGTGCTGCAATCGCGACAACTATTCCGAGCACGCTTCCAAGCACTACACCGGCCATGGCCATTGCTTACAGTAGTGGCTACGTCAAAATGAAAGATATGATAAAAGTCGGTATTGTTGCGGACATAATCCGCTTTATCGTACTCGTCTTAGTCGGTCTTCCATTAATCAAATGGTTCATGGCGATTAGAGGTCTTGCCTGATTGCAAAGTAAAAGCTTAAACTCATGTACGCTTCGATTAAGAGAGTTCCAGAGGAGAAATTGATGGCCGGCGAGAAGCTCAATAGCATCACTGTCGCAGGCACTTTTGACGTGATGCATAAAGGCCACTGGTTTCTCCTTGTTGAAGCATTCAAGGTCGCTGATATAGTCCATATAGGAGTGACAACTGACCGATTCGCTTCCTCCATGAAGAAGCCGCATTATATAGACCCATATGAGGATAGAGTGGTTACCGTTAGGGATTTCCTTAAAGGTAAGAAATTGTTAAGCAGAGCCCGATTCTTTCCTCTTGATGATCCTTTCGGCCCCGCTATAGAGAACGGAGACCTTGAAGGCATTCTAGTTAGTGAAGAGACTGAAGCCGCTGCTGAAGAGATTAACAGAACCCGTGTTAAGAATGGGATGAAGCCGCTTCTGATCTTCGTCATGAAAATGGTACTGGCAGATGACGGTGAGCCTATTAGTAGTACACGTGTACGTAAGCAGGAAGTCGACAGATACGGCCACCTAATCGGGTAGCCGTAAAATACTTGCATCACAGTTATCTACATGAAGACTATGCCCAAGGCTATTCTCTTAACCGGATTTGAACCATTCGGAGACAGCACAGTAAACCCAAGCATCCTAGCCTGTAGAAAGCTTGCGGAGAAAAAATATAACGGTCATATAGTGGTAGTTGAGGAGATACCTCTCAAGTATAAGGAAATTCAAGCCAGGATCGAGAGACTGATAGATTCCTACAAGCCATCAGCAGTGATCTGCACAGGGCAGGGAGGTGGTGCAGCTCTCTCCTTAGAGAGAGTGGCCTTGAATATCGCTGATGCGCGTATTCCCTATAACTGCGGAACAAAGCCTACCGACGAGACTCTTAATCCGAAGGGCCCAGCTGCTTACTTCACAAAACTTCCTATTCGGAAACTTGTAGAACGACTTAAAGAGGAGAGGATCCCAGCCGTTGTAAGTAACAGTGCAGGCACTTTCGGCTGCAATCAGATTTTTTATCATCTAATGGATTTCATGGCTTGGAAAAAGCTCACATATCCTGCAGGATTCATCCATGTTCCCCTTTTACCTGAGCAGGCACTTGATGGAAAGAGTTCACATATGCCTGTCGAAGTCACCGCTCAAGGTCTTAGCATTGTTTTAGAAGAGATAGCTAAGAGACTCTAATTACAAATGCTATCCTCAAGCCTTCCAGTCGAGTTTTGGGTCTCCACGCCAGAATAGTACTCTGAATAAAGTAGCTACGGTGATGGTGAGCCAGAGCGGGTTATAGATCAAGAAGTAAATACTGAATTCTAGTAGGTTAAACGCGAACCCGAGTCGTCTTGCGAAATAATAGAATATGCATGCATATGTACTTAGAAATAGAGTTGTCAGCAGAAGCGCGTACACAGCAACGATTCCTAAACCAAATATCAGCGTAGGGGTTGTGAAAATATTCGCCCAGCTACTCAAAAGCAGCAATGTCACAGTTATCAGTCTTACAGAGAAGGGGCTGGGCAAGAAGAATAGCTGAAGAATAAGGGTTAAACTCGGGAATAGAATGAAGAGAGCTGGCAGCATTATCTTGGGTTTTTGGAAAGAGGTTGAGATTAATAGTTTCCAATTGTCTCTGATCCAATTACCTAATCCTATTCCCCAACGCCTCCTCTGATTGAGCCAGACACGGAGAGAAGGGTCAACGCTGTTCCAGACTTCGGCATACTCTGAATATCCAAAATCAACACCAGCTTTCCAGCTGCGGATAGCTATATCGAGGTCTTCACATATCTCGTGACCAAACCCATTAAGTTTGAGGAAAATTCTACGGTGGATAGCAAAGGCTGCACCGTTAAAACTCAGGCATCTGTGAAGGTATTTGGCGAAGATGTAGCTGGTGAAGTTTTCGCTAAGGTAATCATAACTCACTATTCGTGAGACTAAATTATCACGTATAATTCGTTTCTTAAGCTCCACCAGCTCATGCTTATCAAGTTCGAAAGCGACGGCTTCCAACAGATTATCGATCCTCAGTTCCAAGTCACTGTCAAGAAAGAGGAGGTATTCACCGGTGGTTTCAGCTACAGCAGCGTTAAGTGACGAGACTTTTCCCAATCGTTCTCCACTAAATCTGAATGTGACATGTGGATACTCACCTTCCAATGATCTGCTTTTCGAAGTAGGCTCATCAATGCATACAATAATCTCTTTATCAGAGTAAGTATCCCGAATTAGGCAATCCAGCATTGTCTCTAGGTGGCGAGACTCCTTGTAAACAGGGATATAAATGCTGATCTTTGCCAAACGAGATTACCCCCTTATTAAAACGGATCTTAATAGCTCTCAACATATATCCTGTTCGACTAATTTTAATAAAAATTATTGGAACGGTCTATTTTAAAAAGATTTTTGGGTAAAATTAAAAAAATATTTTCGTTCATCAATAAATTCATCCTGAACTGATACTTAGATCTGAGAAAATCATAGTAACTTCGGTTAAGAAATAAAAAACCGGTAACTTTGCTAAAAATACAGCATTCTCGTTATCCGAGAAAGCTTACTTCTTAGCGGCGCTTGTTGCCCCCGCGCCTATCTCCGAAGCGCTTCTCTGTTGGGGCATTAACAATCCGCTTAACAAACATGTTTCTATTCTTCACGCTGGGACCATTACTCTTGTGAGTAGTGGTAACTTCCAATTTAGGCGTCTGAGCTCGAACCTTTCCAGCTTTCGTCAGTGATCCGTGTGTCGGCATTCATTTTTCACCTACGACATATCTACCCGCTCAACCCATCGGGGGTTCAGCAGATCGCTTGTCGTGCTACACGTACCCGGGTTCAGCTTAGAATTTAAATGCTTGGGAGATTTCACCACTTCTCCTTGTGAAGCACCTCAGCTAATGGACGTCGAGGGCGAGGGGTAGGATCCTGCGATGGGTGTCCTATAGGGATCATCGCAATTGGTCTGATCCCTGATGGTAAGTTTAGGATAACAGATACTGCTTTCTCATCGAAGGCCCCCATCCAGGTTCCCCCAAAGCCGTTGTGAGCTGCGGTTAAGAGTATGTTCTGAATCGCAGCGGCAGTATCCTGGTACATGTATAGGCTAGTACCTCGTTCACCGTATCTAGGCTGAGTTTTAGCGGCGTCGGTGCAGACGATGATCGTCACCGGCGCTGAAGCCATCCACGGTTGCTTAGCTGCCTCGGAGAGTTTATTCAATGTTTCCTTGCTCTTGACAGTTATGAAAGCCCAAGGCTGCATGTTACCTGCACTCGGTGCGAGAACAGCCGCCTCTATTAATTTCTCTACAGCCTCATCCCACATAGCTTCGTCGGTAAAAGCTCGAATGCTCTTTCTGTTCTTAATGATCGCTGGAATCTCCAAAAGTTTCACCTTGAGAATTAGGTGCGGTTCTGTGAATTATACCTTTTCAGGCTATACACGAGTGCGACGTGCAGAGATAAACATCACCGCAATCGAAACAAACAGGGTTGCGCTGAGAGCTATTATCGCAGGGTTTAGCCAGAAGGGTGTACCGATTGTTACAGCTTCGTCTTGGGTCGTGACGTATATACTCTGTTTTATGATTCTTTCACGTGTGTCTCTGCTCATAGCGACGTAGTCCTGTTTTGATACCTTGAAAACGGGTACAATCCTGCCACTGTACTCTGGAGCTTTCTGGATCATCTCTAGGGGGGTTCTCTCGTTAACGTATGTGAGATCAACGGGTGTCCAGCCCCAGGGGGGTAGGTAAACCATCACCCATCCGTGCCAACCAACTCCGTTCTGCTTGGTTGATAGGTGTCCATCCCAATTTGTTTCGGCAGCCTGGAAACCGGAGTTGAGAATAATTCCTACCTCCATATACGCCGGAATGCCGATGCTACGGAGCATGGATACTAGAAGGATGGATTGATCATCGCAGTCTCCTTTCTTTTCAGAAAACGTTTCCTTAGCGAATCGCGGGACCTCAATGCTGTCGTAGGCTATGTTAGAGTCTAGCCAGGCGACCATTGCGGTAACTTTCTCCAACACCGTTGTTTTCCCGAGAGTTAGGTTCTCTGCTAATGCATGTATCTCAATGTCATCGCTCGGGAAAGTCGTTGTGGAGCTTGTGTACTGATCAATAAGGTTTTGAGGGATTTTAGATGTATCTTCAGCTTTCTGGAAAGTGATATCGGGTACTGTTTGATCATGTGACTCAATCTCGTAGGTTGCGGAGAAACTGATTTTTTTGCCTGGATTTATGATAAGTGGAGTGTTTAGGGTGATGAAGTTGTTTCCGTCTTCATCGAGCCAGTTCTCTGTGCGGCTGGGGTTTGTCGCAGTGAGGGTGATTTTCTGTTTGCTAGTTTGAAGGAATGATGGGATTGAGGCGTCGTCTCTTTGGAGTGTAATTGCTTCGTTTCCTCGGTTCTCGAATGTGTATGACATGGTGTACCTGAATTGAGGTTCGGCTCCTACAGTAGTTACAGTGGAGAGGATTAGTATAATTAAGACAAGCCCTACGAGTTTCAAACGTATATTCGCAGGGTTTAGCGTCAGCGACGCTTATCTACCTTAGCTTTTCTTAACTTTCTCCCAGTCTTTAGCGAAGACACGGAGCCCTTCATCCGTGAGAGGATGAACGAGCATCTTTTCAAGAATGTCCGGTGGGATGGTAGCAACGTCTGCTCCAGCTTTAGCTGACTCTATCACATGCCGCGGATGCCTGATGCTCGCCGCGATGATCTTTGACGGAAAATCATAGTTATCAAATATCTGAGCCAACTCAAAGACGACATCCATCCCCTCATGTCCCCGATCATCTAGGCGTCCAAGGAATATACTGACATAGGTAGCACCGGCTTTCGCAGCTAGAAGCCCCTGAGCAGCACTAAATACAAGGGTTACATTCGTCTTGATGCCTAATTCGGTGAGCTGCTTAGTCGCTTTAAGCCCTTCAGCAGTCATGGGGATCTTTACAACGATCTGATCTCCATGCTTCACGATCTGCTTCGCCTCCTCAACCAGATCCTTCGCTGATGAGCTAACTGCTTCTACACTGATGGGGCCTTTAACAATATTCGTAATATCGTCAACGACCTCCCAGAAGTTACGCCCAGACTTGGCGATGAGCGATGGATTCGTCGTAACACCGTCGATTATTCCCATATCCCAAAACTTTTTGATCTGATTCACGTCGGCTGTGTCGATGTAGATCTCCAAAGTCTATTCCTCACATCATGTTCCGCGCTTTCATGATAAATGTATTCGTCACTTCCGCGATCTGATCCGGCATGAGTCCAAAGGCTCGATATAAAGCTTCAATATTGCGGGAGGAGCTACCAAAGGTGTCTGGAACTCCAATTCTGAGCATCATTGTTGGTTTCTGCTCGGAGAGTACCTCTGCGACAGCACCACCAAGACCACCTATGATGTTATGTTCCTCAATAGTGACGACTGCGCCAGTTTTTGCTGCGGATTTCACGAGTACTTCTACGTCAAGGGGTTTGATCGTGTGGATGTTTATAACTTCGGCATCTATGCCCTTTTCTTTGAGAAACTCCGCTGCCTTAAGGGAGGATGAGACAGTGGTTCCTGAGGCGAATAGGGTAACATCAGCTCCATCCCGGAGCACTTCAGCTCGACCGAGCTTGAAAGAATAAGGCTTCTGAATGATAGGTTCCTTCTCTCGACGGAGACGCATATAAAAAGGCCCCTCTGAGGCGAGAATCATATCTAATGCATGTTTTGTCTCCTCTGCATCGCAGGGTTGTATTACTCGCATGTTAGGGAGAACCCGCATTATAGCGATATCCTCAAGCGCTTGATGGCTTGAGCCATCCGCAGCTGAGCTCAGACCAGCATGGCTTGCTACAAGCGCTACATTAAGGCTATCATGGGCGACGAAGTTCCTGATCTGCTCCCATGCACGCCCGGTTTCAAATATAGCAAAGCTGCTCGCGAAGACCCGTTTACCGGCGATGGAGAGGCCTGCACTCATAGCAACAAGGTTCTGCTCAGCGACGCCGACGTCGAAGAAACGGTGCCGGAACTCTTTTCCGAACCCTATAGTCTTCGTTGACTCTGAAAGGTCCGCGTCAACAACTACGATTCGCTGATCTTTTCGACCCGCTTCTATCAGCCACTCTCCGTATGCGTCACGCGTAGCTTTTGCGCTCATTTCTAAGCCTCCAGCTCCTTTAACGCCTTCTCATAGTCGGGTTTTGAGGGTACTTTTCCGTGGTATCCAACGTTTCCCTCCATATAGCTGACTCCTTTTCCTTTGATAGTGTTAGCGATGATGACAGTAGGTCTATCTCTAGGCTTCACCGCCTCCGTGAAAGCCCCCATTAATCCCTCGAAACTGTGACCATCGACTTCAATGACATTCCAGTTGAAAGCTCTCCACTTTTCTGGGAAGGGATTAAGACCCATCACTTGTTCAGTGGGACCATCTATCTGAAGCCCATTTCTATCAATTATTGCGGTAAGGTTACCTAGTCTGTAGTGGGCTGCGAACATTGCTGCCTCCCAAACTATGCCCTCATCGCATTCGCCATCCCCGAGGAGGGTGTAGACACGCCAACCTGCTCCATCGATTTTGCCTGCGGCTGCGACTCCGCAGGCGATGCTTAAACCATTTCCTAAGCTGCCTGTGCTGATCTCAACCCCTGCAGTTTTGGCGCAATCAGGATGCCCCTGCAAGATGCTGTCAAGGTCTCGTAGTGTAGGAAGACAGATCGGTGCGATATATCCTTGGTCAGTGAGAATAGAGTACAGTAGTGGCGCGGCGTGGCCTTTGCTCAAGATAAAGCGGTCTCTCTCAGACCATTTGGGATTCAAGGGGTTGTGACGTAGAATGTTGTTATAGAGGGTTACGAGTATGTCTGTGGATGAGAGAGACCCACCGGGGTGACCTGACCCCGCTTCCATTACCATTTTAATGATTTCTATGCGGATCATCCGCGACTTTTCCTTCAATTCAGGTATGGACAGCATATTTACTCAACCTCGATGTTTATTCCCTGGTGAGGAGATGCATCTGATTAGGTGAAGTCCGCGGAAAAAGGTTTGGAGCGATTAAGGTTCAGGGGTCATCACAGTGATAGTGACCTGAATCACCGACTCGGGTTCTTGTAGCAGCTTCACGAATACCCGTGGTAAATCCTTCGAGGCTTTATCTGCGTGAATCATAAGGGTTCTTGGACAGATGTAGCTGCTTGTTCGAGTAACTATATCTAATGGATGCATGAAGCTGAGTTCCGGGTGTCCTCTGCCAGTTATGGTGACGGAATCTCTTCCAACCGAGAATTTGAGCATGATTACTGCATCGCTACTTTTAGCAGCACCTCTCAGCTCTAGATCCAGATCTCTGATTCCCTTCTCTGCGGATACAGCGGCAATACAGTCACCTCTGGATGTAAGGTGTTGCTCGGTGGTTGTCATAACGGTGTTTTTCTGGGTGAGTCTAACGTTGACATGTCCTCGAGCTGTGAAGGAGTCGGTGTAGAGCATCTATCTCAACATTATTGCGGTAAGTATTAAGACTGACATTATGCATATAATCATAAATAAATAAAACAGAAGATTACACCTGTACCCATCAGTTTATGGTGCAATTTCTTGGAGGGGATAAGGTTTAAACGGTTGACATCGGGATTTAGGGTAGGATTGGGCTGGTAGATCAGCGGTATGATCGCTGCATTGGCATTGCAGAAGTCGGGGGTTCAATTCCCCCCCAGTCCACCAAAACTCAATTCTCCTTTTCTAAACACTCTTCTAAACTATCTTAATGTATGAGGATTAAAGAAACTGACATTCACCGTAAATTTAGCAGGTGGATTTCCATGCGTTAGCATCTTAAATTAAATTTTTATTAAATACATACTTAGATAGAGTTTGAAGTACATGAATGATAGATTCAGTCTCGAGGGGAAAGTAGCAATCGTAACTGGTGGTAATGGTGGTATCGGGGAAGCTATTGCTCTAGCATTAGCTGAGGTTGGTGCAAACATAGTTATCGCAGCGAGGAACCGATCGAAAACGACTCTTGCTGCTGAGAGAATTCGTAGAGTTTACGGCGTAAAGGTATTAGAGGTGCAGTTAGATGTACGCCAGGAGAAAAAGATCGAAGATATGATAAAAGAAACCCTCGACTCCTTCGGGCGGATTGACATACTTGTAAACAATGCAGGTATCAACATCCGTAAGATGCCCCAGGACATCACCTCAACGGAGTACGATGAGATCCTAGAGACAAACCTGAAAAGCGCATTCCTCTGCTCAAAAAACGTCTACCCAACGATGAAGAAGATAGGAGGAGGCAAGATCATAAACATCGGCTCCATGACCTCCCTCTTCGGAGGCGCAAAACTCATGGCATACGGAGCCAGCAAGGGAGGAATAGTCGCTATGACTCGAGCCCTCGCTGTAGCATGGGCTAAAGACAACATTCAGGTCAACGCCATTCTTCCCGGATGGATAGACACCGAGCTTACGAAGAAGGCGCGAGTAGAACTGGATGGTTTAAATGAGCGAGTTCTAGACCGCACTCCTGCGGGGAGGTGGGGCAGGTCGGATGATTTGCAGGGCGCTGCTATATTCCTCACCACCGCTTCATCAGATTTCGTTACTGGAGTAGCCCTCCCGGTTGATGGAGGATATTCGGCGAGCGTTTAACAATCAAAGTTTACTCGATTGCTTTCCAGGTAAAGGCAGCTAATACAGCACCAATTAAAGGAGCAACCCAGAACAGCCAAAGCTGGCTTAAGGCAACGCCCCCGACAAGAAGGGCTGGACCCAAACTCCTGGCCGGGTTCACCGAGGTCCCTGTTATTGGAATTCCAACGAGGTGAATAAGAACGAGACTAAAACCTATTGCAAGTCCAGCGAAGCTCTGCGGCGCTTTAACGCTAGTGGAACCGTGTATGACAATGATGAAGATGAAAGTTAATACGACCTCTGCAACAAAGGACGCGCCTAGACTATAACCTGCTGGGGAAGCGGTATCGTAGCCGTTTTGACCTAAACCAACCCCAAGGAGGCTGTAACTAGATTTACCAGGCGCTATGAGGTAAAGTACTCCTGCACCTAGCGTTGCACCTACACACTGGGAAACAATGTAAGCAACTGAATCTTTCATGCTGATTTTACCTGCAATAAGCATTGAAACCGTTACAGCGGGATTAATATGACAACCAGAAACACCACCAATAGTGTAAGCCATAGCGAGGACAGCTAAGCCGAAAGCAAATGATATTCCCGCGAAGCCGATGTAACTTCCCGCGAGAACCGCACTTCCACAACCCATTAGAACAAGTACAAAGGTGCCAATCAACTCTGCTGCGTATTTCTTTATCGAAGACAATGTGTTCATAACCATATGAGATAGAACTATTATTTAGACTTCGATATACCATACATTCTCAGATTGTAGCTATCTAGTATTATCGAGTAATTTTAATATAACATCTTTTTTTAATATTCGGATATCATGGTTAGTAAATCCAATAAAGAGGGCCTTCAAATCATAGGATTTTCCTTAATTTTATGTGGTCTTGTCGCATATTTTTATCTAATTAAGTTGGGACTTTTAGATTCTTATCCATACAGAGAATATTCATTTCCTTTGTTAATTATAGGAATTTTTATTTTAGCGATAGGTCTACTCATTCAAACCCCTGAAAATTCCTAGCCCTCATGCCTGACCCTATATAGATAGCTAATTTTAAAAAAGGTAAATCTAATCAATATCGGTCTAGATATGCCAGCACTACAAAAGGCGTACGACGTCGTAATTATTGGTGGCGGCCCAGCAGGATACATGGCTGCAAATAAAGCTACCCAGAGAGGAGCGAGTGTAGCACTAGTCGAGAAGGACCTACTCGGTGGCACATGCGTCAACAGAGGTTGCGTCCCAACAAAAGCTCTCACAAACATCGGCAAATACCTGAAAACATCAAACGCATTGTCAAAATACGGTGTCGTTACCGATGTATCTAACATCAACCTTCATAGTGTAATGGGAGAAGCTAGAAGCGTCTCCTTCGAGATACGAAGCCAAATAGAAGAAATGATCCAGCGTAACGGAGTCGAAGTCTACCAAGGTGAGGGTCGTATAAGCGGAGAGAGGCTCGTAGAGGTCATAATAGGAAATGAACGATTAGAATTAAAAGCAAAATCAGTTATCATAGCAACTGGCTCAAGTCCTTTAATCCCACCTATCCCCGGAGCAGAGCTTGCTGGAGTCTACACCAGTGATGATGTCTACGTTCTTGAAGAGCTACCAAGCCAAGTGACGGTTATTGGCGCAGGAGCTGTAGGCCTCGAATGGGCATCCATATTCCATGGTCTCGGCTCTCAGGTCAACGTCATCGAGATGTTGGGAGACATATTACCACGCGAGTCTGGTGATGAAACAAAGATTATGCTCAGAGAAATGCTGGAAGAATCAGGGATTTCAGTCTTGACTAATACAAGAGTCAACTTAATTGAGAAAAACGTTAATGGTCTATCCGCAGCGCTCTCCACTGGCAACAAGATTGAATCGGATATAATTCTCATGGCGAGTGGCAGGGTACCAAACACCAGGAACATAGGGCTTGAACAGTACGCAGTGTTGAAGAGAGGTTTAATCGAAACAGATTACTCTATGAGAACTAGTTCTCAATGGCTCTATGCAATTGGTGATGCGGTAGGAAAATGGATGCTTGCTCACGTCGCTATGCACGAGGGCTTGGTTGCGGGGGAAAACGCCTCCGGAGGTGAAGCCACCATGAACTACACGGCAATACCCCGATGCGTGTTCACCGCACCTGAGATAGCATTTGTTGGTATTGACGAGGAGGAGGCAAGTAGAAATGGGGTTGAAGCAAGCTCAGTACTGTACCCGATGAGGATAAACTGCCGAGCCCTTACCATGAGGGAGAACCGAGGCATGGTTAAGCTGATCTATGAGAAGAAAAGTAGGGCGTTACTGGGAGCCCAGATGCTTGGACCAGAGGTGAGCGAACTAGCTGGAGAGATATCTCTTGCTATCTTAAAGCGTGCCACAATCGAGGACCTACGTGTAACGATCCATGCACACCCAACTCTCGGTGAAGCAGTCTGGGAAGCCAGTCTAAGGGCAACTTAACCCAGCTAGCTCTGCATAACATCAATTAAAAAAATCTTTTCCAGATTACTACTATGCTAATAATTTACCCAACTTACGCATAATATTTATCAGCCACACATAAACACCCACAACCCAAAACCCTCCACTTAGTGAACGATTCATAAAAATCATATTAGTATTCGCAATATGTTCAAAGACTCACATTCTTGAAATGTATGTGAACACTATACAAACCCACTACATTGACAAACAACGACTATTTTCCACCACCAGAAATAGAGGGGGGTTGGCGAAGCACAAATCCCTCAATTCTTGGTATTGACTCAAAAAAAATGGAACAAGCGGTAAACTACCATAACCACGAAAACGCCACATCAAGCTATGGGGGGTCATTAATCATAATATACAAGGGACACATAGTCGCTGAAACCTATATAACTGGAAAACTTGGTGGCCCAAAACCTTGGAATAAGCAAACATGCAATGACATAAAATCCTCAACAAAATCCATTTTCGGAACAGCAATCGGACCCTTCCTCCAGGAGTATAAAGCTCAGGTAAATCTAGATTCTCTGCTTGTGGGGGAAAACAGAGAAAACTCGCTGATCCCGCAAATATGGGACCAGCCCATAACCGACGAGAGGAAGAAAAAAATTAAAGTCAAACATGTTCTATCAATGACATCGGGACACGAGTCAACCGAACCCTGGCTAGCGCCCAGCCTCAGACATCACAAATCGGGCTATAATGTCCCATACCAGATGTATGAGTACTGCTTCGGTTGGTGGTACTTTGATGGAATCCCTGCGCAGCATACACTACTCTTCGAACCGGGATATGGGTTCAACTATAGCAATTTTGGTCTCGAGCAAATGGCACTCGCAGTTCGCAACATAACAGGTGAGGATGTTGGACTCTACACATCTAAACGCATCCTCAGCCCAATTGGAATCTCCCACGAGCTACTAGAAAACCAATACATAGAAATGCCCTACAAAGATGACAGGGAGTTGAACTATTCAGACCACCCAGGATGGGGTGTAGGAGGTAGCACTGGATGCAATGCGTACGGTGCAGACCAAAGCTTCAGCCCAATCGGGTATAACTCTATTGTTGGGAGCACATTCAGGTGCACAAACAGAGATTTCGCCAGACTAGGTTACCTCTGGCTTCGAAAAGGAAGGTGGGGCAGCACTCAACTTGTACCAGAAGAGTGGATGAATAGGGCAACCACCCGATTCAAGCAAGCCGATGGGAAATCCCCGATGAACTACGGTTACACCTTTTGGATACAAGATGAATGGGCCCCTGTTCCAAGAGATACATTCGCTTCAAGAGGTCACAACGTAAACGACTGCTATGTTATACCCAGCTTAGACTTAGTGATCACTAGACAAGGAAACGATAATCCACCTCGAGAACAGCGAAAACATTTTATAAAAACACTCTTAGAAAAGATCATATCGGCACTCCCTAAAAACAACGATTAAATAAATGGGATAATAGAAATTTATCTTTAAATTGAACGCAGATTAACTTCCCCATAAATTACAAAAAAATGTTTTAAATCAACATTACGTACGCTTAGGAGTTTAGGCTTCACTATAATGCATTATAAGATTCAATGTAGCATTATTTTTCGTTGAAAAATCACATGAGTTCGCTTAATATAATACACTCAACTTCGAAAAGTCAATGAGCAGCATTCGGGTGATACAGGCAACCCTCGAAGACGCTGAGGAATTAGCCCGCACATGCAAGCTGGCATTCGACGAAGACTCCTATAGGGAAACTGGTGAGTCAGGAAATGGAAACCCGGGTATCGACTCTCCATCCTACCAGCGTCTCCGGATGAGCATCTATCCTTATTATAAAATTCTAGATGGAGACAAGATCATTGGAGGCGTTATTCTCAAACGTAGGAGTCTTGATCATATGGAGATTGATAGAATTTGGGTAGATCCTGAATACAAGGGAAAGGGTGTAGGAAGCGTAGCGATCCGCCAAGTAGAAGAGATGTACTATGCATCTCGCTGGACGCTCAACACGCCACCATGGGCTAAGAGAAACCAGCGAT
>JBFYNP010000011.1:0-4219 GCA_041304325.1 Candidatus Bathyarchaeota archaeon
AACTGACGTTCTCTACACTCCCATCCGGGCTTTTTGCGTAGAGTATTCCACTGGTGATATAGGGTCCTGGGTCGCCGGTAAAGTGCGTTAAAATTGGGATCTTCCCTAGATCCCCCTCTTCTACGACCTCCATTACGGAGCCATTCTCAACGACTTCACATTTGATAGGGGTCTTCAATGCTTGAAGAAGCCGTCCATATAGCCCCTCATTCGTGACTCCGAGTCCCTGTAGGATCCGACCTCTTGTACCACATACACCTCCAACAACACTATTGCCATATCCTGAGACCTTCTCGAATAGTACTGCTTTCCCAGCGTCGAATCGCTGTAGACCAGCGCTTATCTCCATGTTGGTTGAAAGCTCGTCTTTGATCCTGATCAGTTCACCCCATTGATCCAAGTCTTTTATAAAACCGCGTAGGTCAGTCATTCTTCTTCTTCTCCGTCAATTGCTGAGTCAGCTTCAGCAGTGTTTTCCCTAAATCACTCCCATATCCCTGGGAGAGTTGAGTGCTTACTAACACCATCTTCCCAAATCTCTTCGCAAGATACATACCGATAACTCGTCCCAGCATTGTGTCTCTATCCCCTAGAATTTGTGTACTCACGGAGTCAGGTAATGTGAGTGTTGTAGATCCCCATTTCGGTTCCTCACCCTCCCAGAATATTGCTAGTATTGCATTCCCAAGTTCTGCTATGCTGAGAGTGATACGTCTCTCTTCAAACTCAACGCTGAGGGTTGAGAAAGTGAGACTCATTGAAGTAATCGTTGTGTGTTATGAAGTTAAGCATATCCGCTGCATATAATTAAAACACATGTAATCTATGTATTAGTTGTGAGGATTCTCGTTCTCTCGGATATTCATGGTAACCTAGACGCATTAGAAGCCGTGCTTGACAACGCTGGTGATTACGACACGGTGATCTGTGCAGGCGACATCACGGGTTACGGTGCATATCCCTCAGAATGCATTCACCTAGCTCGTAATACTGGATTCCATGCTGTGCGAGGTAACCACGATGATGCTATCGGAGGTATAGATTCACTCGAAGACGATTGGTATAACGGCGAAGCCCGACGAGCTATAGATATTCATAAAAGCCTTCTCTCTGAGGAGGAAAAACGTTGGTTAAGGAATTTACCCCTCAATAATAACCTAAAATTTGAAAATAAAAGTATAGCCATCTTTCACGGAAGCCCTACTCAACCCCTAACAAGTTATGTACATCCACATGATATGGAGAACTACGCCCACCTATTTCTCGGTCACACAGTCTCAGACGTAGTTATTTTAGGTCATACCCATATACCCTATATAGTACGCCGTTTAAATGGCGTTGTATTTAATCCTGGATCCGTAGGGCAGCCTCGTGACCGTGATCCCCTTGCTAGTTTTGCTATACTCAAATTGCCAGAACTTGAAGTTAATATCAAACGAGTAGAATATGATGTGGACGCTGCTTCTCGTGCTATTGAGGATCGGGGGCTTCCACGTAGTTTCGCTCAACGACTCTATTTGGGAATTTAGACGCTTCTATCGTAACTTAAATAAAACTGACCTACATCGATATGGTGAAGCCAATGGCATCCAAAGTAATTAAAGAGCCTATAGAGGTCAAGCAAGGCTTCCCTCTAAAGTTTACGCGGAACGGGCTCATCGAGGTCGTCATCCTAGCATTAATTATTGCAGTAGCCGTATTCCTGCGTCTTCAGCCACTCCAGTGGGGTGCATACCTCAATGAGTATGATCCCTTCTTCCATTACCGTGTAGCTGACTATGTTGCTAAGAACGGTTACGCTGCTTGGTACTCATGGGTTGATAATCTCAGTTGGTACCCAATGGGACGAGATATATCAATTCAAAGCTATCCCGGTGTACCCTTCAGTGGAGTCTTGGTCTGGCAGCTCACCAACGCTTTAGGGATTAAGGTTGACTTGTACACTGCTTGTCTATATTTCCCAGTACTCATGGCCAGTTTAACAGTTGTAATAGTTTATCTACTCGGAAAAGATCTCGCAGGTGGGGCTGCAGGAATATTCTCAGCTCTACTGATAGCTATTAACCCGAGTTATATTAGTCGTACTGTGATCGGCTTTTTTGATAATGAGAATATTGGTATCCTCGCAATTGCTTCAACAAGTCTGTTTTTCTTACGAAGCATCGATGTAAAACGGGGTTTACCCGAGAGGATCATATATGCGGTTTTGGGAGGTATTGCTTACGGTTGGTTAAATGCTTCTTGGGGTGCTGCTCGCTATATACCGGGTCTTCTTACTTTATTTATTGTTCTAAGTATACTTACAGGAAAATATGAGGTCAATCAGATAACTAGCTTCAGCCTCGTAACCATAGTTGGACTTCTAATAGCTAGTTTTTATGTTCCTCGTTTCGGGTGGGGGTACTTCCTTAATGTCGAAAACCTCGCAGCGATCGGAGTAGTTGCTTTTGCATTTGTATATGAAATCTTGAAGACGAGAATGAACGACGAGAAACTTCGCATAACCATGCTAGCTGGAATACTTATAATTGGTATTCTCATAATCGCTTTACCTTTAGTAGGAATAGGAAACGCCATTAGTGGAAAATTCCTTCGTATCCTCAACCCCTTTGGAGAGACAAATGCTCTCTTTAGCAGTGTAGGAGAGCATAAACTCAGCACATGGGCTAATTTCTTCGAAGACTGGGGTATTGCCTTAGCCCTCGGTCTCCTAGGCGCATATTACACCATAAAGAACCTTGATACAAGAAAACTCTTCATGCTACTGTTTTACCTTACAGCCCTATACTTCTCAGGTACACTCGTTAGAATCCTACTAATATTCGCCATTCCAGGAGCAGTTATGGCGAGTTATGGCTTAATTGAGGTTATGGCCCCTTTCAATAAAGTAATAGCAGCAAGCAATGAGCCTGAGAGAAAGAAACGAGCTGTCTTCGGGGTTAACAAGTTGGCTGCAATTGGTTTTTTAGTTGTGATCTGTATCAGCTTCATTCCACAGATATTCCTCGCGAGCACAAATGCTAGCCAACCTGGACCTTATGCCGATAGCATGGTTCCAGTTTACCTGAACGGAAAGTTCCCCGACGATTGGCATAAAGCCCTAGAATGGCTTAAAACGAATACTCCCGAGGATTCAGTGATCGCCACCTGGTGGGATTATGGTTACTGGATAGAAACAATAGCCCAAAGAACCACGATCATAGATGGAAGCACTCAGACCACATATCCAATAATAACTATGGGTAAAATCATGATGAGCCCTCAAAACGTCTCTCTCCCACTTCTACAAAAGTTCGGAGCGGACTATATCCTCGTTTTCAACACTTTTAACCCGAATGATCCCAGTCAGGCTTGGCCTTATGGCCTTAACGCGAGATGGGTGCCTATGGCAGAGATTGCAGGGATCGATGTACAACCTTTTGTCGGTCAAGATGCGCAAGGTAACTATGGATACACCGACAAATTCTGGAATACAACATTCGCAAAGCTGAGTTACCCAAACACGAACCCACTTAAAGGGCCAAATACTCACTTTAAAATTGCCTTCGAGAGCAACTATAAATGGGTGCTTATCTACAAGATCGAGCCATAAAACTCAACCTTTTTTTCCCAGTAAGAATCCATTCATTTAAGATGGATTAATGTCAAAGATTAGAACTTCGCACATTCTAGTGGAAAAGCAGAGTCTAGCATTGAAGTTACATGAGGAATTAAAAGCAGGTGGAGACTTTGCCGCCTTAGCTAAGAAGTTCAGTACATGTCCAAGTGGAAAACGAGGTGGTGACCTTGGTGTCTTCGGCCGCGGACAGATGGTTAAAGAGTTCGAACAAGCAGCATTTGCTCTGGAAATTGGGCAGATGTCAGATCCCGTGAAAACCCAGTTTGGTTATCACCTTATCAAAAGGACTGCCTAAAATTAGTCAGATCCTGACTATTCTCAACGAATGAAGCTATTTTTCAGTTTTATTTTGGATATGTAAATTTTATTCATTTTGAGAAAGCCAAGATGAATACAAAAACTCCTTTTTCCGCATAATGTTTATACTTTCACAGTATTATGTGACCCTGTCACTTATAGGTGAGTATGTTTGGCTTACAAAATGGCAAAAGCTGGCGATTTAAAGGTTGGTAGCTATTGTCTTATTGACAATGAGCCCTGCCAGATTGTCGATGTCGAGCACAGTAAACCCGGAAAACATGGAAGCGCAAAGATCCGTGC
>JBFYNP010000012.1:0-4979 GCA_041304325.1 Candidatus Bathyarchaeota archaeon
GTAGATAGTAGTTCACGTCCTGAGAAGAAACTATAATCGAGATATGGCATCACTTCGAGGGCTTGGTGATTGAGTTGGTTACTGAAGTCACAACTCCGCTTGCCTAAAAGAGATGGAATATTTTCGCGCCCCCAGCCCCATACGGTGAAGTGAACGAGATCCGCAGAGTTTATGCGCGGCAGATGTTCGAGGGGGAATTTTGCCTCTTTCTGGACCCCCTCACGATACTCTGCAAAGACTCGATCCCCTTTTCTGATTAGAATCTTCGTTTCAGCTGTTATCCCCTGGAAGCGGGTGACTCCTTTAACTCCTAATCCTTCTCTCTGCATCTGGGAGAGTATGAAGTCCCCTTCTTCGTCTGTTCCAACTGCACCGTAGTATTCGACCTCTATCTCGGGCATTCTGGATGCGTAAACAGCTACGTTTAACGCATTACCTCCGGGGAAGCGGCGACCTAGCTCCACGTAATTGTCGACACAATTGTCACCCACAGATGCAAGCTTCAAGGTATCCCTAAGAAATATGATGTCATTGTGTATGAGGTTAACGCATAATATGAATGAATGTGACCTTATACATACACATGTTTTTTAAAGCAGTTTACGGCAAATATGTTTTTTATTGAGCTCCTTTTTCCGTCGATTTTCTAGTTATGGACTTACCCGGAAATTTTAGTAAACGCTCAACAGCGTTTGACCCCTACACTCCTTTTTATTTCCTTCTCTAGTTCCTGCTCTATCTCACTTTTAAGCGAAACATGGTTGAATCTCATCAGCTTCTTAGCGTCGCTACCGGTTTCCACATACTCCCGTGCTTGGAGAAGCATTTCCAGTTTATCTGCAGACTTTACTAGCTTCGCCTCTGGAGTTTTCCCCTCCTGATACTCTTCCCATATACGTTTATAGAACTCCGCTAGTGTCTTTGGGAGTTGACTGAGAATATCATGGATTGCGTCCCGTTCTTCCTGCTCCCATTCAGGAGTCTGCTCTTTCATCTTAGGTGTAAGGTCACCGACTCGTGACTCGGCGAGGTCATGGATCAATGCCATACGCACTGTGACGAGTGTATCTAAGCCTTCAACATCGGCGAGGATCATCGATAGAAGCGCTGTTCTGTAACTATGGTCAGCAACAGATTCCGGTCCACAGACCCCAGATTCGATCCACCCCGCTCGGGTTAGCCTTTTCAGTTTCCCAGCATCACGGAGAAGGTCCACGATCCTCTCAGATTCCACAGAAACTCTGAGTTGTTATATTATTTTAAAGTATTTGTTTGAACCTGCAACCGCCTCTTAAATGGGATATTTTCACATAATCCTGCGCAGTCTGTTAGGCTGCGTCGCTTAGCGAGTCTGATGATGGCTTCAGTGAAGCTTTCATCTTGAAACTTCATCATGTTCAGCAGGTTGTATGCTTCCTCTGTAACCGACAGCGTCTTAAAAGTCATGCATCTACATATCTATATGTAGAGTGAAGATTGTTTATGTTTGAAGTGTTCATGATCATATCTATGTGTAGACTGATGTGATGGAACCTCACCTGCATCTTATTCGTGCGCTGGGTTGGTTAGCTTATGTATCGCTGATTATAGGGAGTTCCTGAGTTGCAGGGTCATGGAGCCACGCGCGCATTGGATCAGAAGCAGTCACAAACAATCAAGTGTAATCAGGTGCAGTCAATCACAATCAGTCACAATTAGAGAAAAATCAGAAGCAGTCAAGCACAATCACAATCAATCAATCAATTCAAGAACACCAGTCATCAAGCAACAGGTGTTGCCATTGAGGACGAAGCTACCTGAGACGATACTTAAACCCAAGGATGTTACAATACCCTTCAGTGTCGTCATGAAGCAGGATTCAGGTAAACCCGCCGACAAGCCATCAAAGGCTCGCGCATGACGATGATGATGTTGTTGATGATGTCGACGCGCGCGCGATGCTGATGATGCCGATGATGTTGTAGAGGGGACTCCCACAGTCAACAATAAACGCCCTGTACAGGGCGTAGGTACAGTAGCAAACAAAATAGAGACATCAGCAGACATCGACACACATGAGCAGACATCGACACACATACACAGGCAGACACAGACACATCAACAGGCATCAGCAGACATCAGCACACATCAACAGACACCGACAAACACGGTAAACAGGGGCACCCCCTTGAAAACGAAGCTACCCGAACCAATACTTAAACTCAAGAACGATCCACTGCCTCTAAAAGTTGTCACGAAACAGGATTCAGGTAAATCAGCCGACAAGCCCTCGCTTGCACATTGAAGATTTTACTCTACATCTACATATACATATATAGTATTGATATGTAGGCGGTAAAGTAGCTCTTATATTGGGCTTAGATCCCCTTTTCAGTCTACGTTCTGTTTCTTCCTCATAGTAAATTTTTCTCTACCAAGTTTTCAACAAGAGTTACAATAACTTATATTCACACTTTTTACAGGGTTTTCTTATACGATTTCTTTAAACTCAAGTTCTCCACTCTTCGAATGGATCACTGTGGAACTTGATAATGCGATACTAAACAGGCGTTCATGTCGAAGTTATGAACAGACAAAAAACGTCACATCAGAGATGGTGCGAGAGATCATCCAAGCAGGAACGTGGGCTCCCTCAGGTACAAATAGTCAGCCATGGAGATTTACTGTACTCCAAGGGGAGGCCAAATCTGAGTATATCCAGACACTTAGAGCATCCATGGAGATGAAGAAGGGAGATATGAGCAAGGAGGCGGAGAATATCGCCTTCTGGTCCTGTACTAGCCTCGAGAAATCAAGCGTAGTCATACTTGTTTGGGATAAGGAGAAGTCTTGGACGAGTGGTCAAAGTATAGGTGCTTGTATCCAGACTATGATGTTGAAAGCCTATGGGTTAGGTCTAGGTACCCTCTGGGTCGCTGCCGTAAGGTGGGGTGGAGAAGAAGCTATCAAAAAATACTGTCACTCTGATTGGGAGTTAATAGCGGCGGTCGGTGTTGGCTACCCCTCCGAGAAAATGATAGGTAAGAAAGGCCCACCACGCCTTACCGTAGATCAAGTAGCAGAGTTTCTCGGATAACGAAGATCCCAGTTTTTCACTGCTCAAGCGAGGTTACAGACCTTCTTAATTGCAGTGAGCATCTGATCGTTGTTAGGAGGACAACCAATCACATAGCATCCTTTTCCTTCTTGAGCCTTCAGACAAGTCCCCATCACTAATGGAAGGTTTTTTAATCCCACCGGTACTTTCGCGTTCGCACCAACGATTATGACGAGATCCCTAATCTCGCCCATGCGTTTCATCTGCTCAAGGTCATAAACTACACTATGGATTGTTCCTCTGCAAGCGCTACAGGCACCATCGCTAATGATGGTGATGCCGTCCCCAAACTCTAGGTTTGTAGGCGGCCGCTTAAACTTCCTGACCACCTTCTCAATTGACTCACCGACAATCTCAAGATTCATCGGGTCAAGGAGGCCGCGCTTTTTCCCCTCAATAAGATAGTCTAGTTCCTCCAACTCAAAGCCCATGACACGGCTCGCAGCAAGGTCAAGGCTCCAGATATCCTTCGAGGCCATCAAAGTATTGAGAGGAACGATCTCACCGAAGCTGGGGCCAAGGCCCTCCATGGCGTTGATAGCATCAAGTACAGTGAGGTCGACTGGCACAGCCCTACTCAGATCAACTATCGCCTTCACGACACCGATTTTATGGAAAGTCCTCTTCAATGACTTCGGAATTACCCCCTTGAGGTTCTTAATGCCGAGGGTAACGAGAAGCTGGTCATGGGTCTTCATCACAGGAAGATTGATTCTAACATCTGCATCCATGAACGCCTTAGAGACATTTATCTTCTCGATGATCAGAGAATCTATGAGTTTAACCTCGACAAGCTCGTCCTTGTCAACGTCAACGACTTCGGCACAAAGAGCTTCAGCTGCAGTCTTAACCCCACTATTCATTAAAGCCTCGCTAGTTGAAGTGAAGTAACCTGAGCCCTCTACAACTTTAACCTTAGATGCACCGGCTTCATAACAGAGTCTAATCATTGCCTCAATAACTCGTATATCCGTAATGACTCCACGTTTCACAGATTCGCCCGTCACTACATTCGGTTTCAAAGCGACAGTATCACCCTTACTTACGACGCTCTCTATTCCCCCGACGAAGTCAATAACCCTCTTCACCATTACCTGAACTTCGACGTTCTTTGGAGGATGTGGACTCTTTACTATCGAGACTTTACCCAAGGTACTATCGGAAGATCAATAGAGGTGAGGCTTAAGAAACCCTCGATAAGGCGTGAGAAGCACTCTTAAGACACCTAGATCGAGGATCTCACATATGGCTGGTGAGGTACAGTTCATAGGCGTCGTAGAAAGCGTGGTGGGCGACGAATCAATTATTCAGATCTATCCTGAGTACGCCGCTGGGATCTTTCGGCTTGAGGAGTATTCACGACTCTGGATCCTATACTGGTTCCATGAACGAGATGATCTTCATCACCGTAGCGTCCTTAGGGTCGTACCTCGCCGTCACGGCGCTACTGAGCCATGTGGAGTGTTTGCGAGTCATAGCCCGAGTCGGCCTAACCCTATAGGGCTTACCGCGGTAGACCTCCTTAAAATTGATGAAAATAGGCTCACTGTCCGAGGTCTTGACGCATTAAAGGGAAGCCCTGTAATTGATATAAAACCCTGCGGCATCTAATCTAGAAAAAGCGATTAGTCTTGTTATTAAATTATTAAATAAGGCGCTCGTAATAGTAATTCAGGTATATGAGATGGTTAAAACCACCGTTTCTCTAATAAAAGCAGACATCGGGAGCGTCGCAGGACACTCCGTGGTCGCAAAACCTCTAATAGATATAGCTAATAAAATGATGAAGAAAGCTCAAAACAGCGGTATCATCAACAGCTTCTTTGTCTTCAACGCAGGAGACGATTTAGAGCTCCTAATGACCCATTATAAAGGGGAAAAC
>JBFYNP010000013.1:0-13588 GCA_041304325.1 Candidatus Bathyarchaeota archaeon
CGTATTTTGTCTTGAATTTTGGATAGGAAACCATTACTCCTGTATCAGGGTCTCTGGTCTCGTTCACTATATATCCGTCCGTTGTGTCAGCTTCTGAGTATTCTCTTACTCTCGTTGTAGTAATGGTGTCCCAGAGGTAAGTTGAGATCTTTACATTACTTGATAGGAAATCCACTACTTTCTGCACCGACTGTGTATGATCTTCGGCATTGCTCTGAGCCCAGTTGAGGCTCCCGCCGCTTCCACTTGAACCATATTGAGCCTGACCATTGTCAGCTATTACTATCTCCCCGTTGAATCCATCTGGGTGTTTTATGATGGCTTCAACGATTTTTCTGAGTAAATCGGTATTTGTTCCGCCTCTCTGATCCCATTGACAGTTAACCTTGATTAGTACAATGTCATTCCCGTCGATCAATCCTTCGGGTCCACTGTTTTTCGCTCTGTTTTGTGATTTGTAAAGTGGGAGTCCATGTGACCCCATTAGATCGATTAGAGCCTCTAAGCCACCGTTGTTGCCTGTTGTTCCGTTGACAGCGTAGATGTTCGAAGCTGGACTTTGTACTGCGGTCCAGCCTTTCAAGGGGAAGATTACCACCGTTGAATTATCTTTCGGTTCCTTATCACCATCGATCGGTGAAATGGAGTTCCGTGAGTTCAATATCGAATAGGAGACTAGAGCCACGATTATTATAGCTAAAACGATTGCACCCGTAGGAATTCGCTTTTTGAACTCTAATTTTTTGCTTTGCACGGAGGCAATGATGGGAAAGATGAAGGTTGTTAGCCAGATGTCGGTTGTTGTTTTTGCAGCTTGTTGACAGGGGTAACTGGTGCGTGAAGGTTTGGCTCCTGATCTTAGGAGATACCAGGTTAAGCTAAGGAGCCCAACTACGAATAACTTCTTATTGAATTGTCTGAGTTTTTTATTTAGGCTCATAAAGAGATTATCTGTTATTCTACTCGCCTTCCTATGATTCAGTTAAAACAATTATTCTGGGTATGTGTTACCTTAAAAACTCGTGTGCGCGTTGTTTAGACTGTAATAGTTAAAAAATTTAGTTAATTATCATACGTTAGGTTTTCGGTGTAATCAAATCATTTACCTTCTAGCGCTGTTAAAAAATAGAGAAATGTTACTCTAAAACTAGTTAAGAATGGCTATTCCTACAATAGCCAGTACAGTTAATACGACTAACACCAGTACTGTCGCTATAATTGATATTATTAATGAGTTAATCCAATCTGTTTCATAATATTTTTTGATTAGATATAGATAGATTACGAATTGTATTATTGATCCTATTCCTCCGCCATTTAATGATCCAATCACAACGTTCACGATGGTGCCGAGAGCTGAAATCCATAGCGCATCCGTGAATTTTGCTTTCTCAGGACCCACTCTCCATTTACCAACAATCCAGAGAGCCGGTGCAGAGACGATCATACCTATAACAATTTGAATAAGTAAACTAACGATATTCAATTAATCACCTAATTTTAACTTCAGATATCACCATATAAAATTAACTCTACTCAATCGTGTGTATCTTTTTTTAGACTCGCTTGACGGTGTGGATCTGGGACGAATATCTGTATAATAATGAATGTCACTACGCAGAACACTGCAGCCAGATAGAATACGAAATTGTATCCGTAAGTATCGATTAGGAAGCCGCTGTAGAGAGATCCAAGAGTTGAGCTCTGCATCTGGATTGAAGATGAGAGCCCTAACCCGAATCCACGCATCTCGGGGCTGAGGAGGTCTGCTACTAACGTATTCGTTGCGGTCATCATGAGGCCCCATGTCATTCCATTTAAGATGTTAAGGGCGACCATCCAAAGGAAGCTGTCGGCGTAAGAGTATCCTATGAGGGTTACGATGGACATGACGACTCCGAGTAGGACAGCGACTTTCCTACCGGATCTATCCACAAGGATGCCAGCTAATGGAGAGAAAATTATCTGGACTATTGCTCTTATTGCGAAGATATAGCTCATCTGAGATAAGTCGATGTGAATGATCTCCCTCATGAAGAGGCTCATGAAGGGTTCAATCATCGTGAGGCCTGTCCTGTATATGACGTTAGCTAGCAGGAGGAAGCCGAAGACAGCTCCGAGGCTCTTAACGGACCTTAGAAAGCCTGGAAGATCTATTTTGAAGCCTTTAGCCGTGTTTCGCTCAGACTGCATGCTCTCCTTTGATAATGTTTCCTTGACGAGAAACAGCATAGCTACAGCGCTGATTGCTACGAATCCACCTGAGAACAGGAAGTAGAAAGTGTAATTGTTTCCGCTTATTAGAAGCGGGGATAGGAGAGGGCCAATTAGGGCGCCTATTCCTCCTGCAGCGCTGAATAGTCCCATTGCTTTGCCTCTTTCGTATGAGGGAAAGATGTCAGCCGCCATGGTGGTCACCATAACGGGCATGACTGTGAACCCAAAGCCCTCGATGAACCGGAGAACCATGTAGAGGTTGAAGTCGTGTGGGCTGTAGGCGAAGATGAAGAAGACGACCGTGTATAGCAGCGTTCCGAGAAAGAGTATTTGTTTCCGTCCGTACCTGTTGGAGAGGATACCGGCTGCGATGCTGCTTATTATTCCGGCGAAGGTTCCGATGGAGATTAGCAGGCCGCTCTCACCTTTGTTTAAGCCGATCGAGGTGAAGAAGAGAGGGAAGACCATGTAGATGGTTGAGGCGGTTATCTGCATTGAGATGACGGAGAAGATAATGAAGTAGTAGTTCCTTCTCTGTTGGGGCGTGACGGGTGTTTCATTCATAAAACGTGTCCTGCCTATGATAGTATGGGACGGGGGTGTTTGTTGATATTAAGATTTGTCGTATTTTCATTGTGTGCACGACTTGATTTTTGAATGCGTAAGGGAGCGATGTTGAAAACTGTTTGCAGCGTTTGTGAAAGAATCAGAGTCGTTCTTTAGTTATTGCTGACCGGTCAAATCTTGTTACTAATCTTTCAAGAATGTTTCCTTTCTGCAACATAGATGTCTGCTTCAAGCATCACGTTGTCTCTATAGAAGTGGTGGGTGAAGTATAGGTTCCCATAGCTATCCATGCTCGGTTCACCTGCCAGGGGGAAGAAGATCCTTTCTGGTGCTAGCCATTCACCGCTTTTCCTCAATGACCTCCAAATCCCGTAATCCTTCGAGAACCAAAGCTCCCCGCCATCCTCCGTGACGAAAGGCCAACCTTCAGATCCAGCGGTATTAACAGCGGACAGGTTGGTAGGTTCACCCCATTCACCGTTGACTCTAGTTGAAACCCAGATGTCGTAGCCGCCTTGACCTCCGGGCTTTTCTGAGTGAAAGTAAAGTTCATCGTTATTTGGAGTGATGTGCAGTTCCCCGACAGAGTATTCCTCTTTTTTAAGCTCCTTGTCTGCGTTAACCCAGTTGCACCATTTTCCATTTAGGTACTCTGCTTTGAACCAGTGAATACCAGTGTAACCTTCCCTGGCGCTGCAGAAGTATATGGTGTTCCCTCGTACGTATTCAGCTCCATCGAGCGCCAGTTTCCCAGGATCCTGCAGGATAAGCCTTTCAGGCTCCTGCCACTCGTTGTTGAGTTTCTTTGACACATATATTCCGGTCACCTGGTCGACGACCTGTTTCTCAACAGGGACTCTGACATCTGGTGTGAAGAAAAAGTAGAGGGTCTCTCCATCGGGGGTTATGAAAGCAGAGTCTTCTCCTCCAGGTGTATTCACTTTTCCGGGCACGGGTACAGGGTCATTATATTCGCTTGAGTAGGATTTCGGGGGATTCAAATCCTGTACCGGGGTGATCTTTGGTAGGTCTGAGGGTATTTTGCTTATTCTTGAAGGTAATACTGGTATTTCATTTGGGTTTTTCAGGTTAGTCTGGAGTATAACTATGATTGCGGATAGAATGAGTATGGTTACAGCTGGTATTAGGATTCGGCGAGATACCATCAAGGATTATGTTTGGGTTATTTTAGATAAACATTAAGGATCACCAGTACATCTGTAACGTAGTTTTCCTTCTCACGAACTCTATTTTATTGATGATTATGTGAAAATGCTTCTTAATAATTCAGCATTGATGTTTAGGAAGAATTATTACGGTTTTAATTCACTAAGTAGATGATCGAATGAACTTCGGCAGGATTTTTCTCGTCTTAGTTATCGTAGGGATGATTGGAGTAGTCGCGTACCTAATGCAACCGCAAGCGCGTAACGACCTGCCCCCATACTGGTCAACACAGGGTTGGAGGAAAGCTGAACCCAGTGAAGCAGGCCTCAAAACCGAAGTGTTATCCAGAATGAGGGATGACATAAAGTCAAGCGGCAGATTGACTCAAAGCTGTTTAGTTGTAAAGGACGGCTACGTTGTCATCGAGGATTACTTTAATGGGTTTGCGAGAGGAGAAAAACATCAATTATATAGCTGTACAAAAAGCGTGGTTGGCACCCTAATAGGGATAGCTGTAGGAGAAGGCAAGATCAAAGGAGTTAACGAGAAGCTCCCAGATCTACTCCCTAAAGAAGCAATGGAGCCATGGATGGCAGAGGTAACCCTGGAGAATCTTCTCACTATGAGCGCGGGACTACCGGGGGATGATTGGCTATATAACTTCGAGGGTTTGAATGAGATGCTCGCGGCCTCTGATCCGCTCCAGTACGCGTTATCTCGCCCTAAGATCTTTGAACCAGGCATCCGATTCGAATACACCGACGCAGTAAGTCACATGCTTAGCTGCATAATCACAGAGAAGACAGGTATGAGTGCAGCGGCATACGCAAAGGAGAAGCTCTTCAAACCTCTAGGAATAACTGATTATGAGTGGGATGTAGACCCACAGGGGCGAAACTGGGGATACGCGAACCTTAAGCTTCAGCCCATAGACATGGCGAAGATCGGGTACCTGTACCTAAAGTCGGGGGTTTGGGAGGAAAAACAAGTAGTCCCCTCAAACTGGGTTCAGGAAGCGACGAAACATAGATTAGACGCTAACCTGCTGGATGGGTATGGCTACCAATGGTGGATCGACGATGATGGCTGGTACACCGCTTTAGGATACAAAGGACAGTTCATCATGGTTTTCCCAAAGCATAACATGGTTGCTGTCTTAACTGGGTTCACACCAGATACCTTCGATTACAACCTCAGGCTCGCAGAACGCTTCATCATCCCGTCGACTTAGGTGGAAAACTTAGTCTATACTCACACCTTCGCTCCAATTACGCTAGTAATTTATCCAGTTCCTCTGCGCTCTTTCCCCCTAATCCAAGTGTGTCCATTGTGCGCTTCTGCTCCTTTCTGTAATCTCTCTGCATAAGAGTCGAGACCAGGGTGATTATCGAGTCCATATGTGGTGTAGGTACACCTATTTGGGCGCCTAACCTGCTCATGAAGATAAGGCCGTAGCCTACATCTTCGTTGAAGTATCTGTAATCTAAGCTGCTTTGAGCTTTAATTCCCTTATAGCCGGGGGCTTTTGAATAGCTTGTGTTGTAGTTGTTCTCCATCTGGTAGCCTTGAATCATACCTAGTTCGGGGTCTGGAAGCACATTTACACCGAGCCTCCTAGCGATAGCGACGCGCTCCTTATCTACAGCTTCAACAAGTCTTCCCACTGCGGGTGTAACTCCGTCCTCGTAGAAGTAGAAATCTCCATGGGTACGTTCGATGAGACCTACGTTACATAAGCTAATGGCGGGGTGAATTATTGGGTTCCCGTTCTGAAGGGTGGTCTGCATTATGTTCTTAGCTTGCTTTATATCAGGATAGACATCTTTCACCATTCCGAGCACTTTTCCCGTGTTCTTAGCCGGGACCGTTGCAAGGAACAGCCCTCCCCGGAGCTTGAGGTAGACGTGGACTTTCGCTGGCTCGATTACACGAACTGCGTAAGGTAGGGTATTAGTCTCCGCGACAACAATATCCTCATCTCTAACCGTTTTTCCAATTCCGTTCTTGAACTCTATGCTGCCTCCGCAACTGCTCGGGCAAACGATAACAGTCATTCCTTTTTTGATGTGCGGTTTACAGGCTTCAGCGAAGGGTCTTGTGCTGTATGCGGGTCCAACAGCAACAACAAGATTAACGTTTTCTAGTGCTTTCTTAATATCGTGACCTGCGTAGCTAAGTTTACCAAATCCTTTGATATCTCCCTCAGCTGTTATTCCGCCATTCTTCGTTGCTGCGGTTATATTGTCTTTAAACTCTGGGAAGTCGAATAAGTTAACTTCGTGGCCGTGTGTAGCGAAATCGAAGGCGGCAGCACACCCGCCACCACCTGAACCGAGAATAGCTACTTTCATTTTTGTTACCATTAAAATCATTATGAAGTTACTGTTTAAAACACTTTCCCGTTCATATACACCGGTTACTCCTAAATTCAAAAACAATTAGACTATACTTGTCTTACAAAAGGACTTCTCCACCTGTAGACGACCGCGCTTATCAGTCTTGTAAATGATATAAAGATTTTTATCGATAATAAATACTAATCCTTTCGGGGAACTCTCTTTGATATTGGCTTCGCTAGTATCTCCTCTACGTCGAGATTAAAGAAGCTGGTAGAGTTAGCGGCTTTAATGACGATGGCTGTGTCCGACCATCTTCCCTGGCCTCCGATAGCGATCACCCGTTCACCGACAGGAACCGCGCCAGCGTCAGCTGCCATTACCACTATCTCAAAACACACTTTCATTCCCTGTGAGAAAATTCGTAGAACATTAGCTATCAGGTCGCCTGTTGATGGAACATAGGATGGCCAGTAAGGCTCCGGCCTCGGTTTACCGGGATCCGTTGGTGGGGTTCGGTTTAAACTGTTGGATACCCCTCCGAAGGCATGGGTGCATGTTACAATCACTCCACCGAGGCTTTTAATCATCGCTTCGTTTTCCGGTAAAAGTTCAGGGCCGGACGGGCCAACCTGGTGAGTTACAACTGTGACTTTGATACCAGAATCTTTGAAATATTTAGCGGCTTTAACCCCAGTCTCGCCTCTTGTTGACGCGACTACGACGTGTTTTACGCCTTTACTCAGGGCCTTCTGTTTGACTATTTCCAGCAGGAGATCTGTGTTCTCTATCTTTGATTCTTCAAAGTAGTGGATATCGTTCTTCAAATCACATCACGTTAAATGTTCGGTGATGCTAATATAAAAATGAAATTAACTCGTTATTTAATGGAGCATTAGATTTATATACATTTTTCTTGTTAAATCATATGGTATGTCCTTTAAACGAATTTATCAAGACGTCGAGGGAGTATCTTGCCCATTATGCGGTGCATCGGTTTTGAAAGATGCCAGAAATACTAAAAATGTAAAATATTTCTGTAGCGGCACAACAATTCATGATTTAAACAATAATAAAATCATAAAAGCATATTTAAAAAGTGAAAAATGATTTTGATATAATTGTGTACGGTTTGCGCGTGCGATTTGTTTAATGTTAAAATTTGGCCTGCATTATATAATACCTTATCACTCATTCGCGTATAAACAGTCTAAAAAGAACTCTATCAGAATGAAAGCTAGGACTAGCCTTCTCTCGCTTCGTCGAGTTAAATTAGTTTCTGTGTAAATTCGTTCCAGATCTCATCAATAATAGCGCCTGTGACTTTGCCTTCGACAACTGTTATCTTTATTATATGTCGTTGGCTTGGACCGAGTGTAGTGTGGCCGGTTCGGTCGCCATATCCAGGATACTGACAGACAAACTCAATGTATACTGCATAAGCGTTCAGCATACGAAGTGTATCGATCCGTTGAAGTTTCACGGTCTCTGGGACTCCATCGAACTTGAATGTGGGGCAGGCGTTAAGCCATTCCAGAGCGACGTTTTTTGCTTCCTCAATAGTATGTGTGCTTGGAAGCATGCTCTGTTTAAGTTCATCCCACTTCTCATCGATTATCGCCAGGGTGACTTTACCTTCAGTAACATGGATTCTGATGCTGTGATGGGTTATTACCTGGGCTAGAATCTTGCCAGTGCGGTTACCATAACCTGCATGCGTTGAGTCGAACTCGAAAGTGACCTGCCAGAAACTTGGTGCGACTAGAGTCATCGCCTGCCAGATATCCACGAGTGTAATTGTGTTTTCTAGTCCATCGAACTTGAAGGTGGGTGATGATAAGAGCCACCTATAGGCGATGCGCTGAATAATTTCTGAGGTCTGTGGAATAGGGTTCTGATTCAGCTCGTCCCAGATGTCATCTATCGTTGCCTGAAATATTTTGCCGTCCTTGATGGCTACGACAGCGGTGTGACCGGTGATGACCGGAGATAGTAGTGTACCGGTCCTGTCTCCATATCCTTTGTTGAGGCAGTTGAATTCTAAAGTTACGAGGTATTGTGGAGGATAACTCTTCAAATAGACTATGTTTACCACTCGAAGTGTTGAAGGTAAACCATCAAAGGTGAATGTGGGAGCTCCTTTGATGTATTGGAGCGCCAAAGCATTCGGATCATCGTTTGAGTTCGTTACATGGTTCTGTAGAGCGTAGATGCTTGTCGGTATTATTATTGCTAAAAGTACTAGCCCAACGATTATTGATTGGTTCATAAATTCATCTGATAACTATTCTGCACGCCTTTTTATAATGTCAAGCTTTAGAACAGGTGTTCTAATCGCGTGCATTTGAATCCTTTTGCTTAATTACTCTGCGCGTTACCTCTACCGAACATTCTCCTCTAACCTTAGCCCTATAATCGCGTATACGAGATTGTACTAGTAAGGTTAGAATTGCTTTGATTTAGAGGGTTGCAGAAATAGTTATCGTGATCGATTATGTACTAGTTGTTCAGACTTTGTTTTTCTCTATGAATTGTCTGATTCTTTCAAGTCCTTTCCGGATATTCTCCTCTGATGTAGCAAAGGAGAATCTTATGTGCTCTCCCTCGCCCGGGTTCCGGTGTCCGAAATGTATGTCTGAGAGGACTGCTACTCCAGCTTCATCGAGGAGCCGCTTTCTAAGCACCTCTGAGTTGGGTACGCCGACTAGCTTACACGCATCCGTTACGTTAGGCCATGCATAGAAGGCACCTCTAGGTTTAAGGCAGTTGATTCCCTGGATGCTGTTGAGGCCTTGGACGATGATGTCTCGTCGTTTGTCGTAGCTTTTCATCATCTTATGGGACTCGTCTTGGGGTCCGGTTAACGCTGCCACGGCTGCATATTGATTTGGGTGAGCGGCGCATGAGTCGGTGTTTGTGATCCATGTTGCTAGGTGTGGTGCTAGCTTCATGTTTGAGGCGTAGCCGATCCTCCATCCGGTCATAGCGTAGGTCTTGGAGACTCCATCTACTATGATGGTTCTCTCCTGCATCCCAGGGATCGAAGCGATGCTGGCGAATTCTCCATGTTGAGCCATACGACTGTAGGGTTCATCTGAGTAGACCCAGAGATCATCATATTTCTTAACGACCTCCGATATCTCCTCAAGGTTCTGCCTACTCAAGACTCCACCAGTCGGATTATGTGGTGAATTCAGAATAAGGAGCCTCGTTTTCTGGTTGATTTTGCTCTCCATGTAATCGATATCGAAAGCGTAGCTTTTTCTTTCTAAAAGAGGTAGGGGAACAGGAACTGCCCCGTATTCTTTGATCAGTGACTCATAGATGGGGAACCCAGGGTTAGGGTAAAGGACCTCGTGACCTTTCCCATGATCAGTGGTCGATAATATTGAGTACCCGATGAACGGTTTCGCGCCGTTGGCGACAACTACCGACTCGGGTTTGACTTCAATGTTTCTGGATTCGGAAAGATATTTGGCGGCTGCCTTTCTGAGGTCAGGGATACCCGCAGAAGCTGTATATCCGGTCATCCCCTTCTCAAGGGATTTTATGGCCGCCTGTTTGATGTATGCAGGCGTATCGAAATCTGGCTGGCCTATGCAGAAGTTAATGACATCTTTACCCTTGGCTAATAACTCGTTAACTTCCTGGAGGACCACGAATGCGTTCTCAGTACCTAAGTTGAGGGTTCTCTCTGAAATTTTTACCATGTGAACTCATCCAATTGGTATTCAAAACCGTGAGAGTTTTAAAAGTATTTTCGCGATTACGGGAATAAATCGTGAGTAAATACTAACCCCCAAGGGTTTACCTGAAAAAAGGATCTTAAAATTACCAACTTTTTATACAATCTAAGAAAATTCTGTTTCCGAGAAGTGAACTCCATTTGAGATAAATTGTAAGATGTTTCAAATTATGTTAATGAATTAAAGAACAATATCAAATTTCAGCAGATTCCTTTGTGCAAACATCTTAAAACTAGATGCAATTAGCTTATAACCAGTAAAGTTACTAGAAAAGGAGTGATTTTCATGCCGATCATGGATTCAAAGACCGGTAAGGAATTGAAAAAACTATCCGTGGCTGAACTGAAAACCATCGCAGGCAAGATGCGTGCATACAATTTAATCGCGCTGACTGCTGCAAAGTCCGGCCATTCAGGCGGTACTCTTTCGGTGATGGACATCGCGGCTGCGTTATATTTGAATGTCGCGAAGCATGATCCGAAGGATCCCTTCTGGAAAGATAGAGACAGGATACTCTTCTCAGCAGGACACAAAGCGCCTACTTTGTATGTGAGTCTCGGTATGTCGGGTTACTTCGACATCGAAGATGTGATGACTCTACGTAAGCTCAGCAGCCCATTCCAAGGCCACCCTCATTGGTTGAAATTGGATGGCATCGAAGCATCTACCGGGTCTCTTGGACAGGGCCTATCCATTTCTGTTGGCATGGCGCTTGCTGGTAAGCTTGACAAGAGGGATTACAGAGTCTACTGTATAATGGGAGATGGCGAGCAGCAGGAGGGACAGGTTTGGGAGGCTGCGATGGAGGCAACTCATTACAAGCTCGATAATCTCATCGCGATAATCGACAAGAACAATCTCCAGATAGACGGTGAGGTGTGCTGTGTTATGGAGATTGATCCTATCTCAGAGAAATACAGATCTTTTGGATGGCATGTGATTGTAATCGATGGTCATAACATGGAAGACATCCTACGAGGCTTCGAAGAAGCATCGAAAGTCAAAGGCAAACCGGTCGCGATCATCGCTAACACTATCAAAGGGAAGGGTGTTAGCTTCATGGAAAATATCGCTGGCTGGCATGGCAGGGCCCCTAATCGGGAGGAGCTGGATAAAGCTCTCAAGGAGCTTGGATTTTCTGATTTGCCTGTAGAGAGTCTGTTAGGCATCGCGAAGAAGTTCCAAGATAAGGTTGACGAGCAGGTGTCGTCTTCGATGCCAAAGTTCAGCAGGGACTATTGGTGGAATGTTCAGTCTACGATGAGGATTAGAATGGAGCCGACCAGGCACGGGTTTGGACGAATCCTCGATAAAAAGGGCGGGGACGAGAGGGTAGTTCCTCTCGGATGTGATATCTCTGGCTCGATAAAGATAAGCGATTTCTATGAAAAGCACCCTGAAAGGAAGGACAGGTTCCTCAGTATGGGGATTGCGGAGCAGAGTACTACATCTGTTGCTGCAGGGCTCGCGAAGGAGGGGAAGCTCCCTGTGTTCGGCACATACGGTGTATTCGCTTCAATGAGGAACCTCGACCAGCTGCGGACAACCGTCTGCTATGGCGGATTCAATGTGTTCATCGCGGGTGCCCATGGAGGCATCTCTGTTGGGCCTGATGGTGCAACGCATCAGGCGCTTGAGGAGTTTTACACGGTATGCGCACTGCCTGGAATCACCGTCGTTGCACCTTGTGATTCTATTGAGGTTGAGCGGGCATGTGATGAGCTGTTATTCAGGTATAAAGGGCCCAAGTATGTGAGGTTCGCAAGAGAATCGACGCCGATCGTTACCAATGAGAAGACGCCGTTTGTGCACGGTAAAGCGAATGTGGTCCGATTTAGGGGAGAGAAAGATAATTTCGCGGACGCCTTTGAGACGACGCTTGCCTCAGAATACAAGTCTGAGAATGAAGATATCACGTTAATCTCTTGTGGCCCTGAGTTATGCGAGGCGATGCGTGCTGCGTATATCCTGAAGAAGGAGTTTGGTGTCGAGGCGCGTGTTATCAATATGCACACCATCAAGCCGCTAGACAAGGATGCGGTTGTGCGCGCCGCGAAAGAAACCGGAGCTGTACTTTCCATTGAAGAGCATCAGGTCGGTGGCATGGGTAATAGGGTCGCAGCTGCGATCGCGATGGACCTTGGCATCGTGGGAATGCCTGTCGTTTTCGATATGATGGGGATAAACGACACTTTCGGTGAATCAGGCGAGCCATGGGAGTTAATGAAGTTCTTCGGTTTAAGCGCCGAACATATCGTGATGAAAGCGCGGGATATGCTTGTAAGCAAAAGGAAGAAGAAATAATAAAATTAACGGTTTCCACCAGAATAACCGCGCACGCGATGACTTTTTATTAATTAAAAAGGGATGAGATATTAAATAAAAAAAAGCCTAGTCCGTATTAATATTCTTAGAGCAATTTTCCAACAGATGCAAGGTACACCGTGAATTCATCTTCTCCATCTATCTCAAGTAACTTATCCATTTCTTCCTGATCATAAGCCGCGATGGCACATGTACCAGCACCTATTGCTTCACAGGCCAAATAGAGATTTTGACATACATGACCTGCATCTAGAGCAATAACTTTGTGAGCCACCGCCCCATATCTCCACTCCATTCTATAAGGTAAAGTTGTCCAGATGAAAACCACCGATGCCTCACCAACAAATCGCTGATTAAATGCACCATCTGCTACCTTTTTCCTAAGGTCTGATACCTTAACCTCGTGGACGATTTTGTGGGTTAGAGGAAGATATCGGTATATTCCCTGCTCAACGCCTTCCACGTTAAGTATAGCTAAATAAGTTTCAAACGAGTGACGGCAACCTGCTGAAGGTACTACTCTGAAAACTCGACCTTTACTCGACCCGGATCTAACTCCCTGTGTCGCCCAGAGGAGAAATGATAGCTCATCCATGGTTAGTGGTTTAAATGAATAGTTTCTAACACTAGTTCTCCCCGCTATTGCTTTCGCTAAGTCAATTTTAGTAATGTTCCACTCCCCGACTTTTGTAAGTTCAATTAATTGCTGATTCGGTTTCGAAGGTTTTTCCGTCGCTGGTGGAGGTAATCCTAGGTTTTGATGAGTTTTAGAGAAGTCAAAGGTTTTCCTCTTACTATCCTTAAGTAGACTTCTTAACTCCTGAACTTTTTTATCCTCGAGCAAGTTGCTACACAACCTTGACTTAACCACGGTACAATATAATCTTGAGAAATTTTTCCTTTACACGTCGTGTGGGCTCGATCCAGTAACTCATGTTGGTCCAGGTTATTCCAGTTCCGTGAATCGATTCGTCCAAGATTCGCGCGTTTCCTTCACCGCGAGCGTATCAGACGGAGGTGATAATAAGATTATTGTCTCAAACCCATTCAATCATTCCATCTCTAAACCTGATCTAACTTTCCACCCATCAATACTAAACCCACCCATTACACCCAACACATAATTCACCAAAACCTCAAACTCCCTCATCATCACATTCCTATCCCTCAACAAAACAGCCTCACCGAACAACATCACGAAACTCTCATCAGGAAAAGCCGCCAACAAAT
>JBFYNP010000014.1:0-5980 GCA_041304325.1 Candidatus Bathyarchaeota archaeon
CTTCTTCTTCCAAGTATGGCTTGAATTGCATCCAAAGTGATCGACGCTATTACTCTGTTACGGTTATTAAATTAGTTGTAGTTACGGGTTTCTGCATCGCTTTACCCAAAAAAATAGATCCAAACCGTATACACAACGATGTTTAACGCTGTAATGATCAAACCATTCTTTAAAAACAACAGAAAACTGAATGATTGCCCAACCCTATTTTCCGCTGCCTCTATAATGATGACGTTGCTCGCCGCACCCATAATCGTTAGGTTACCTGCTATAGTTGACCCCGATGCAAGGGCGAACCATGCGTACTGGTGTGCTCCGTTGAATCCAAGATTCTTTAAGACGTCAATGTAGAGTTTAACAAACGGAACGTTACTGAAAATCTGGCTCAGTGTCGTGCTTAACAACATAATGTTGACGATTGTTGAGCCTCGATCTAACGGATTTGGCGCGGGAATGAGGTTTATGAAGATACTCGCCGCACCTGACAGCCAGAGGCCCTCCATAACCATAAACATAGTTAGGAAGAAGACTATGCTGCTCCAGTCCACCTGACGCAACAAATCTCGTTTATCCCGAGAGAACGTATATAGTGGAACTGCGGCGAGGAACGCGATTATTCCCAGATGCTCTGTGTGAGGTAAACCAACTAGACCTGTTAAATCGTTTAGAAGGAACCCTCCAACCACCATAACGAGGCAAGATCCTGAGATCCTTGCAAGACCATTATCCGTGATATGTTCCTCCTCGATCACAACCATTTTTCTTCCATCTAACCCCTTTCCATTTCTCTTCAAGATAAACCATAGATAAACCGCAACAATCGCGAGATTGATCAAAGTGGGGATACCTAAAACCTTCATAAAGCTGAGAAACGGGGCGCTTATACCTGATTGACTTGCGATAAGCATGTTCTGAGGATTCCCTATGGGAGTCATCACGCTGCCGATGGTGATGGAGAACGCTAAAGCAATCAAAAGAACATCCAAGGGCAGCAGCATCTGTTTAGCAATAGTAATCGCGATAAGTGTACCCACCACAGCCATCGTATCATTCACAGTTAGCGCAGAAAGGAAACCCATGACGAAGACAAACAAGATGAGCAGAGATCTAAGGTTCTTAATGGGGGAAAGAATCTTGTACATCATGTAACCGAGCAGACCTGACTTTTCGATACCCGCGACTATGCTGAACATGCCTATAAGGAAGAATATTACATCGAAATCGATCGCCTTGTAAGCATCTGATACATCGATCACCCCCGAGAGAATCATAAGGGCAGACCCGATCATCATAGCTGACCAGATGGGGAACTCCAGATTCCCTATTCTGCGGATAATTATCAGAGCTAAAACAAATGCAAAAATGATCAGTGCTAGAATCCCTTTATCCGACACAGAAAAAGTCAGTGTATCCATCAAGCTACCACTCGATTTGCAGAGGTCAACTAACATGGAACTGAATAAAATGCATTACCGTACTTGCGGTTCGTATTAGTTCATTAAATTTCGTATATATTGACAAAATATTTTAACAATCGTATCACCCGATTTTTTAAGTTGCTCTACATTGAATACGTTCAATGGATAGGCTCACAAGAGTCCGATTCACAAACCTGAATAAAGTTCTCTACCCCGCAACAGGTGTAAGAAAACTTGATGTGATAAAATATTACATTCAGATAGCTCCTAAAATCCTGCCTTTTCTCGAGGGACGAGCATTGATGGTGAACAGGTTTCCAGACGGTGTTGAAGCAGAGGGGTTCTACGGGAAAGATGCGCCACAGGGAGTACCTGAATGGGTTAAGCTGAGCCCTAGTTACTCTGAATCAGCGAAACGGGAACTCGACTATATTGTTTGCAATGACCTCGATACCCTGCTCTGGTTAGCTAACATAGCTTCACTGGAGCTGCATATCCCCCTCTCCAAGATCGATAAACCGGATAATCCCGACATGATAGTATTCGATCTTGACCCCCAATTTCCCGCCGGAATTGAAGAGGCGGTAAAAACCGCGTATAATATTAAGGATAAACTTAGAATTCAAGGCTTAACTGGGTGGGTGAAAACTTCAGGAAAAAGAGGGCTTCATATTCTCACCCCAGTAGATAGAAGAAACACGTTTAACGAAACCCGCGCTTTCGCTCACGAGATCGGCGTTGAATTATCAAAGGAAACCGGAATCGTTTCATCTGAGAAAGGACAAAAAAAGCCGGGAACTATCTATTTAGATTATCCTCAGAATGGGCGTGGAAGAACAATGGTATGCCCATACAGCTTAAGGGCAACTCCAACAGCAACCGTATCAACCCCTCTAGACTGGGGTGAGCTTGAAAAACTCAATCCAAGCTACTTTACCCTCGAGAAAATCTCGCAAAGAAAAGATCCCTGGGAGAAATTCGGGGAGACCTCTAACATGCTGTGAAAAGGTTAAGTCCAAGAATTCCGAAGCTTTAACTCGGGTATCCCTTTGAGTGAAGAGGAACAAGCTCCACCTGGTCGGAGCTTCTGGAGCGGGACAATAAGTATCGGGCTCGTGAATGTACCTGTTAAACTCTATACGATGATAAGGGATCAGAGCTACAGCTTTCACTTCATAAGAAAGCGAGATGGATGCCCTCTAAAGTATCAGCGAGTATGCACCTACGACGACGAGGTAGTGGAGTGGGGTGACGTAGCCAGGGGCTATGAGGTTCAGAAAGGAGAGTTTGTCACATTCACAAAGGTTGAACTTGATGCAATCCGACCCGAGTCGGATCGCAGGATCAAAATCGACAAATTCGTCCACTACCTGGGTGTAGACCCCATCTACTTCCAGAACAGCTATGTCCTTGGCCCAGATAAGAGCAAGGATGCATACGGTCTTCTATTAGCGGTTCTTGAGAAAAAGGGGATGGCGGGAGTAGGACTCTATACGATGCGTACTAAAGAATACCCGGTCCTCATCTACTCGTATAGAGGTGCTCTCATCCTAACAACACTCAGATACCCAAATGAAATCGTTGATCCAAGCACAGTAAAAGACATAAAAGACCTCAAAGAGCCAAGCCCTAAAGAGCTTCAGCTAGCTGAGAGGATTCTAGAAAATCTCACAGGGGAATTTAACATAAGCGAATATCGCGACACATACCGTGAAAATGTTGAGAAACTTATTAAACAAAAACTAAAAGGAGAGACAATTAAAGTTGAGAGACCGGAAAAGAAGGAGGATGTGAAAGAGCTCATGGAAGCACTCGAACAAACTCTCCAACAGATGAAGAGACAATGAAGTACAAACCCATGCTCGCTGAGCCCCTTGAAACACCTTTCAACAACCCGAACTGGCTCTTCGAGGTTAAATGGGATGGTGTACGCGCCATCGCATACGTCGGAGACACACTTAGCATTCTGAGCAGAAACGATAATGAGATCACCCAAAACTTCCCCGAACTCAATGAATTGAAAAAGCTTACAAAAAACGTGGTTCTCGACGGCGAGATCATAGTTATGCAGAGAGGAAGACCTGACTTTCCAGCTGTAGCCAAACGTGTGCTAGCCTCGAAACCTGGAGACATCGAGCTTAGAGTCAAGGATACTCCATGTACCTATATTGTATTCGATATTCTCGAGAAAGATGGTCAACAGTTAACTGAAAAACCTCTCTCTGAAAGAAAAACTATCTTAAGAGAATCAATGAAAGACGGAGATCATGTTATTGTATCCTCATATGTGAAAGAGGATGGAACAAATTATTTCGAAGCCGTGAAGCTAAAAGGATTAGAAGGAATCGTGGCGAAGATGCTTAACAGCCCCTATAGACCAGGGGCAAGAAGCAAAGAATGGCTTAAGATAAAAACAGTCAAAACAGTGGATTGCCTCGTTATTGGTTTCACCCAAGGAACTGGTAACAGGGAAAATAGCTTCGGCGCCCTCTTACTAGGCATATATGATAATGGTAAACTCATCTATATTGGGCGAGTAGGTACTGGATTCACCGATAAAGCATTAGAGGAGCTATTATCAACCTTCAAGCCATTCGAAACACCAGAAAGACAGGTTGAAGCCTCCGATATTCCAAAAGACTCCAGATGGCTTAAGCCAAAGCTAGTTGCAGAGGTTGCCTACCAGAACCTAACTGAAGACTTCAGATTAAGAGCGCCACGCTTCCTTCGATTGAGAAATGATAAAACCCCGCAAACCTGCACCATAGATCAGGTGAGACCATCGACCCTCGATGAGTACAAAACAAAGAGGAACTTCTCAAAGAGTCCTGAGCCAATAGGCGGAGCATCCAAGTCCTCTGGCTCTAGCTTTGTGATCCAAGAGCATCACGCAAGCCGCCTCCACTGGGACCTCAGACTGGAGAAAGATGGTGTGCTGAAAAGCTGGGCAGTACCCAAGCAGCCACCGGAGACACCGGGAGAAAAACGGTTAGCTGTGCAGGTGGAGGATCATCCCTTGGATTACGGCGGTTTCGAAGGTGTCATACCCGCTGGAGAATATGGCGCTGGCACCGTAAAGATTTGGGACCACGGTACCTATGACCTTTTGAAATGGACGGATGACAAAGTTGAGTTCATAGTTAAAGGAGAGCGGCTTAACGGACATTACGAGTTAATAAGATTCAAGAAAGCAGGTGAGAAGGAATGGCTTCTTTTCAAGAAGAAGGAAGAGTAGCCCGCTTCGGTACAATGGGTTGGAGCTACCCTTTCTGGATTGGCAAGCTATACCCAAAAGCCACCAAACCAACAAACTTTCTCACAGAATACGCTAAACACTTTAACACAGTCGAGATCGATGCAACCTTCTACAGAATACCATCCGAATCAACAATAGAATCATGGAGAAACCAGGTACCTAACTCCTTCAAGTTTGCAGCTAAATTCCCCCAAAGCATAACTCATGCCTCTGGACTAGAATACAACCCCGAGAAACTGAATATTTTCCTTGAACGAATAACCCTGCTCAAAGATAAACTCGGGCCACTTCTATTACAGTTCCCTCCTTACCTTAAACAAAACCTTGCCACGCTGGGAGATCTACTTGAGGCCCTCCCGAAGAACCAACTCTACGCAACCGAGTTTAGAAATAAAAGCTGGTTTAACGAAGAAACCTACAAATTACTTAGAGATAGGGGAATCGCATTCACCTTAACCAATAAAGATGGACATCCAGAAGAGAAGACTGCTGATTTCACATACATTAGATGGGAAGGCGATCGTAAAACTGTGAATGGCGAGAGAGGTGTCGTAGAATTAGACATGAGAACCGAAACCACGAAGTGGGCTGATAAGATTTCGAAGCTTCTTATAGACAATGTCGACGTCTACGGTTACTTCAGCAAATACTATTCTGGATTTCCTCCCCACGATATTGAAAATATAAAACAGTATATAACAAACCTAATTTAGCCGACATTTTAAGTGCTATTTTCCTCATCCCAGAGAAACAGCTCCTCAATAGTGGATTTTAGGGCGATAGCGATGTCATGGGCTAATTTCAGGGATGGATTGTATTTTCCCTTCTCGAGGAAGACAATAGTCTCCCTCCTTACACCGACTTTAAGGGCCAAGTCAGCCTGTGTCATATCGTACCTAGCCCTGAACTCTTTAATCCGGGTCCTCAAGTCTACTCAACCTCAGATATCTTCCTTTTTCTCCCAGTACGTTTTCAGGACTAGGACGGATATGCCCATTATTATGAGCGCTGAGTTGATCACGGGCATTGACTCCAATTGTTCTCCTTTCATAAACTCGATGTTTATGATGTTGTAGATGTTGAGGGCTGCGAGGTAATAAGCTCCGATTAAAAAGCCTGCTTGATACGCTTTCCCTTTTATCTTGCTGGTTCTCTCATCTTCAAGGGGGATACCCGATTTTTTTGAGTTGGTTATCATCCAAGTCGAGTAGACTGCGAGCGCAACTATCGTTATCCCTACGAGGGGAATCCCTAATTGCCAGATATCCATTCAGTTCATCTCCATTGTTGTGTTAAACACACAAAT
>JBFYNP010000015.1:0-41998 GCA_041304325.1 Candidatus Bathyarchaeota archaeon
GATCCTTCAAAAAACTTACCGAGAGATGTTTTGCTAAATAGCTTAACTATTCCTAATTTTGTCATTAAACGAGATATAAAATATCCTAAGATTCTTCCTATTACCCATCCCAATATTATAGTTAATAGAATTCCAAGAATCATGGGTGTCAATGATATGAGTAGTTCCCAATAGTTGGTGTAAATGTCGAGGACCATCCAGATCAATACTTTTTTCTTAAAGGGTTTAATAAGTATTTCTTATAATTGATATAATTCGCATTACTCTTTACTGAATAACTAAATGCTAATATATTAGGATTATTTCAATATTTTTAAAGGTGGATATTGACGAGCATCTTAGAACTCAACGGAAAGGAGATAAAAAAAATCGCCGCATTGTTGTCATCAGAAGTATGTTATCAGATTTTAGTAATATTGAAAGAAGAAGAACTGGATATATCTACGATGGCTACAAGGCTGGATTTCAGCGAAGCTCATATAAGTGAAGAGGTTAGCAGGCTGGAGGAAACAGGGTTAGTAAAAGTGCATTACATGAAGGGAAAAAGAGGCATCAGAAAGGTTTGCGCCATCGTCTATAAAAAAGTGATATTTAATTTATAGAGAATTTCGAAATACTTGCCGTTTGCGCGTACGGGAAATAGAAAATTAATAATACCATGGCGATAAAATTAAGGTTATGATTGAGAACTCGGACTATGTTCTTCTATTTGATATTGGATTGTTAATCGTCGCCTCCTCAATCAGCGTAGAGATTTTTAAAAAACTAAAATTACCCAGCGTAATAGGCGCAATAATTGTTGGTGTTTTCATAGGAGGGGAAGGGGGAGTAGGATTAATAAGTGACTTTTCCGCCATAAACGTGTTAGCCACTTTAGGTCTGATCCTGATTCTCTTTTCTACTGGTCTAGAGTTTAACGCTTCTTCTTTTTGGAGGGTTGGTAAAACAGCGTTCCTTCTTACGACAATAGGCGTCATATTCTCTGTATTATTAGGGTACTGGATTGGGGTTATTCTCGGTTATTCTTGGCAAGCTGCGCTTATTCTGGGTGCAGTGTTGGCTCCCAGTGGTACAAGTGTCATAGCTGCGCTTCTCAGCAACGAAAAGATCGTTGGAACTAGATTTGGCTCTACACTTCTAACCGCAGTCATCATCGATGACATAGAGGGAATTCTCATATTAAGCATAGTTTTGAGTCTAGTTTCCGAAACTGTCTTCTCAACAGCTACTCTATTGAGAGTAAGTCTAGTATCATCATTGTTTATCTTTGGAACGATATTTCTCGGAGCCAAAATCGCGCCATTACTAATCAAAAGGATGGAAATCGCCTTGTCACAAGAAGTTTTCCTACCTCTACTTTTAGGTCTTGGTTTAATTTTTGCATATGTTGCAACCCAAGTTGGTTTATCCGCAGTTACTGGGGCCTTCATCATGGGTGCAATTATTCCATATGAGTTAGTTGGCGAAAAACTGGTTTCACGTATACAAATGACGAAAGATATTCTTGCAGGATTATTCTTCGCTAGCATTGGTTTAGTGATTAATCCATTGGTGATGTTGTTTTCACTGCCATTTGGGTTGATAATATTATTCGTGGCGCTCATAGCAAGGATTGTCGGAGGCTTGTTAGGAGGACGATTAGCAGGACTTCGAGGAAAAGAACTCCTATTATCTGTTCTAGGGCTTTCAATAAGGGCGGAGATGTCTTTCATAATCGCTTATGAAGGAATAAAAATGGGGATCGTGGGCTATGACTTCTTAACGTTAACCGCTGTCTCCATCATAGGATCAATGGTCGTGATCATTCCTTTTTTTACTAGAATACTCAAATCGCACGGTAGTGATAATGCCGCTTTTATTGAATCTTGAATTTTGTCTTTAACTTTATCTTTAATATCAAGTTTGTCAACGAATTGTGCTGTTATGTACGTCACGCATGCATCTGCTTAATCTCGCTTTTTCGAGTTAGTTATGTGGGGGTGTAGCTGTTATGCATGAGATGACTCGGATTATGTAGTTTATGTTGGCGAGTAGTGAGCCTTATCGTGACGTGATGTGATGGGGTTAACTGAGAGAAAACTTAAGGGTATAGGAAGAAAGCGTTTAATGACCTACGGAATTGTGGTATGCTATCCGGGACGCTATGTGTACTGGAAACGTTACTCATAGGAGCGTGCGAGAAGAGATAGGTGGTGGGTTGAGTTTACGTAAAAGCCAACTGTTACAAGATAATCCATAGAATATAAATAATTATAAGTTATTTACATCAATGTTTGTGAGACGGTTGATAGAAAGTATTCCCACAAGTATTTTCTTTAGCTTCATTTCAATAAATATTTTAGCCGCGTTCATCATTTTTTTCAAGCTTCCCTCAGAAGTTTACAGGAACCGACTCATCAAATTAATGAAGCCTCTGGCTTTCATTGGAGTAATACTGGGTTTAATTTTACCCTGGTATGCTCCTATCGGTTTGTTAGGCGCAAGCATTACTGCATTACTCCTATTTATTTTGTGTTTTTATGCGGTTTTGGTGACAAAATCACGTTATAGTCTGTTACATAGGAGTTGGATAAGAAGAGAAGTAATAAGAGAATGGCTTTTGTATATCTCGATAGGAACTGGGATAATTGGAATTACCTCCACTCTCTTATCTATAGTTGCCCCTATATTCTTTAATCAGGTTATTGGAGTTGAGATTCCATTAGCTTTTGACACAATCTCAGTGTCCGCGGCTTTTCTTGAAGCCATGATTCCTTTAACCTCTTATAGAAAAATATTAAGTTTGATGCATCTTTACTTTTTGGAGAAAGCGCAAGATACAAGCGAACAAAATAACGCTTTACTTGAAATAGATTTCCCTAATGTTATTTCTGAAACATCATTCACTGAATTTGAGTTGAGAGACGTGCTTGAGTCGTTAGTTAAAGATGGTTCAGCTCGAAAAATTATTTCAAAACAAGACTTAGAGTATAGATTAACGTCCAATTGCCTTGAGTTTCTTAGGATATCTCTTGAAGAAACGCGTATTAAAATCAAAATGAATGCGGATCTCCATGAGGCGAAATTAAACGAATTTCTTGAAAATCTAGATAAAATGGAGATAAAGGATAACTTTAAAATATTAAAGAAGATTGAAGATATTGAAAAGGATCTAATTTTATTTATTGAAGATAATAAAAGATTTGATGAGATATATTTCCTTAAGGTCCGTCTAAACACATTGATTGATTTGAAAAAAACATTATACTCTGAAGAAATGTATTAGGGAGCCTCCTTGAAAAACATCTTGTCCTCGGTTTTCGCGCGTTGTATAGAAAATCATATGTAAATATAATCCTTAGAAATATGAAGTTACATTGCTCATATCTCGAAAACTCGTAATTTTAGGGGTTTCTAGTCTATACTAAATATTCTCAAATGAACACACCTGAAAAATTCATTGAATGAAGCAAAAATCAATATAACTATACTAAAAAACTAGGAGAATATTCTCTATCAAATTCCTGAGCATTCATATTGATAAATTATGATAATTTCTTATCTAGCATGCTTAAAAATAACCCGAGTGCGCAAGTTTTGCTCTTATTCTCTTTTCAACGAAACCTTCAACCTCATTATTTTAGGTATCTATCGTAAAGTTCCGATACATCTGAGGAAACTAACTCCTTCTTCATAACCACTCCTACCTCTGAGTCGACGCTAACAACACTGAAACCAAATCTTCCCCAATAATCCACCAGTCTACGCCCCTCCTGGTCCTCTTCTTCGGTAATCAAGTTCATACGTTTATACCCAGCATAATAGCAATATGATACTTCAACAGCGGTCAAAATCGATCCAACCCCCTTTCTTTCAATTAGAGTGGCTGCGCTGTCCGAGAAATAAGCACCTTCTTCGGCGTCGTTAAATCCAAAGTCAAAGGCAATCGCTCTTCCGTCAAGTCTTACTATTAAACAAGTAAAACCGGGGTTTTTCGAGCGTTCCATGAGCTCATCGGAGCTGTATCTGAGCTCCTCCCGAAACCGTGTGCTCTCAATTTCAATAATGCTTTCCATGAGTTCTTTGTTTAAACTATGATGAAATTCAATTGTTGCCACACCGTTCATGGCGATGCTAAGCTTTTCCTCTGCTTTAATGATTATATTATTCATTTTTATGTTCCACGAAATTATATGCGTGCGCATCATCATTTCCGATCTTGTAGTACTCTATGCCTTTGATTTGCACTGAAGTGCAATTGCCAACTTCAGCGATAACTATCTTGATAACCCCCATCTCAAATCTCTCTATCTCTATTTAGCTCATTTTTAGCCATTTAACTCGTTACCCCCACTTAAATGCGCCATTTAGCTTTATTCAGGCAGCTTAAGGCAAACTTGCCTGATTTTATTAAAAAGACTGATAACTTTACCTAAATTAGCTAAAAACCGTTAATATAAGTTAAAGTAACCTAAATAATCCCGTCAACCCCTAAACTATTTCCCGAGGAAGCATAATGGATCAGTCAAAACTATTTCGCGCCGTCGTCGACATATGTATACTGATAATCGAAGCAAAATTAGCATCGATACTCGGTGCGCTCAGCGACTTAGCAACTCGGCTCTTCCAAGGCGAAGCTGATCACAGGGGCTGTGGTGATTGACGATGGGCTTTTCTGTATGGGCTTACTCCTAGTAGGTGTGATTGGGATCAATTAGCTATTGAAAGCAAAGTCTATGGACGTGGTATACCTATGCGGTTTTTCCGGAAGGATAAGGAGAATGGTATAAAGGTTAATTATTGTATGCGTTCAGGATAAGTAATTTACTTCATCAAATCCCCCAAAATACTCACATTTTAATTATGGATCTTTTCGGGTTCATGTAAGAAAAGATATGATAAAATTAAGCTAATCACCATATTCCAGATAAAATAATTGTTGGATATGCGGGGTTAATTTGGTAAATCCATCCGCCTAAATAAGCACCGAGTGCAGCGGGGGGAAAAAGTAGGAAACCTGCTCCCCAAAAATTCCCGAAGCTTATGCTTATTCCTCTCTCGCCTAGTATACTGTAGAGACGTCCTCTTCGTTCCCTCGGTATCATATTTGCGATTATAGTGCTAAAGGCAGGCATCATTATGTTATTAATTATAGCAATACCCGAGATCACTATAAACCGCTATTATTCAATGTCTATTTATTTCTTATCTTACGCGTGTATGTTAAATAATAGTTATCTAATCAGAGTTTTGGAGATATACGCGTTTTTTCCAAAGCTTTAATGACATCTTTGAATTCCAACATAAGGTTATCCCAATCACCAGTAGCAAGCTCCTCTCGAAGAGTCTCAGCGAAAATGACTGCCAGTAAAGCCTCTCTATCCAGAGCGGGATTATCTCCCAGATGTTTTTCAGCGACCATAGAAATTCTCTTAGCTAAAGATTCAGCCAGTAACTCAACCTCATTCGTCTTAATCACCAGATTATCATGCCTCTCCTCAGCCAACAATTCGAAAACGCTCAGAATTCCCCTGAGACGATCAATATGACTCAAAACAAAGTACCTGCGCTGCTCAAGAGGAGTCGCCTCCCAATCCTCAATAAATAGACGTGCACTAGGAGAGTAGAACTTTTGACTAATACCATGAGACTCGATCTTAGTGGACTCGATAACTATTAACCCGTGTTTCTTTAACAGTTTTAAATGGTGAGCGATCGTTGGTTCAGACAGTAACATATTCTTTGCGATCTGAGATTGTGTAAGAGGTTTCGTTGATAATAACCTGAGAATCTGTCGCCTGACCAAGTCACTTAACAGGACAATAGTCTTCGGATCCTTGATTATTTGGACTGCCCTCATACAAACAACCTCGATGTATAGTTAGACGCGTATAAACGGTTAGATATATATAATATAGTACCACCATTATTACGCTTATAGAGATGATAATATGGTTATCAAGGTTGCTTTAGCGGGTATCGGAAATTGCGCATCTGCACTCATTCAAGGTGTACAGTACTACAAGAACATCGAGCAAGACGACGCGATCCCAGGGGTAATGCACGCCTACTTCGGGAAATATCACATAAGAGATATCAAATTCGTCGCCGCCTTTGAGGTTAACAAAAATAAGGTGGGCATCGACTTGTCTGAGGCGATATGGGCTAAACCAAACTCCTGCGCAAAATTCGCTGAGGTCCCCAGGTTAGGTGTCGAGGTTCAAGCAAGCCCGGTCTCCGATGGAGTCGCTCCTCACATGCTTGACTCATTTTATGTTAGTGAAAGCCATAAGTCGGTAGATATCGTAAACAGCTTGAGAGAAGTTAACGCAGATGTTTTAGTCAACTATCTGCCTGTCGGTAGTAAAAGGGGGACAGAGATCTACGCACAAGCCGCCATCGAAGCTGGGTGCGCATTTGTGAACTGTATACCTGAATTTATTGCTTCAGATGTGTCCTGGGCTAAACGTTTCAAAGAGGCTGGGCTACCGGTCGCAGGAGACGACATAAAGAGCCAAGTTGGAGCTACGATTGTACACCGAGCTTTAGCCGAGTTGATCCATGCTCGTGGCGTAAAAATTGATCAAACGTATCAGTTGAATATTGGTGGAAATACAGACTTTGAAAACATGACCGTTGAGAATCGACTCACCACTAAGAGGATTAGCAAGACTGAGGCTGTAAAGTCTATTCTACCTTACGATGTGCCTACTAAAATCGGCCCAAGTGATTATGTGCCATTCCTTGGGGATCAGAAAATATGCTACATTTCTATACAGGGTCACGGCTTTGGTAACTGCCCAATCGATCTTGATCTTAAGTTAAGCGTTCAAGATTCGCCAAACAGCGCTGGTGTCGTAATCGATGTCATAAGGGCGGCTAAACTGGCGCTCGACAAGGGAATATCCGGTCCATTAACGAGCATCTCTGCATACTCCTTCAAACATCCCCCATTAACTATGTCAGATAGTGATGCTAGAGAATGTGTTGAGGAGTATATTACTGGTGAGCGTGAATATTAGGCGATATGATTATGAAAGCCGTGATTTTGGCAGCTGGGCGTGGAGAGAGACTTTCGACCTACACGAACTATCTGCCAAAGCCCATGATCAAGCTCCACGGTAAACCAATGATTGAACACGTCATACATTCATGCAAAGAGGCTGGTATCCTCGAATTCGTCGTAGTTACCGGTTACCTTGGAGATATAATTAAAAACTGGCTATCAGATGGCAACCATCTTGACATTAACATCGACTATGCAGATAACGCCGAGTGGCCTATCGGCAACGGCGCATCACTTTATTCAGCACAAAAACTGCTGTCTAACGACGACTTCTTTATTCTTACTATGTCAGATCACATCTACTCACCCAAGGTTGTGACGAGACTGCTCGACAGCTTCGACGGATACAACACTGTGTGCACAGATAAGTCACCAAATATGCTCAACGACTTGACAGAATCTACAAAGGTTAAACTCAAGGGAAACTATGTAACAGAAATCGGGAAAAATTTACAAAGCTGGGACGCTATTGACGCAGGGGTTTTTCTCCTTCGTAAAGATCTATTCACTCATCACTGGCCTTATAGACAGGTCACGGATAGAATGAGAGAGCTGGTCAAGCACTCTCAATTAAAGTCATGCGACATAACGGGCCTGCCATGGATGGAGATCGATACAATGGATGACTTGAACGCAGCTAGGAAAGTGACAGAGGCTTAACTATGACCAACGATTTCTCAAAAGAGAAAGGCGCATCCGACTTTTTAGCTTATTATATACATCAACCGATTGAGAACTGGGTCGTTGAGAGACTTAGAAATACGTGGGTGACCCCGAACCAAGTCACAGTCGCCACGAATATCCTAGCCTACGCTGTGACAATACTATACCTAACAGGAAATCTGCTCGCAGCGTCATTACTCAGCTTCGTTGTCGGAGTCGCTGACGGAATCGACGGTAAATTAGCTCGAGCCAAGAAAATGACATCCTACCTCGGAAAACTTGAGCACGCATTTGACCTCCTATACGAGTTCTCATGGTTGGCGGCATTCTCATTCAGTGTTTATGTGATAACAAGTGATCCAGTTTCACTTATGCTTGGAACAACTTCGATTCTTCTTATTTCCTTTTACAGGTATTGCTATGATACATTCGGCAGAGTTTTTAATACAAGCTTCGACACCTATGCCCCTTTCGAAAAAGTTTTCCGAAGATTCGCAGGCAGACGTAACCTCTACAACATCACGACACTCATCAGCATAATTCTGAATACTCCCCTAGTAGGTCTCTACATCATCACAACTCATACCCTGATCACAGCCATCGTATACGCCATACGAGTAGGACAGCATCTACACGCATACGACCTTAGCTTGAAGAGCCCATAAAAATACTTACAAAAAAATTGGAAAAAAAGAAACTCATTGTAACCCTCTATATTCTACTAAGATAGAAGAGAAAGAGGGATACTAGAAATAATAAACCTGAGATTATAAAGAGGATCTCGAAGCCATACATGATTGGAATTAATCCTCCAGAAAAATTACCAAGCGCCCCACCTAGATTGGCAAATCCATCATAAAGCCCAAAGTTGCCAGGTTGCGCATTAAGCAAGGTAACCAAACTACTACCCACCAAATAGATCGACCCCGAAATAGCCACAGCTGAGAGAATGATAGCAGCGAAAACCACCGAATAGGGCATAGGGAGAAGTAGAGTAACCGGAATCAAAATTACTAGCAAAGCCCGTAGCAATGTTCCAACTTTAATTGAAAAACCGCCGCTCGATCCGAATATCTTGTCAATGAACAAGTAGCTTAACCCACCAAAGATGCTTCTCACGAGAAAAACTAAGAAGATTGTTGAAGTGGTAAATTTAGCTCTTGTTAGCAAAAAAATTGATAATGATGTGAAGAAATTCTGTGTAGCGAAGGCGAATAAAGTTCGCCCTAGGCCAAATAGTTTCATATTCACTGAACTGCCAAAGCGCCAATCTCCATTCAAACTCGGTAGAATTGACCCATCTGAGGCTAAGTGAAAGGAAAAGTCCTCAACTTTCCCAACTACGCCATCTAATCTGTCAAGATGTCGCTCGATGTAGAGCGGGGAGTCTCGTATCGTAGCCAAGGCAATCAAGAAGGACGCAAATTTAAGCGGACAAGCTAGAAAGAGGAGGTCACTATACCCCAAATCATCAATTAATATCGTGCATAATCCCAGCCCGATTACCGCTCCGACTCCCTCAATAAAACCCTGCCTAGCTATGAGTGAGCTTCTCACCCGCCTCTCAAAGGTCTCAGCGATTAAAATGCTGGTCGATGGACCACGCAGATAATTGGCCAACTCGAGAAAAACGTAGAGAATCTGAAACTCGATCACACTTGTCCTCGAGGCCATTACGAAAAGTAGAATGGACGCAGACAGAAAAGACAACAATATGTATGGTTTTGAAGCTCGATCCTTGTCCGGTAGTGAGCCTAGGAGAACTGAAGCAGGTATTAGAAGGAATGATGCGGTGAAAGTCATTATTCCGAGGTCGACGAGGTTTGCTTGGAGTCCTTGAATTAGGTATAGGGGGATCAGGGTTCCTAGAATTCCTTGGGCTACTCCGTTGGGTAGGAGTGTCAGATATAGCGGTAATTTGTTATCTCCTCCCAATAAAGCAACCCCACTTTTAATAGTGTAAGTACCTGATGTTTTAATATCTCAGTTTTTAAACAAAGCGTATTCGCATACAAACTATGAATAATGAGTGTCTATAGGAACAGCGTGATTACAACTAGCAAATCAATTGTCGTCAACCCATCGCTTATACTCGTTTCGAAAGGTATGACAAGGTTATTAGTATCGAACCCTCGACCGCGCGAGTGAAGGTGTCTCTGTTTTCAAGGCGCTCGCGAGTTAATCTTACTCCTAGATTAATTTTATACGACTGATTATTTATTCTTCCTTATATAATATTATACTAGCTTACCGCACACGCGCGTACGACATTTAATTCGTTGCCTCTACTTATATGCGTCATTTAGCTTTATTCAGGCAGCTTAAGGCAAACTTGCCTGATTTTATTAAAAAGATTGATAATTTTACCTAAATTAGCTAAAAACCGTTAATATAAGTTAAAGTAACCTAAATATATCCGCTAAGTCCTCAATCATTCTTCGGGGAGCTACAATGGAGCAGTCAACGCTATTTCGCGCCGTCGTCGACATATGTATACTGATAATCGCAGCAGAGCTAGCTTCCACAATTGGTACCCGATTACATCTCCCTCGTATAATTGGGCCTCTCTTCGCAGGGATGCTTCTTGGCCCATATCTACTCGGAGGCGTCATCATTGGAGAAACACCATTCATCGACTACAACGAGATCATACTGGCTTTCAGCGAGATAGGCGCAGTACTGCTACTCTTCCAAGCGGGGCTCCACATGAAGTTTAGCGAGCTGCTAAAGTCTGGAGTAGCAAGTTTCACTGTAGCCCTCGCCGGAGTCGTTGTTCCCTTTCTCTTTGGCATTGCGACCTCTTCCCTCCTTGGATATGACCTATTAGTTGGAATGATAATCGGTGGAGCTCTATCTGCCACAAGCATCGCTATCAGCCTCAAGTGCCTAGGTGAGTTTAATCAACTCGGCTCACAGGAAGCGAAAATCATCATAGGTGCAGCCGTTATAGACGACGTGCTCGCACTGAGTATAGTATCAGTTATTCTCAATATAGTATCTGACCCGGTTAACCTAAGGTATAGCTCCATGATCCGCTCTATAGCACTAACTTTACTGATCTGGTTCCTATTCTCAGCGTTTGCTAGCCGTGCAGTTCCTTGGTTCACTGAGTACGTTGATCGCCTTGAGAAACTCGACCCGATAAGGCAAAACCTTGTACCATTCGCTTCCCTGATGCTATGCTTCGGCTTCGCGGGTGTATCCGGCTTACTTGGGCTCAGTCCCCTAATCGGAGCATTCATTGCTGGAATGGCGGTGGCGGGGAGTATATTCCATGAAGATGTATCGGAATTCACAGAGCACCTCGCCATCTTATTCGTACCATTATTCTTTATTGTGACCGGGGCAAATGTAAACCCTTATGCGATGCTCAGTGGGAACTTCTTGTTGATCGGAATTCTAAGCCTCGGCGCGGTGGCGAGTAAACTGGTTGGCTGCGGGATACCCGCTCAATATTTCCTTAAAAGCAAGGAGAAAGGGCGGCGTGTCGGTTATGGGATGATTAGCCGTGGTGAGATAGGGCTTGTTATCGCAAACATCGGGACAACCTATAACATAATAAGAGACGAAGTATACGTGGCTCTAATTGTGGTCATCTTCATCACTACAATCCTTCCACCAATTCTTCTTGGAGAAAGCTACCTTAATGATCCCAGTTGTGTCCTACCAGATTATATGCGTAGAGGAGGTTCACCAATCATAGAGTCCTCACAAAAAGACTTGGGAGATAGCAAGTAATGGCTGATTTTGATCCTATTGTTTTCATTCGCAGTCTCCCATCGGAGACTTTGACACTCGTATCGGGGGTAGTTGCACTAGTATCCGTCGGGATCGTCTACAAACTTTTCAGCCGTTACATAGACAGAGTTGGTGCAAGACTCGAAATAGATAGCCATGGCCTGAACAGCATCCGCCTCATCGTTAGAGTAGTTACTATCATCTTAGCGACGAGCATCCTATTCACTATATATCAGCTTCCAACCGACCTCTTCGTCGGGGGAAGCGCTCTCATCGGCGCTATCGTGGGCTTCGGCTCCAGCCAAACCATAAACAACGTCGCTGCAGGCTTCTATGTCCTCATAAGCCGCCCCTTTCGAGTTAAGGACTATGTTAGGATTGGGGACGTTGAAGGTCAGGTTGAGGAGATCAGCATAAACTATACGAAGCTCTACACGCCATCCTTCAACTTGATGCTTATCCCGAATACTCAGGTTATGAGCAACAGAGTCCTCAACTGCACTCACGAAGGCTTCATAAAATACATCTTCACAGTGACAGTTCCTCACTCTATGCTGTTCAACGATGATATTGAACAGGGGTGTCTTGTTCCCGCTATAGATGAGTTTCTTCGTCGTCATGAAGAAGCAAATTTGAGGCGCCCAGAGTATTACTTTGAGGGTAGTCAGGCCTTCGGTCGAAGCTTCAAGATCCGCCTATTCATCCCGAAGGGGGAAGCTAAGACCCTATTCACTTACCAGCCGGAGCTTTACGACAGCGTAATCGACCACTGGGATCGACTTAAAGCTGAACGAGGAGCGCAACCCTCGGGTTAACTCTTTAAGCGTGAATACTTGATATGTTTTCGGCGATGAAGTCCGCCTAAGCCACCGCTTAAACCGCCAAAGGGCTAATGACCTCTACAAGAACCATAGGTGGACCAGATGAACCCCCTTATAATCGTAGGCGTCGGAGGAGCAATAGGCGCGATTCTACGCTACATCCTAGGAGGAGTAATCCAAAGCAGTTTCGCAGGCTTCCCCTTCGGCACATTACTCATCAATTTCACAGGAAGCCTCACCCTAGGAACAATAATGTACCTAACCGAGTACTCAGCAGGGTTCTCACCTGACACCCGTCTATTCCTCACCATAGGAGTACTCGGAGCCTACACAACGATGAGCACATTCGGCTATGAATCATTCCGACTCCTAGAAAACGGGGAAAATCTAAGCTTCGCCTTAAACCTATTAGCCACAAACCTCCTAGTATTACTCGCAATCTACCTAGGGCGCACTCTAGCCCTCAAATTAACGGGTGTTGTTTAATGAGTTTAAGAAGGGATTCTGAAGCGATTCTTCTACGAATCTATATCGGTGAGTCTGACACTTACAGGGGGAAACCACTGTACAGGTATATAGTTGAGTACTTGAAGAAGGAAGGAATCTCAGGCGCTACCGTACTGAGGGGGGTTATGGGCTTCGGGCAGACTAGCAGGATCTCTTCAAGCAGTATTTTGCGTTTATCAACCGATCTCCCTATAGTTATTGAGGTAGCTGACTCTGAGGAGAAAATTGACAGAGTTAAGACTGAGCTCGCGATGATTATCAAGGAGGGTCTGATCACCGAGGAACGAGTAGGCATAGTCTTCGTGGGGGGAAAGAAGAAACCACCCCACAATACTATCGAAGACCTAAATCCCTAAATTAACTCATCTGTCTCTGAAGAACTCTAATCGAAGCCAGCAAAAAGGCAATTGAGAAAAGAGTTAGAACAAATAGATCAAGTAGATAACTCCCCGTTACGAAAAAATTGTTCAACCCCTCCCGAACAGCGTCGATCGAATAGGTCAATGGAAGAACCTTCGAAAACACCTGTAAACCTCAAGGCATAGATTCCACCGAAATGAAGGTCCCCGAGAGGACTCGAGTCGTGGAACGAAACCTTAAACCAATGAATAAGCTAATCAAATGAAAGGCGATGAGGCTCGCCTTCAACCGCCCCTCTAGGGACTGATAGCTTCTACAGGAACAAACCAAGCAAAGTGAACAGTTTGACTGAACAGAAGGATTTGAAAAGACAAGCATACGTCGCCATCATGCTCATGGGCGTCGTAAGCATGCTCGGAGACATCGTCTACGAGTCGGGGCGGGGAATCGCGCCGGATTACCTATACTTCCTGGGAGCATCAGCCTTCTTCGTCGGGTTAACATCGGGTATAGGCGAGCTCGTTGGCTATGGCGTAAGGCTGGTCAGCGGTCCCCTGGCAGATCGTAGCCGCGCGTACTGGCTTTTCATTTTCCTCGGATACGGCCTCATACTAGCCATCCCCATGATGGGCCTCACCAACAGCGTATGGCTCATCGCAGCCCTCGTGATAGTTGAGAGACTAGGAAAGGCGTTAAGATCTCCATCAAGAGACGCGGTCGTCTCCGTCGTCGCCAAAGGTATGGGCTCCGGGAAGGCTTTCGGTCTCCACGAGTTCATTGACCAGATCGGAGCAGTCGCAGGCCCAACTTTCCTCGGCCTTATGATGATGTGGACCGCGAACAACTTCAGCCTCTCATTACAATCCCTCTTCCCATTCTATCTCCTCATGATGGCGGTCCTATACCTGACTTATCATAGAATCAGGGGAACTGTTGAGGAGATTAGGAAGCAGAGCACGGCGACAAACGAGAAACTCAGTAGGGGGTTCTGGCTGTACTCCGGCGCGGTACTCATGAACACAGTCGGGCTTATGCCAGTCGCCCTGATAATCTATAATGGCGCAAGAATCCTCGAATCGGGGGGACAGCTATGGCTTGTGCCTTTCCTCTATGTTGTCGTTCAGCTTGTCGATGCTCCGATGGCTCTTATCTCCGGTTGGATTTATGACAAGGTTGGGATCAAGTTCCTTGCTATACCCTTCACTCTATCTGTCCTACCTCTGGCGTTTCAGTCCCTCGCTGGCTTACCTGGAGTGATTCTCGCCTGCATCTCCTACGGGTTAGTCTTAGGTATGCAGGAGTCCACATACAGGGCAGCTGTTACTGACATTGTGCCTCTCGGGAGGAGAGGCTCAGCCTACGGCTTCTTCAACGTCATGCTTGGCGTTGGCACATTCGTCAGTGGAATAACATTCGGCTACATGCTGGACGCTTCGGTTTCGCCGCTGCTGATGCTTGGTTTCGTCGTCGTAGCTCAGATCATCGCTATCGCCTTACTCCTTGGGGCTAGGCTGGAGAAGAGGACACACTAGTAGCCATAAGGTACGGTAAATCACGCAAGAGATCAACTCAAAACCGCTAAACTCAATCCTTGTATATATTCCGTAAAACTCTCGTATCACACCAACAAATAAAAAGAGGTTTGTATTGCAACTATCTATGATGACTGGCTTTAACGGAGTTTTCATAGACGCCGCGATATTACTCGGAGCTTTATTTATCCTAAACAAAGCCAGTGGCTGGGCAATAGAAAACGTGATTAAAGTCGCCGATATTAGTGGATTAAGAAAAACCACCGCCGGCTTTCTTATAGTAGGTCTCTCCACCAGCCTCCCCGAGCTAAGCGTAGCCTTCTTCTCAGTCGGCGACCCGGACGCGGTGGGGATATCAATCGGCAACGTGTTAGGCTCAAACATCGTGAATGTTTGCCTCATCCTAGGCGTATGTATTCTCTACGCAACGATGAAGCACAAGAAATGCATCGAGTTCCTGCCACTCCTAAGCGGGGATGAGATGAAGGACCTCCAGTTCGGCATCTTCACAGCGTCAATAATACCCCTCATTCTAATCTATATTGGGTACGCAAGCCGTGTTGTTGGCATCGGGCTTCTACTATTCTTTGCATGGAACACCTATCAGCTAACCAGGAAGAGAACAGTCATCGAGGACGCAAGCCTAGGCTCCGAGAGGGCTAAGCTCCAACAGTACATCGCTCTCACACTCGTAGGGCTGGTCGGAGTCGTTGCATCTAGCTACTTCATCGTTGAAACCGCTACAGCCCTAGCGCTGAGCTTCGGAATTTCAAGACTCGTCGTAGGCGCCACCGTCATAGCCATCGGAACAAGCCTGCCAGAGCTTGCTACTAGCCTAGTAGCGACAAAGAATGATGAGCTGAACATCGCTTTAGGAAACATCATCGGCAGCGGAATGATCAACCTAACCCTCATCCTCGGCGCAACTTTAGCGTTAACCGAGTTCACAGTCAATATCTCCGTCTACACTGACCTAGCCGTCTTCAGCCTCATCGCAAACCTATTCCTCTGGTACAGCCTCAGCGGAGATAGAATATGCGAAAGGGAGGGCTACGTCCTCGTAGCGCTCTACATAATATTTCTCTTCGTAACACTAAGCGAATACCCCGGAACCTTCACCTAACAATCCAGCTAACCCCAAAAAATTTTCACACCAAAATCCACTCTTAAATCCAGAAAATATTTCAAAGATTAGGATCACATACTCATTATCAAGACATTAAAAAGCGATTACAGAATAAAGCTAATTTTGCAAGAACCCAACTTTAAAATAGAGTAAATGAGGCTTCTCATAGAACATGTATATGAAAACAAATATCTCTTTCAATAATCGAATGCACTTGGAGATAACATAAAATGAGCTTCTAATTACACGTTGAAACAAAATTTAATAAGAATCATCGATCTTTTCTCAAATACTCCCATGCTGAATCAAGAACGAATTAGATAGTTTTATAAAGTGTTTCCCAGCGCCCGCTATCGGATACGTATGTCCGAGAAACGATGCATCGTTGAATTCATACCTGACACCAAGCTGGGATGGGTTATCAAACCTGTAGATGGTTGCGAAGAGGTCTTCAAACAGATCTCAGAGAATCAGGGTCCACATGCCCAAAAATATCTCGACGTTAGAAAAGTTGAGATACCCAAGGAAGTTGTTGAGCAACCTCAGTCCAGATCGGAGGAATGAAATAAAGTGTAACTAGAATAGTTTTTTATTGCTCAAGAAGCCAATCGATAGCGTCGCCGAGGTTATCGTAACTAGTGTTCGAACTGTCATTTATTCGCTCGAGGAGCCCCTCCATCTCAACTGCTAATATGCTTTCGTCATCGGACTCTTCGATTTGCTCCTTTAGCTTGGCAATAACCTGCTTAAGACGCGCATTCTCATTATCTAAGCGTTTATTGGATGAATCTAGATCAGCGATCCTCTTCTCAGCTTTAGCCCCCCAAGCAACCCAACTACTGTTATCTCGATGTAGCTGCTCATTTTCTACCTGGAAAATAGATGGTCCTGACTGCCGTAACTGTTCTCGTTGAACATTATTTTCACTCTGATATTTCCTATTCTGAGCCACTAATCTATTTATCTCTGCATCTTTTTTTGATATCGTATTACGTGCTTCCTTACCCCATGCAGCCCAATCATCATTCGCTTTACGGAGATTCTTTATATCAGCAACAGAGGCCGGTTCGGAACCTTCGATGAACCCGAGTATTCTTCGACATCTCCAAGCGATGAGTCCGGTAAGATGAGAGTCGTGGAGTAGACTGAAACGGTCGATATCCACGAATCCTCCTCCTCTACCCAACCCGGTCACCTGGACACCGGTGACATCGTTTTCGAACTCTGTTGGGTCGTAAAGTCTCAGACTGTTTCGCTTACCACAAAGTGGGCACAGGAATAAGCTCATGTAAGCTGCCCGCTGGGAACCCTTTTTAAAGACTACCCTGCGGGTTGCTAGTTACCTGCTAAATAGAGTAGTCTAGGCCGGAGCATCCACTGCTGGTGGTAGCCTCCTCAGCCTCATAGCTGTGTAGCAGGATCGGCATCGCAGGAGTCTCCCGATGAGTGGGTCATCATAGTCGAACTCTTCGCCGTATCTAGGGCATCTTCCATAATAATTCTCATCGAGGTAGACCTCTACCACCTTTGGCTTCGAGCTAGTACATTCTTCCGGGAGAGACTCAGCGACCCTCTCAATCTTTTCATCTAACTCACGTCAGACAGAGTCCTCATAAACATGCGCTAGTTCGTGCGTGTGCGCGATCAGTAAGCGCATTTCCAGCTTTTTTAACTCGCCTTTATGTATCTTGCCAAGGCCTTCAAGGGCGTAACAGTGACCTTTGGCGCGTACTAATTTCACGTTTTTTCTCTTATATGTTATACTATGGTAGTCATTCTAGTCTTATTTTCAATTTATCTATTTGTTTTTCAAATTTGGTCAATTGTTTCTTTGATTCTTTGTACATTATTGTCCAAAATATAAATTCCTGAATATTTTTGGGTGAGGTAAATAATTCTGTTATTTCCCAATTCGCTATCTCTTTATTAATTTTATAATTTTCTTTTAACAAATTTTCTAAATCCACTCTATAGTTCTCAAAGCATTTTTCCTTGTCATCTTTACATTCTAGGCAGTGAGTATTAATCTCATACCAATTTGGAACATAATCTATTATGGAGTATATATTAGAAATATTTTCATAAACCTCCTTTCCTTCTGTTGTAAACTCCCATAGCTGCTCGTCAAAATTCCTTTTCTTTGATGTGCTATTTCTCTTAATTAACCCCGATTTACCCAAATTTTTTATTGCATTATAAAATGCTTGAATCGTAGGGAGGGTCTTCAATGAGCATACGTTATGTTCTTGAGCATATTCATGCAGCTGTTTTCCCGATAGATATTTTCCACTTTTACCTAAACTCACTATTACAAGTTGTTCACTTTGATTCTTTGGAAAAGACATGTGGATATTTATCTGAATTTCGTTTCATAAGCTTTCCCAGTTTTTTTAGAAAACTTTAATGATAAAGTAAAATACATATTCTTTCACATCTCATTAAAAGCACGGTTTGGGGTGTTTCTTTTAGAGTTGAACAAAATGCAACCCGAAATAGAAGATGGAGAAAATGTATTCACCATTTATTTTGTAAAGTGGTGTGGAACCTGCAAAATGATAGTACCCAAACTTACGAGTATAGCTAGGGGTTCTGGGCTCGGTATTAGCCTCATCGATGTTGAAGACCCTAACGTCAGAGAACTGTGTTCTCATGTCAAATGGGTTCCCTATATTGAGCACGACGGGTCTGAGATTAGCATACAGGAATTTCTTCAGTTAGTCTCGGTCCTGAAGGAGACGGAGAATTAAAGATGGTCAACACTCAAAGGCGGTCGATCAATGATGACCCAACCTCAATAATTCGACCCGGCGAAGGTCATGGACTGGACTACGTAAAGCTATCCGAGTTGAATAAGCGGACAGGGGTTACCCCTGCTGGAGTTCCGAGATTCGCCTTATCTGAGATGTTGGCGAACTCTCTCGACACAAAGGCCAAGCATATCACTATCACTCTGACTCAAGGAGAGGGGTTCTATCATCTCTCTGTCGGCGACGATGGCGAGAAGATTTTGGTTGAGGACGATGTAGATCTGCTGTTCGACTTTGCTAACACTGCCTCCTCGAAGCGGGGGATATTCAGGGTACAGAGAGGGGCATTGGGTAACGCCCTCAAATGCATCTTCGGCTACACATATGCGATACCCGAATCCTTGGGGCTCGCACCTCATGATGTCATCGTGAAGAGTCACGGCGTCGAGTACAAGGTCAAGCTGAAGCCTGATCTTGTCCGTGATGTGATTGACAAAGAGGTGTATTTCACTATAGTTCCTGATGATGGATGCAATGAATTTAGTATAGCCTATCCTGTGTCATCCTCTTCGTTGAATGTGGACGAGCTCGTCGACTTAGTCATGGCTGCATCTATCATAAACCCCACCCGTGAGATCAGGTACGACCTCCTTGATAAGGCTGGGAGCATAGGGGAGGCGATAGGGGCAGAAGTCGTCTCGGGAAGCACCTCGATATTATGGTATAGAGCAGAGGAGCATAGAGCCCTGTTTACCGACTTCCTCAGGGCTCAACCTATTCTGACGTTGGCACACTACATATCAATGTTCAAGGGCTTCACGGGAAAGGAGAAGCAGAAGGAAATTCTGCAATCTCTTAACGCTGGGTTGAATCATGATTCCGAAAACGATAACGCCAAACAATTTTTACCAACTTCCCCAATATCGACGCTGAAGCCCAGCGATGTTGAGCTATTATACCAGTTGTTGAAGGCTGCATCGAATCCTATTGACCCAAGAAGCGTACCCCAATCACTAGGGCTGGTTGGTAAGGTTACTCTAAATGATGCATGCGCTAGAATGGGATGGAGGGGCGTCAAGTATGGATACTCCGCTGAAACACACATTAGTGGTGAAGTCGCCTTCCCGTACCTCATCGAGGTTGCGGTGTTTGATAGGGCTGTAGATGATGCGCAGAGTCTGAAAGTCTACCACTGCATCAACTTCATGGCTTCGACTGAGAAGATACTCTCCGCTGTCTATAGCGTGGAACACCACCTAGGACTAGTTGGTATCAAACCGGATTCGCCTGTTACAATAGTGCTCCACCTAGTCTCTCCACGGGTGGAGTGGTTGAATTATGCTAAAAGCGGCATGTATGTTGAGGCGTTCACCGGTGCCCTCCAGAAGCTACTAAACAAGGTTCTGCCGATTCCGAAGAATCCTAAGAGTTACCAGGCGAAGCCTCCTAGGCCCCCGAAGTCGTGGGTTCCCAGTGGCAAGATCGGTGACATGAGGTATGAGTGGCGCCTCTCACTGTTTGCGGGCGAGATACTGCGGATAAACGCGGGGAATACCCGGGGTATGAAGTATTCCCCACGTGGATGGAGCTACATCCTAGAAGGCTTGGGCAAGATAAACAAGGGCGAGTTCGATAAAGTCGGTGATGCGCTAACCAACAGCAGGAAGATAGGGTTACTCCCGTTTGACTTCTTCGCAGAGGACCAGGATGAGACTCGTAGGTTCTCGGCACTGCACGACGCTCTCGACCCCCGAGGTGTGTTGGTTCAGGCGAAGAGTCATCTTCACAAAGTGCTCGATGGATTCGCTGCACACACGACGGACTACTGGGTTGGTGAAAAGTACCTCGTCATGATGTGCGTCGAGAAGGGAGATATAAGGAACCTCTTCGAGCCGATATGCAACGAGTACCACCTGCCAATAGTTTCAAGCAAGGGGTGGTCCCCCCTTAGACTACTCTATAGTGTCGTCCAGCTCAGTGTGAGAGCTGAGACAAGAGGTTTGACCCCCGTACTGCTTTTATTCTATGACCATGACCCGAATGGTCTGAAGTTCACCAAGCTCTTCCGGGGCAAGCTGGAGGAGATCCGAAGGGCAACAGGGTGGGACCCAAAGGGCCTAGTGATCGAGCGAGTGGGGTTGAACAAAGTGGACATCGACAAGTACAACCTCACGTGGATCGAGAACCTGAAGTCAGCTTCCGGCCGCGAGTCCAAGGACAAGGAGTACATCGACGCATTTGGGAGGAGGAAGTGTGAGTCGAATGCCCTCTTCAAGAACGAGGACACGCTAAGGGCTGCAGAGGACATATGCCGCAGAGCCATTGAGCGCTACTACGGTGAAGACGCCCTCACCAGATTCAAGGCGAAGGAGATCAAACAACGCGGGAGCTTAAAGAACGTGTACGACAACTCCCTTTGGGGCATCTTCGATGCTAAAATAGATGGTCTCATCAATTCCCTTCCTGAAGACGCGATCACCCCCACCTTTGCTCTTAAAACGCTGCCAATGGAGGTTGAGGTTGAAGTATACCTCGATGATATGTACTTTGGGCGCTGCCCCAATTGTGGCGCCGACTTCAATTACGATTCCTCGATGATCAACCTATTAATGCGCTGCCGCAAATGCTACGCGCCAATGAGGCTAAGGGCTAAGCAAACTGAGAGCAGATTTTAACTGTAAAAATTTTCTCTATAATAAGGATTATAACCCACTTCTTTTTGCGGGACAATATGTCCATGTTTCAGTGCCCACTCTGCGGAAGTACAATAGTAACCCGAAATACGACTCGAGCAGCTTCATAGACGACATCTTTGGAGCGGATGTCTCTGGGAGACCCAATAATCCTTAGCTAATGATTGTACCTATGCCTACGAGTGCAAATTAAAAAAAATGAATAAAATATATATCTACACATTATAGAGAGAAACTTGGATTATTAATAAAACACAATAAATAAATTATCAAGTAATAATGAATTATTCCAATCTTAAATGAATATTATCTGAGATGTAAACTGATACCCTTTATTGCACGTAGGGTTTGTTGCATGCTACCCAGTGACCTGGCTTTAACTCTTGAAGCTTGGGGGCAGATTTCGCGCACTCCTCAGACGCGTAGAGGCATCTTGGATGGAACCTGCATCCCTTCGGAGGGTTAATTGGGCTCGGGACTTCACCTGGAAGTATAACCCTCATGGTTTTGGTCTTGGGGTCAGGTATTGGAACTGCCTTAATGAGGGCTTGCGTATATCCATGCAGGGGATTATTGAAAAGTTCATCCGTGTCAGCTAACTCTACGATCTCTCCCAAGTACATCACAGCTACCCTGTGGCTTATCTGACGAACGCTGCTAAGGTCATGGCTGATATAGAGATAGGTGAGTCCCATCTTCTCCTGGAGGCTTATGAGGAGGTTGAGGATCTGGGCGCGGATCGATACATCTAGGCTGCTTACAGGCTCATCTGCGACTATAAACTCGGGCTCCATGGCGAGGGCTCTTGCAATGCAAATTCTCTGGCGTTGGCCTCCGCTGAACTCATGGGGATATCGTTCTGCGTGGTATTCCTCGAGGCCAACTAGATTCAGGAGCTCGTAGACGCGTGATTTCCACTGTTTACGCTTCACATGTCTGTGGATTACGAAGGGCTCTGAGATTATATCAAATACTGTCATTCGGGGGTCGAGGCTACCGTAAGGGTTCTGGAAGATTAGTTGCATTTTTCTGCGTTGTGCGAGGCGTTCTTTTTCGTTTTTGCTGTTAAGCTTCTCGAAGACATTCTCTCCGTGGAAGAGCACCGTCCCACCTGTGGGTTCGATGAGGTTAAGAAGCAGTCTTGCAGTCGTTGTTTTTCCGCAGCCGCTTTCGCCGACTATCGCGAATGTTTCCTTCTCACGAATATTAAACGTAACGTCATCTACAGCGTGAACTATACCTGTCTGCCGTTTAGTGAGTATCCCTGGTTCATAGACTGGGAAGTACTTCACTAGGTTCCTAACTTCGATTAAATTGCTAGTTTCAGCCGTCATGACTCTCACCTTTTAGAGTGATGTTTTTCGCTTCCCAGCAGTACACGAAGTGACCTGGGCTTATCTCCTCTTTAACAGGCAAATCAGTTTTACATTTCTCAGTCATATAGTTGCATCTTGGATGGAAGCGGCAACCAGTAGGAGGTTCGATGAGATTCGGTATGTTCCCCGGAATAACCTCAAGTTCTTTTCGGATGTCAAGTCTAGGAACAGCGGCAAGGAGAGCCTCTGTATATGGGTGTCGAGGAGCTTCAAACAGCTCCTCTGTCGTCGCGATCTCACAAACCCTTCCCGCATAGAGAACCATCACGCGGCTCGTTATCTTAGCTATAATTCCCATGTCGTGTGTGATCATAACGAGAGTCATACCCATCCTTTTCTTCAAGTCCTCGAGGAGGTCAAGCACTTGGGCTTGGATGGTTACGTCAAGCGCGGTTGTAGGCTCGTCGGCGAATAGAAGCTTCGGTTGAAGTGCTAAAGCGCGGGCGATCGCTACTCTCTGCTTCATCCCCCCGCTGAACTGGTGCGGATACTCCTGCATCCGCTTCTCAGGGTCAGGGAGACCCACTAGTCTTAACAGCTCAATGATCTGCTTTCGACACTCCTCTTTACTCAGTTTTTGATGCGCTAATAGGACGTCCCTGAGCTGGGTTTCGATCGTGTAAACTGGGTTGAGGCTGCTGTTTGGATCTTGAAAAATTATGGCGAGATCCTTACCCCGGAGAGAGCGCATCTCCTCCTCCGACTTATTCATAAGATCCTCACCCTTGTAGATGATTTTTCCTTCTGCAATTTTTCCAGGTTTGGGGATTATACGAAGCATGCTTAAGCTCATAACAGTCTTCCCCGAGCCTGACTCACCAACAACTCCTAATGACTCGCCATTCTTAACATGGAAACTTACTCCATCAATTGCTTTTACGACCCCGGCTTCAGTATAGAAATACGTCTTCAGCCCTTCAACAGTCAAAATATAGTCTTCACTCATTTGAGTCACCTAATCTCTGAGACGCGGGTTGAGTGCATCAGAAAGCCCATCACCTAGAAGATTGAAGCCAAAAACTGTGAGCAATATCATGAGCCCTGGATAGATTTCAGCCCACCAGACTACACGCATGTCGCTGAAATTTTCTTGCAGAATCTGTCCCCACGTCGCGGTATTTGCATCACCGAAACCAAGGAAACTTACTGCGGCCTCAAGCAGAATCGCTGAGGCGATCGTAAGGCTTGAGACAACGATAATGGAGCTTAAAATGTTAGGAAGAATATGCCTAAAGATGATGCGGGTGTTATTTGCTCCTAGTGCTCGCTCCGCCTCTATGAAATCAAGCTCCCGAACCCGAAGGAACTCTCCGCGAATCATCCTTGCCGTAGAGGCCCAGTTAAAGATCGCGAGGATCACTATTACTATAGTTAAACCAGCCGGAAACTTGACGTTGATGATGGGAATAACCCAAAACGGGTCACCTACTACCAACGTGAAAATTCTTGCGAATACTAGTATGAAAAGCAGTGATGGGAAGACCAAGAAAATCTCTGAAATCCTCATAAGCACATTATCAATCCATCCCCCATAGAACCCGGATATTGACCCTATGACAATCGCAATCACCATCGTTATCACTGTGACTACAACTCCGACGTAGAGTGAATACTTTGTAGCATGAACAATATCACTCAATACATCTGTTCCCATTGCTGATGTTCCCAACAGGTACTCGGAGTTCGGTGGTATGCGTACATCCCCTTTATAGAATGGCTCGAAAGCCCCAGTATCAGGGCGTGGCGGATATTTTACAAAGAAACCTCCGAAAACGCCGATTAACGTGATTAGCACGACTATGCCGAGCCCTGCGATACCGGCCCTATTCCGCTTAAATCTCCTTAAAGCAACAGCCCATTGGCTTGCGTTCCTCTGGCCATTTTTCTTATCTCGTTTTAAGGAGCTCAACTTAACCTCACCCTCGGATCAAGATAGACATAGCTGATATCTACAAGTAAATTCGCGATTAAGGTCATCACTGTTATAATCATAGTTATTCCCATGATAACGGGGAAATCCAATCTGCTAGCAGCATCAACGAAACGTCTTCCGAGTCCAGGCCAGTTAAAGACATACTCGGTCATTGGTGCTCCAGCCAGAACAGAACCTAAACTAATGCCTAGAAACGTGATGACAGGACTTATCGCGTTCCGGAGGGCATACTTGTAAATTATCTGTCTTTCAGGAAGACCGCTGGCTTTTGCTGCGAGAATATAATCGCTGCGCAGAACCTCAAGCATGTTCGCTCGGATCAGCTTAATGTTCTGCGCTAACTGAATATAAACGAGTACAAATGTAGGCATGATTAGATGCGCTAACTCATCTAACCACGGGTTATCCCACCAAAGATACGGAGCCCCTCGTGCACCTTCAGACGGAAGCCACCCCGTATTATAACTGAACACGATAATAAGGATCAAACCTAACCAGAAAGTTGGCATCGAAACCCCAAAGATGCTAATACTTGTGACAAAGACATCTCCCTTAGAGTACGGTTTTTTCGCAGCATTAATCGCGATCGGAATCGCTATCGCTAACGATAAAATTAGCGAGATTAACTGAAGTTTAACTGTTTCCCAAAGCCAGTTTCCAATCAACAAGTTAACCGGTCGTCCACCATAGAGAGATCTACCGAAATCAAAATGAATCAAGTTGTTAAGCCATGTCAGATACTGGACTGGGATCGGTTTATCGAGGCCATAATATGCCCTCAAAGCGTTGAGCGAAACCTCATCGATGTTCGCGCGCCCAATCTTGATAATATTAATCGGGTCACCAGCCGCATACATCGTTATGAAACTTAGGATACTAATCCCTATAGCCACCGGGATCATGTAAATTAATCTTCGAATTATATAGCGAGTCATCGAGCTGCTCAGGATCCCGGCTAACGCCCCCTGTTTTTTTTCGCTCAAGAAGGATCTCCTTTAACTTGACTTTGTAATCACACCGTATAATGTTTCGTATGTTTGAGAAGAATTTCTTTAATAATACCCGTTGTGGTTAATACATTGAGTAGAATATGAACCCTAAAAGACTACTCGTTGTCTTGCCAATTGCTTTGGTACTCTTAGTGAGTTCACTGCCTCTTGGCTTGGTTATGGCGGAAGAGACGCCCCTCTTCAAAATGACGATAATCGCACCGGGAAACGCTAATATGGTGCGGCGTCAGTGGGGGCAACTCATAGCTAATAGCTACCGTCAACTCGGAATCGACGCACGTGTCGTTTACTTGGGATGGTCCCCGGTCTACGATCGTGTGTTGACTCCTGCCCGAGATAACGTAGGAAAAACCTACGATAATGGTGGATTCGATGCCCAGCTTATAGGATACACTCCAGGTCTTCTTCCTGAACCTCGACAATTATTCAGCGGTTCAGCTGGTTTCCTAGCACCTGATGGTCAAAACTACTACCTCTGGGAGAATCCTGCGAATGATGTTCTTCTAGATACATTCATCACCGCAACCGATCCAGCTGTACAAGAGAAAGCTGCAAAGGACTGGCAGGTATTATACATGGAAGAGATGCCCGTCAGCCAGATAGTATACCAGAGTAGACCCTCCTTCGTTAATCCTAAAGTAACAATGGATGGCGACTGGTGGCTATACTTCAATGCACAGCCAGGTCCAGAATACCTAAAGGGAAAAGACAAAGTGGTATACGCTAGCACTGGCGAGATACAGAGTCTTATTCCTCCTCTAGCAAACAGTTGGTACGACACTATAATCACGAGTAACCTATTCAATGGTCTAGCATCGGTCGCCCCAGACATGAGCGACTTCGCAGTCCCCTCTCTCCTTACATCATGGACACCCAGTCCCGATGGCTTCAAATGGACATTCGAAGTCCGCCAAGGTGTCACATGGCATGACGGAGCTGAGTTCAATGCTGACGATATTCTCTTCACTATTTGGGCTCTAATGAACCCGAATACAGGGAGTCAGTTCGTCGGATACTATTCTAGCGTATATGGAGATAATACAACTTTCACATTCAGCGATGGTACTACAGAAGTACTTGGTACCGGCACAAAAATCGGTACAATTAAAGCAGTCGACAAATACACAATTGAAGCCACACTTCCCGTTCTTGCCCTCGGCAAGCCTTACGGCTACTTCGATCCATATCTCCTTAGCTTCGCCAATAATATCATACCCAAACATATCTTCGGTAACATCGCTCCTGCTGAATGGGCAAACACAGTTTTCAATACTGGTCAAGGTGAAACCGTAGTCAACGGGAAGACATACACTGGCCCAATTGGAACCGGCCCGTACAAATGGGACAGCTTCGATCCTGTATCCCAGCTAGTTAAACTCGTGAAGAACGATCAATACTGGGATAAGGCCAACCTTGAAGCTAAAGGCGACTTCGGTGTCAAAGAGTACTATATTAAATTCATCGCCGACAAAACCCCAGCTATTGCATCACTCAAAAACGGACAAGTTGACATACTCGACCCGAACTATGAAATGAATGTAGATGCAAAGACAGTCGATCCCGCATGGGCAACTACAATTCAGCAAGATGGCGCTGGACGTCAAGAGCTAGGGTACAACATGCGTCACCCTATCATCGGTACAGGAGTAGATACGCCACTCGGTAAGCAGGATCCAACAAAAGCAGCCGAAGCAGCAAAGTATGTTCGTCAAGCTCTTGATTATGCTATCCCAAGAGAACTCGTCATCGCTAACCTTCTAGACGGTGCAGGTCTCCCTGGAGCCACAGCGATGCTTCCTACACAAGCATTCTACAATACTGCAGTTACAGCAAGGCCATACGACCTCAACGCAGCACGCGAACTCCTCACTAAAGCTGGGTACAAGGTACCCGGATACACTCCAGTTGTAACACCTCCTACTCCTCCTGCACCCCCAACAGAACCAGGTGTAGTTGCAGTTGGTGGATTCGTTCAAGGCATGAGCACTGTGGTTAGTGGAGTATACGAACAGGTAAATCGTGAGCTTCAACTCGTAGTCACTAAAACAAAGGACACCCAGCTAACAACCGGTACAATGATTGCTAAGACGACTACCGACCTTAGTGGCTTCTATACATTTACAGTAACCCCAACAGGCCCAGGCACATGGTACTACTATCTCTTTGATGCAATGGCTGCAGCAGGTAGTGAGTGGACATTCGCCGGAAAAATCGACGTAATGTCACTCAACGACTCCATGAAGCCGATCACCACAGCCTTAACAAACATCCAAACCCAAGGCCAAACTACTCAGACCAGTGTTACTGCATTACAAGCCAGTATCCAACAACTACAAACAACCAACACGCAGTTATCAGGAAAAATCGATGCACTGACAAAGCAGCTCACCGATACACAGACTAACACAACTAACGCGTTCTATGTTGGAGTTGCAGGTCTCTTCGCAGCACTAGCAGTTGGCATAATCGTGCTGATGAGACAAAGAAACGACGACTAAACACCCCCACTTTTTTTAAACTATAATATCGAAAAAATAAAGCTCTCCGTAAACAGTATCATCGCGAGAGCGACAAAAAAGAACGCGTTTTTTTCCCCTTTCCTCGCTACTTCAGGCGTCCATTCTTTCACAGACTTGAAGTAGTACTGCCTTACCTTGCTAACGAATATTGTTCCTCCATACGCTGCAAAACCTCCAGTTAGAAACAAAACCCCTGATTCTAGAAGGAGAAGAGCCGGTAAGACACCTCTTAAAGCTAAAACCAAATCAACACCAGAAAAAAACGAGTAGAACGCAGAAATAATCACATTAGCTACAAGAATCACTATGTTTACAACAGCATACCGTCTAAACTGAACCTGAAATCCCACGAACTATCAGATTCCGTGAGAACATATCACGTTATATCTCTTTCCAAACAATTTGTGTTGTCAGTTCCATCACTTTTAAAGGAGACGAGACTTTAAGTTCACCATGGACCTCCAGAAGGTTGGCTCCCGTGGCTACCTCTTCACCTTCAACAGCCCCTACCTAACAAACGTGTATGTCATAAACGCTCCAAAACACATCTATGTACTAGACACATTCCTTGGACCTACCCCGATGAAACTCATAAAAGACCAACTCGTAAGTGAAGGAGTGAAGGATAAACCCTATATAGCATTCAACAGCCACGCGGATTACGACCACTACTGGGGAAATCAGGAATTCTCCCAAGGCTGGATAATTGCACACGATTCAGCTCATCGAAGAATACAGGCACAAGGAGATGAGAGTCTCAAAGAGTACGGACAGCACTCGATGGGTGAAGTGAAAATCACACAGCCAAACCTCCTATTCCGCAAAAAACTAACCCTCCCCGAAGATAAAATAGAGTTCATCTACACTCCAGGTCATACAGGTGACAGCGCAAGCGTATGGGACCCTGTCGACCATCTATTATTTGTTGGCGATAATCTTGAAGCACCTTTCCCTCAAGTCAACCTCCTCAACCTAAAGGATTGGCAAACGAGCTTAGAGGAGTACATCAAACTAAACCCTGCAATAATCATATCGGGGCACGACAAAATGATGAAAGATCAAAAACTCCTTCTCGAGAACCTTGAATACATAAAAGGGCTTCAGTCACTAAAGATACCTCGCGCCAGCTGGACTGAGCAGCATAGACTCATACATTATAGAAACCTCCGCCGATTAGGTGGATTATTCGCTGGACGAGGGGATCCTCGAAGAGCGGCAGATTACTATCATGAAGCAATAACTGTTCTTAGCGAAAGTGAGAAAACTCCAGAAAATACGGAAAGGCGAAGTCGTTTAGATGAACTTCTCCAAAAACTCGGGTAAGCCTATAAACCGCGGTAACTATATTAACATGTGAAGACCGCCGCCTTCTTCGACATAGATGGAACCCTACTCCGCGGGTTTATCATTCAGAGTTTCCCCAGGTACCTGTTAGAGAAAGGACTCATTGAACCAATATATAGCAGAAGGATCGATCACACAATCGCTGCTTACAGAAAAGGAAACACCACGTACCGGGAGGCCGCAGAGGGGGTCTCTCGCCACTATGTTGAAGCCATCAAAGGATTGGACTTAAACCGAGTAAGAGACGCTGCACAAGGGTTCATGGATAAACATCTTTCCCACAGCATATACCCCTACACTCAAGCGATCATCGATATCGCAAGACGTCGATTCGACTTCGTAATAGCTTTAAGCGGATCACCTGAAGAGCCTGTTCAGAAACTCCACCGACTCGGATTCCATGCGGAGTACGGGAGTGTCTACGAGACAAAAGATGGCTTATACACAGGCAAAATTAAGAACAATCTTATCCTAAGCGAGGGAAAAATTGAGAAAATTCTCAAGATCTCTGAGGAACTTACACTAGATCTCTCAAAATCAGCAGCATTTGGAGACTCTGATCAGGATGCACCAACACTAGCGCTTGTTGGACTACCAATCGTATTCAACCCCACACCCGAGATGAAAATAATATCTACAAGCCATAAATGGCACACCTTTACTGGTGAGGATCTCCCAAAATCCCTAGAACGCCTACTAGCCCATACCGAAAAATAACCTGTGAAATCATAAGATCCATAAAATCCTAATTATGAGCCAACGCGAGATCAACCGATTTGATAAGACCTCCAACCGTAAATCTAGCGGGTGAGGGGGCGAAGAGCTTCGAACGCACGACTTGCATCTTCCTCATCTACTATGATGCTGACATCTTCCTGCGCAAACGAAGCATCTATAACATAAACACCATTCTGAGTTAAAGCATCCACAATTACCGTAACCCCTCTCTCTGTCTCAGGAGATAACATGATACGAATCTCCGCATAACCGTGCTCAACCTGAACATCCAGATCTTTAAACTCCGATCGAAGACGATTAGCATCAGGACTATTCGTCTTCAATTTAATACCACCACTAAATTGATGTAAACTCATCATATAATTATTAAAAACGCCGAGATTAAGAATACGTGTGATCACCTCGCTGTGTTTCACCTGTGGAGCTTGGATGGTAACAAAGCTAACACTAGTTATGAGATTAAGGCGAGCACCACTCAAAGGACTACGAGACTCATCTGGCTCCTGGAATGCTTGATTACTAAGGCGCATCACAGCTGTCACTATTGTATTTGGGTCAACATCATCCCCGAAGATATTTTCAACATCTTCCTGAATAAACCGAGCTAATGCACTAAAATTGACTACACGCATACGGAGGCCACGATAAAGATAGGGATTCCTTGTTACGATAACGCGTACAGCATCCTGAACGCTAGACCTTCCGCTCATACTGCAGCTCCCAGAGGAAGAGCGATATATAAAACTTATGACTAGGTGATCAGTATGTGACTTTACCATGAATAATGTTATTAAAATAAATAAATGTCAGAAATATGACTAATTGACATAATATTTATAAGCAGCCCAGCCCAAACCTCGATTAGAGAAAGAAATGAAATGGATTAAGAGACTGCCTCTCCCGAACATGTTTGACGACATACTACCCGAGATGACAGAGTTCAACGAGAGAATTAATAGAATGTTCGACGAAGTTAGTAAAAACCCTGACCAACCTGGCGTATACTACCATAGTATCCAACTTAGCGTTGGACCTGACGGTAAACCCGTTATCCGAGAATTCAGCAACTCTAACCAGAGCAAACGCAAACAGATCGAAGAAAACGCAAGACAGCCATTAGTAGATATATCAATAGACGAAAGCGAGAAGAAACTAAAGATTGTAGCTGAGATGCCCGGAGTATCCAAGGAAAAGATAAAGCTCAACGCTAAAGAAAACCACGTCGCAATTAGCACAATTAGCTCCGGTAAACCATACAATGCAGAAGTCCCTCTACCCCGGAAGGTTGATCCAGACACAGCCGAAGCTAGCTACAATAATGGCATCCTTGAGGTCGTATTTCATCTAAAAGGTACGGATGAACCAAAAGGCGTTAACATCAAAATTAAGTAATTTTTTTGTAAAAATCTTTGTAAATGGAGGTAAAATGAATGGATAATCTAACTCTTAGAGTGGCGGAAGCTCCGGCAAACATCGTAGGTCGTGGCATCGCGGTTGTAGACCCTGAACTCATCAAGAGGCTTAACTGGAAAGCTGGGGAGGTAATCGAGATCACCGGCAAAACAAAGGCTTATGCTCTACTTTGGCCTGGCCAAATGAGCGATTACGGTCGGGAAATGATCAGAATCGACGGTATACTCCGAAACGATGCGGGAGTAGGTATAGATGACAGGGTCACAATTAGAAAGGTAGATGCAAAATTAGCAACACGTCTAATTTTATACCCAACAGAACCTCTCAGAATTGAGGGTGGAGAGGGGTACCTCTCACAGCTCCTAGATGGACGCGTAGTAAGCAAGGGGAGCGTGATCCCCATAAACATCATGGGAAGACGTGTGGATCTCATAGTTGCCTCAGCGAATCCTCAAGCTGATGCTGTTGTCATCGACTCAGGCACCCAGATCGAGTTCACAGATAAACCCCCTAAAACCTTGGGGAGTATACCCAAGATCACATATGAAGACATAGGAGGCCTAGGTAAGGAGATAGCAAAGGTACGAGAAATGATAGAGCTGCCCTTGAAACACCCGGAGATATTTGAACGACTAGGAGTAGACGCCCCTAAAGGTGTTCTATTGCATGGTCCTCCAGGAACAGGCAAAACCCTTCTCGCGAAAGCTGTAGCAAATGAAACCCAAGCGAACTTTTACAGCATCGGCGGCCCAGAGATCATGAGCAAGTTCTACGGAGAATCCGAGGAGAGGCTCCGCGAAGTATTCAAGGAAGCAGAAGAGAATGCTCCAAGCATCATCTTCATAGATGAGATCGACTCAATCGCTCCAAAACGGGAAGAGGTCTCAGGTGAGGTAGAAAAACGGGTAGTTTCACAACTACTCACAATTATGGACGGACTTAACGCAAGAGGCAAGGTCGTAGTCATAGGAGCCACCAACAGACCAGACGCCCTCGATGCTGCTCTCCGCCGCCCAGGACGATTCGACAGAGAAATTGAGATTGGTTTACCTGACAGAAATGGTAGACTACAGATCCTACAAATCCATACAAGAGGAATGCCCCTTGCTAAAGACGTGAAACTGGATAGTATCGCGGATCGGAGCCACGGGTTTGTTGGTGCGGATCTTGAAGCCGTAAGCAAGGAGGCTGCAATGAGTGCTCTACGCCGTATTCTTCCTGAGATCGACTTAAGCCAAGCGAACATCCCTGCCGCAACTCTAAACAAGATCATAGTAACAATGAGCGACTTCGACGCAGCTCTTCGTGAAGTTCACCCAAGCACACTTAGAGATGTCCTAGTTGAGAGTCCGAACGTTCATTGGGATGATATTGGAGGATTACGCGAGGCAAAACAAGAGCTTCAGGAAGCTGTTGAATGGCCTCTCAAGTATAGAGAGATATTCGAATATGCAGCAGCAAAACCGCCAAAGGGAATTCTACTCCATGGCCCACCTGGGACCGGAAAAACTCTAATTGCCAAAGCCGTCGCAACTGAAAGCGGTGTAAACTTCATTAGCGTTAAGGGGCCTGAGCTACTCAGCAAATGGGTTGGCGAATCAGAGAAAGGCGTTCGAGAAATATTCCGAAAAGCACGTGGAGCAGCTCCCTGCATCATCTTCTTCGACGAGATCGACAGCATTACACCATTCCGCGGCAGCGGACTTGGCGACAGCAACGTTACAGAGAGAATGGTGAGCCAAATACTTACAGAACTCGACGGGCTTGAAGAGCTACGCGACGTTGTAGTAATGGGTGCAACAAATCGCCCCGACATGGTAGATTCTGCACTACTCCGCCCAGGTCGCTTCGATAGAATGCTCTATATTCCCTCCCCGGATCTGGAAGCGAGAAAGGCAATAATCCGCATCCACACCCGAAACACACCCCTCGCAGAAGACGTTAAAATAGATAAACTCGCAGAACAGACAGAGACATATACAGGCGCCGAAATCGCGGCCCTAACCAGCGCCGCTAGCATCATGGCGATCAATGACCACCTGTCCAAGTACCCAGATCCAGTGGAGGCAAAAGTTCACAAAAAGGAGATCCTTGTCGCCTGGAGGCATTTCGAGGCGGCTTTCGATAAAGTCAAACCTCTAAGTCTTCAATCCGTAGTTATGAACCGTGGACCTGGATTATCTCCATTAAAACCTGTTTAAGTCACTAATCTCATGGATAGATTAATACGGTTTGTAGCCGCAAACCCTACGAGTGTCACCTTTGCCCATCCGTCAGCCCATAGTCTGTATGCTTGGCCACGTCGACACAGGTAAAACAAGCCTACTTGACAAGATAAGAGGATCCGCTGTTCAGGCACGGGAGGCAGGAGGAATGACCCAGCAAATAGGTGCTAGCTATTTCCCTCTAGACACCCTCATCGCAATCACACAACGCTTAGTTAAGAATTTCAAAGTCAACATCCAAATTCCAGGCTTACTAGTAGTAGATACACCCGGGCATGAAGCCTTTGCTAACCTTCGCCGCAGAGGAGGCTCAGTCGCCGACATAGCAATACTCGTGGTTGACGTCATGCACGGATTCGAGAACCAGACATACGAATCTTTACGCATCCTGAAAAGCCGTAAAACTCCCTTTATAATCGCAGCTAACAAAATAGACCGTATAGAAGGCTGGAAAAGCACTGAGGAAGCCCCATTTCTCCAAAGCTACTCACAACAGAACAAATGGATTCAGGAAGACTTAGACAACAGACTCTACAACATGATGGGAACACTAAGCCGAGAAGGCTACAACTCAGAAAGATTCGATAGAGTTCGTGACTTCACAAAGAACGTCGCAATAGTTCCCGTATCTGCAAAAACCGGAGAAGGACTCGGAGAACTCCTCGCAGTACTAATAGGTCTCACACAGCAATTTATGCAAGGTAAGCTTACAGTAACTGAAGGACGTGCCCTCGGTACCGTCCTCGAGGTTCGCGAAGAAATAGGGCTCGGCATTACTCTCAACGCCATAATATATGACGGCGTACTTCACGCCGAAGATACAATAGTCATTGGAGGCAAAAACGGTCCTATAGCTACAAAAATTAAAGCTCTCTTAATGCCTCAACCACTCGACGAGATTCGAGACCCTCGAAAAAAATTCACCAACATTAACGAAGTTCCAGCCGCAGCTGGAATAAAGATCGCGGCATCCGATATTGAGGATGCTCTACCCGGTACACCACTCATTGCTGTTGCTGGCGACATGACCGTTGAAATGGCTATCGATGAGATCAACCGTGAGATGGAAAGTGTAAAGATCCACACCGATAAAACCGGCATTATCGTTAAAACAGACACTTTAGGTAGCCTAGAAGCAATGGTGGAAAGTCTCCGCCAGCGTGACATCCCCATACGAAAAGCGGACATCGGAGATATAAGCCGCCACGATATAATGGAAGCATCGAGTGTCCGCTTCGAGGAACCACTATATGGAGCTATCCTCGCATTTAGCGTAAAGATTCTCCCTGACGCCGAGATCGAAGCTGACGCTCAGCGTATCAAACTGTTTAGAGGCGCTATCATATACAACATTATTGACGAATACGTCAAATGGGTTGACGAAGAACGAGAGATGAAAGCCCGAAAAGAATTCGATGTTCTAGTCCAGCCTTGTAAGATCACAGTATTGGAAGGTTACATCTTCCGCCGAGCTAAGCCCGCTATATTTGGTGCTCGCATAGAATCCGGGGTGCTCACCCCAAACGTTCCCATGACTAATCTTCAAGGAGAGAATCTTGGAAAACTAACTCAAATACAGGACCAGGGAAAGAACACCCCTAAAGCCGAAGAAGGAAAGGAGGTCGCGGTATCTATGCCCTATCCTATCGTCGGTAGACATATAAAAGAGAGAGATATCCTGTACGTAGACGTTCCAGAGAAAGACGTTAAGACGCTCAGAACGAAGTTTTCTGCGCGACTGACGGAATCCGCCAACAAGGCGCTCAAGGAACTAACTGATATAAAGAGGAAAAAAGATCCCCTCTGGGCAATATAGGTGAAAAAGAAGAATGCCGATGCTAATAGTCTCAGATCCCTCCACGGGAAAGAGCCAAAAATTTGAGCTAGAGGATGCGAAGATGCGCCCTATAGCTGGTAAAATGATAGGCGAGGTCATCGATGGCACTTTCGCAGGACTTCAAGGATACAAGCTAAAAATAACTGGAGGAACCGATAAGGACGGTGTGCCGATGCGTCCCGACGTACATGGCTCCGGTAAAATCCATATTATCCTTAGTGGAGGAGTAGGATTCCATCCTAAGAGTGAAGGTGCAAGGAAACGAAAAGTTGTTCGTGGAAATACAGTGAGTAACGAGACAAAGTTCCTCAGTCTCGCTGTGATTGAAGCACCAAAAGGCGCGAAAGCAATCGGTAATGAGCCCAAGACTGAAAAAACCGAAGAAAAGAAGGAGTAAACTCCTTAATTTATTAAAACACGAATTAACTGATTAATTGGTTAGTTTATTAATTATATTTTCTATACAGGTCGAATTTTTTAGCCACCTAAAAAGAAGAATATGATCCATATCCTTCGTATGCTCCAAGACCGATATACATCTTAGACTTCACATGCCCTCTGAATTGCTTCACTGTGTACTTCGATATTCACTCTTATACTGTCTTAAACTATGACATCGGTTTTACGCATAGTTTTCAACGATATTCTTTATCTACAATTTTAATGGTGTAACTCAGCTATCCGGGAAACTATTTAAGAGGAGGCTTCATACTGATAGCGGAGTTAGTGGGGGAACAGAGCATATCAAAGCTTCCGAAGCAGCCAGAATTGAACATCGGTACAATAGGGCACGTTGACCATGGTAAAACAACGCTTGTCCAAGCCTTAACCGGAGAATGGGCAAGCAAACATAGCGAGGAACTTAAACGCGGGATCACAATAAAGCTTGGGTACGCGGACTTCGCTATATATAAATGCCCTGACTGCTCCGAACCTGAATGTTACTGTACTTCATCCGACTGCCCCACATGTGGAAGCAAAGCAGAGTTCCAGCGTGCAATAAGCTTCGTGGACGCCCCCGGCCACGAGATACTTATGGCAACAATGCTCTCAGGTGCTGCTGTAATGGATGGAGCGATCCTCGTGATCGCTGCAAACGAAAAGTGTCCTCAGCCTCAAACGCGTGAGCACCTTGCAGCTATAGATACACTCGGTCTTAAAAAGGTCATAATAGTTCAGAATAAGATCGATCTCGTAAACCGGGATGACGCGATTAAAAGTTATAACGACATAAAAAAGTTTGTTCAGGGTACCGTTGCAAAAAACGCACCAATTATCCCTGTATCAGCTCAACATAAGTTAAACATCGATCTTCTCCTCCAACAGATTCAGAAGAACCTTACCACTCCAATTCGTGACCCGAATAAACCGCCGAGAATGCATATTATCCGCAGCTTCGACGTCAACAACCCTGGTACCATGTATGATGAGATCAGTGGAGGAGTACTAGGCGGAAGTATATATCAGGGGAGCTTCAAAGTTGGAGATGAGATAGAGATCCGCCCCGGCCTGCCTTTTAAAGATAAAAATAAGCTAAAAATGAGAGAGCTCACAACAGAGATTACCAGTCTCCAAATCGGAAATATAAGTGTAGATGAGGCTCAGCCCGGAGGTCTTGTTGGTGTAGGAACTCTTCTAGATCCAAGCGTCTCGAAAAGCGATGGCTTAGTTGGAAGTCTCGTGGGTAAACCAGGTACACTACCATCCGTCCGCGAGGAGATTAACCTAAGCCATAAACTCTTCAGTAGCGTTATCGGTAGCAAGGATCAGGAAGAGGTCGCTAAGATCGCGAAAGGTGAAAAGCTCCTTTTCAATATTGGTACCTCCAAGACAATGGCCGATGTAACTGCAGTCAAGAAGGACTACCTTGAAGCAAAGCTCAGTATCCCTATTTGCGGCGAGGAGACTGACCGTGTAGCTATTAGCCGCAAGATTGGAGGGCGTTGGCGTCTAATCGGTGTGGGAGCCCTGAGCAACTAATTTGACGCCAGCGAAGACCTTCAAAGTGCTTCTTGATACAAATTTCTTGATGATCCCTTTACGCTTCGGTGTTGATATTTTTTCTGAGATGACGAGTCTTCTTGAGGGAGTAGTAGAACCAGTAGTAACACAATCTGTTCTGGATGAAATTCATCTTCTTTTGCGTGAAGCTAAACCCTCATTCAGCCGCGAGCTGGAATTCGCTTTAAAAATGTCGTCACAGTGTACTCTGATCGATGATCAACGTCGCTTAAATGAAAAGGTAGATGATTCATTAATACGAATAGCTATGGATCACGGATTCATAGTTGGAACAACCGACGCAGATCTCCGCCGTAGACTAAGAGCGGTCAGTGTCCCTGCTCTCTACCTTCGTCAAAGTAATAGGTTGTGCATCGAAGGTAAATCTACATAAAAAAACTAAATAAATAGAAATAATAATATTATTTATGCAATAGTAAGCTAACTCACTGAAGCAATTGATAACTACTCATTTAAAATTAAAAAGAAGAAACCCCCTACAACAAGAAATTAAATAAAAATGGCTATCTTAAACGCGAATGAAAAATTCACCTAAATATACCGGGAATTCTTCTAAATATTTAGAATAAATAACCTAATACCCCTATCTTTTTATACGATTACCGATAAAAAGAGAGTCACTTCGAATTCGGAGGAACTGTCTGAATGGATTTTAATAATGTTTGGATGATCGCTCCAGCAGTGGCCATTCTTTCCATTGCAACCGGATTGTACATACTTACCTGGGTAAAACGTCAAGACCCAGGGAGCGAGAGAACACGATTCATAGGAAGCGCCATAAAAGTAGGCAGCAACGCATTCCTCAAAAGAATGTATAGCACCCTAGCTATCTTTGTCGGGTTAATGGCTACAGTGCTCCTAATCTTCCTCCCCCACCCAATATGGTTAACGAGTACACCCCTGAATAACATAACCCTCGCGGTTTCCTATATTTTCGGATCAATTTGCTCCGGACTCGCTGGATACGTTGGAATGGATGTTGCTACCGATAGTAACATGCGAAGCGCAACCGCAGCCGCCAAACATGGAATATCAAAAGCTTTCCAGGTTGCATACCGCGGTGGAGCCGTCATGGGACTTGCCGTCGTCGGATTAGCACTATTCGGAGTAAGTGTCGTGTACTTCATAACCGGTGATCCGACCTACATCGTTGGCTTCAGCTTCGGCGCAAGCGCAATGGCTTTATTCGCAAAGGCTGGTGGAGGGATCTTTACAAAGACCGCTGACATCGCAGCTGACCTTGTAGGCAAGGTTGAGATGGGTCTTGAGGAGGACGACCCTCGTAACCCGGCTGTAATCGCTGATAATGTCGGAGACAATGTCGGAGACTGTGCAGGTATGGGTGCTGACCTCTTCGATAGTTACGTCGCTAGTCTTATGGCGGTCATGGTTCTTGGAGTAGCTTTAGGTGGTTACCATAAAGAGCTCCCTCTCGTCTTCGCTGGAGTAGGTGTGTTGACATCGATCATCGGAGTTTTCCTCGTGAACGTTAAGGAAGGACAAGAGCCAGGTCCAATACTCAACAACGGCACATATATGGCAACCGCCATTTACTTGGCTCTTAGCGGAGTAGCAACCTATCTCCTAGGATATGAATGGAAGATTTGGGGTGCCGCTGCGGTTGGGCTTATTGTTGGTGTCATTATCGGTGTGACAACCGACTTCTTCACAAGTGGAGATAAAGGTCCTACCCAGAAAACCGCTGAAGCAAGCCAAACCGGCCCTGCGATTACAATCATCACCGGGTTCAGCTACGGTTTACTCAGCGTACTTCCTCCTCTTGTAGGTATAGGATTCGGTTCATTCCTAGCCTATACCCTAGGAGAGTCTATTGGCCCCGGATACGGCTTTTACGGCGTAGGAATCGCTGCATTCGGTATGCTGAGCATCGTAGGCATGGTGATAGCTAGTGATAGCTTCGGCCCAATAGGGGATAACGCCAAAGGAATCGCTGAGATGAGTGGACTGGGCGAGAAGAGCGTAGAGATACTAGATAAGCTAGATGCTGCAGGTAATACGAGCAAAGCGATCACCAAAGGTTTTGCCATCGGAGCTGCTGGATTAACTGTTATCAGCATACTCGCAGCTTACAAAGAGCAAGCTGACGCTCAAATGGGATCTCACCTCACATTTGATCTAATGAACCCAGTAGTAATGGCTGGAGCTTTTATAGGTGTGGCCATCCCCCCTGTTTTCAGCGCTCTTCTCATGCTCGGTGTTGGGAAGAATGCAGAAAGAATGATCGAAGAGGTTCGCCGCCAGTTCAGGGAGATCAAAGGCCTACGCGAAGCTGAACCTGGAGTCAATCCTGACTATGCAAAGTGTGTTGACATTGCGACTGTTGGTGCGCTCAAAGAGCTTCTTCCTGCTACACTGATCATTATACTCACCACATTGGCTGTTGGATTCATCTTTGGTATCCAAGGATTAGGAGGGTACCTCGCGGGAACTATTTTCAGCGGCTTGGTTTTTGCACTCCTTATGAGTAACGCAGGAGGCTTGTGGGATAACGCCAAAAAATACATTGAAGCAGGGAACCTCGGAGGAAAACACAGTGAAGCTCACAAGGCAGCTGTCATAGGAGACACTGTTGGAGACCCATTCAAAGACACAGCAGGTCCCAGCCTTAATACGATGATTACCGTTATAGGCCTCGTAGCTAACATATTCCTTCCGCTATTCCTCCTCTACGCACTTATACGGTAACTCCAATAGCTCCCCTATACATTTATTAGCACCTACCCTTCTTTTCTAGCTCTGCATAGGAGAAGCAAGCATTGTACAAGCATTTAGAGAAAGCTTGGAAACGCCCCGATAAGAGCTATATTCAGGGGCTCATGAGGGAGCGCGTCGTTATTTGGCGTAGGCAGCCTGCCATTACTAGGGTTGAACAGCCGACGAGGCTTGATAGAGCTCACAGATTAGGCTATAAGGCAAAGATCGGGATCGTCGTTGTCCGTGTTCGAGTACGCCGAGGTGGTGCCCACAAGCTACGTGCTATTCTTGGTCGCAGACACAAACGGATGGGTGTAACGAAGTACACTCCCGCTAAGAGTATTCAACTTATGGCTGAGCAGCGTGCTGATCGTAAGTATCCTAACCTTGAAGTGCTTAACAGTTACTGGGTTTGGCAAGACGGAATTAACAAGTGGTATGAGGTCATTATGGTTGATCCAGCTAACCCTCATATCAAAGCTGACAAAGATCTCAACTGGGTTTCCCGAAAGTAGATCAATCTTTTCATCCTAATCAGGATAAATACCTGATATAGATGGTGTTGGAGTCGATAGAATGAAGCCTCGTGGCGTTACGGTCGGTAAGACTCTCGACCAAGTCGAAGGCGCTGAGATATTATTTAGCGTAATAATTCCCACACTTAACGAGGAGCGGAACCTCAAATTATGTCTTAATTCATTAAGCAAGCTGACACGCCGGGATTTTGAGGTGCTTATAATGGATGGAGGAAGCCGAGACGCCACAGAAGAGATTGCTCGATTATATGGACTAGAACTCATTCTGGTTCCTAAGAAGCGTCCTCATGATGTAAGTGGAGCACGAAATGAAGGGATCCGTAGGAGTCGTGGAGCTTATGTTTTCTTTCTCGATGCCGACATTCTAGTCGATGCCAACTGCTTGGATGTTTTTGAAACAGAGTTTAATCAAGGAGCTATCGGCGTTTGCCTTAAGGTTCTCCCTTTCGGAGGGCACTGGATTGAGCGGAGTATGTTTGAATTTAACAACGCTCTATGCTGGTTGAGCTCCAAGACCCACATCTATCAATTAAGCTACTTTTCCTGCCACTGTTACCGGAGAGAATCTGTGCTGGCTGTAGGTGGATTCAGAGAAGATCTGAATAGTTGTGAGGATATGGATCTTAGCATGAGGGTCAGCCTTATGGGCAAGTATATTTTCAGTTCCAAGTCAACGTTATGGACTTCACCTCGTCGTGTTCGCCAGTGGAGTCACAGCGGCTACGTCTTAAAATACTTAAAATTCCTTTTACAGTACTATCTCCTTAACAAAATTAACGAATTTTATGAGGATATGGAGGAGCAGGTGACCGGATTGGTGGATGAGATAAAACTCAGTCGAGGGTCTTGACTTAATTAACTACAATTAGGTAACTTTTTCCAAGTACTGTCTTCTTTGTTGATGTCTATCATCTAAAAGGTAACATACAATACAAAGATCTACTTCTAGTACAACCTATTTCTTTGTCTTTGTAGCGACTATCTGGATTACATCACCGTTTTTCAAGGTTTGTGCTTCTCCAAGTCGCCTCTTTGTACGTGCATCAACAGCAAAAAGGAAGTTTTGGGCTAGATCAGTGTGGACAACTCCTGCGAATT
>JBFYNP010000016.1:0-22558 GCA_041304325.1 Candidatus Bathyarchaeota archaeon
TTTACCTCTTCGACACGCTTCTCTCCGATTATCTCCAACGCTTCACTATTCATTACGAATTTTATTCGGGGGTTTTCTTTCGCCTTCTCAATAAGATATTTTTCCGCTTTGAATGTACCTCGCCTATGAATGATTGTTACTTCAGAAGCGTATTTTGCTAGATCAAGTGCTTCCTGAACTGCAGAGTCTCCGCCTCCAATAACCGCGACATTAAGATCCTCATAGAGAACTGCATCACAGGTAGCACAAGCGAAAACCCCTCGGCCCTTTAGCTTATCCTCACCAGGAATGTTAAGTTTTTTTGGCAACATACCCATGGCGACTATCACTGTATGGGTTTCAACTTTCTCACCGCCAAAAACAACCGTATAAGGTTTTGAGTTGAAATCAACCGCTGTTGCTTCCGAGTCAATAAATATTGCTCCGAACTTTTCTGCTTGGGTTTTAAACTTCGTCGCGAGGTTAGGACCCGTAATGCCTTCGGGGAAACCAGGGTAATTTCCAACCTCATATGTTTGGCTAATCTGGCCTCCGATCATAGGACCTGAAATTATAAGTGTACTCAGTTTAGCGCGAGATGCGTATATAGCAGCGGTAAGCCCTGCAGGCCCAGCGCCTAAAATAACGACATCGTACAGCTTCATACCATACACTTTTCCACTAACGCAGCCAGCTTAACATGAAGATCATTTAATGTTTCTTCTCCAATGATCTCACCGATGTCGACACCTCGACAGTAAATTTTGAATGTGGGGGTCCCCATGACTCCATTCTGTATTGCTAATCGTCGGTTTTCGCGACTTTCCAAGACATTTAGACGGATAACCTTGGCTTTCCCCTGTAGTTTAACGGTTAATTCCTTAACTTGTGGCTCAATTTTCAAGCAAGTAGAGCAGGTATGATGCCAGAACTCCACAACAACCGGTATTTCGGATTTAAGAACCTCATTCTCCCATTCCCCCCACTGTATGTTATTCAGAGACAAAGGCTACACTAGACGAAAGAATATGAAACGCTGAATTTAAGTGAATATCAAAGTTTTCTAAAAAAATATTAAGATGAAACATTCGGTTTAACTAAATAATTGTAAATAGAATATTAATATTAAATCTCTTTGAATTGGAGAGAACCATCTGTGATACTGAGTTCATAAAGCTGGTTAGGGTACGGTTTTAGTTTAAAACTCTCTAACTCGTCTCCGGTTACGATTAAGGTTATCTTCATCTGTTCGTAATCCCGACTGTTCATTCCTGGCATCATATTTTGAAAGCTCTTTGTCACCTGAACGACCATCTGTCCAATCTCATCCGGAACCTCAGGGTTATTCATCATCATCATAGGTGGACGCTGACGTACTTCTACGAACTCTATCTGGAAACACTCTCGACCCTCGAAATCCTTCACGGCTTTCACTGACTGTACTTTAAGGTTAATCCTAGAACTGATCATCACTATCCCTCTGAAAAGTCCATTAATGTCTATTATAGGTGTTGGGGCTTGCTAAGCTGCTTTAGCTTTGCAGCGATGACTCCGGCGATGGTGACCTGGCTGTACTGTGTCTCTACGGTATCCGCAGCGAGGATAAGGTCAGCCCCTGCTTTCCTTATCTTTTCCTCTGCACCGCCCATGAATAAAGCGTGGCTGCACGCAGCTGCAACCTTCTCAGCGCCCTGATTCTTGAGGACTGCAACTGCCATTGCCATTGTTCCGCCACTGCTTATGATGTCGTCGAAAACAACTGCACGTTTTCCTTTGACATCAAGATCTTTCGCAGCCATTATGATCTCCCCTGTTTTCCTATCCCTAGTTTTCTCAAATAAACTGGTTGGCCCACCTAAAACATATGCAGCAGCCTCAGCGTGATGAATAGCTCCCTTATCAGGGCTTAGGCTCAAAGCACCTTCGTAGCCATGCTTCTTCAAATATTCCGCCAGTAGAGGAATCGCTGAAACGTTATGTATCTTTACACTATGTCTTTCTTCGATCATATGGAGTGAAGCTGAGTTATGAGTATCGACAACTATAAGGTCAGTTATTCCAACATTCTCCATTAATCTAATAACAACATCCAAGCTCAACGCCTCTCCTTCAAGGAATCGTTTATCCTGACGGGAGTAGGCAATGTAAGGAACTACTGCAACGACTCTAGATGCACCGAAGTCATTTGCTGTACTCGCGGTGAGTAGAAGTTGCATTAGTTTTTGATCAGGGTAGGGTGCTGTCGTCTGCACGACAGCAACAACCTCACCAGATACGGAACCCGTGAGTCGGATGTAGCTCTCTCCATCAGGAAAGATTCGGTGATCAACGGTTTGAGCAATAACACCTAACTCGTCGGCAATCCTCTTCCCCAACTCGATCGATGCGGGTCCAGGGAGGATAATCATTGGTTTCAGAATCGCGCATCGTATTAATAAGCCCCATGCTTATGAGATAAAAAAGAACATAATTCCTGCTATAGCAACCGAGATAACCCAGACTCGTCGATCCCATTTGAATATTTTTTCACCGTCGAAAACACCAAACGGAATGAGATTAAATAAAGCAAGCCCTGAATTGACAGCGACACCAGCAAGCATAAGGGCTTTAATTAACGCGTCAGGCACGATTAAAGAAATAGCGAGATAAAGAAATGCTTGAGCAAGGTTAATCGCTGGTCCAGCAATACTAATCTCACCCGACTCTTTCCAGTTCATCATCCCAGCAATCATAACTGCGCCAGGGGCAATGACCATAATCGGAAGAAGTCTAGTCTGAAAAAGAAGGAAACTCATAATTGTAAACAGAATGCCTGTTGCGCTTAGCCTAAATTCAGCCCAAAGACCGAAGCGTTGTGCCGCGAACTTGTGAGCAAGTTCATGAAGTATGAAGGCTAGCATAAGAATAACAAGATAAACTGAAACGAAGGCTGGCTCCTGGAGGAAAAAAGACCATACTCTAAGGAGAGGGGTCAGTAGAATAATTCCCGATCCAATAGCAAGGTCTCTAAGTTCACGCTTACTGAACCAGTAAGATCGGATTACCCGGTTGCTCGCGTAATTGTATGATCCACCGGAGGAGGAATATGTACCCTGATAAATCACTGGTTTAGCAGCCGCATAGGCACCAGTGCAAGAGTGAAACTCGGGGAGTCTATGCTGTTCACAGAAATATTTACCGCAGTAATTGCATTTGAAGGGCATAAACGTCTCGACGCCACATGTATCGCACTTCACCATGCTTTGTTCCTTCGTGAAAGGGCGGATTGGAATCTAATAAGTGTTTATTGCTCTCAAACTATCTTCTGAATAGCGATTTTAATTTTATCAGCGTCAGGCAAGAGCTGACGTTCTAGATTCGGATTGAAAGGAAATGGAATGTTAGGTGTTGCTACACGCTGAACAGGAGCTTTTAGGTTTTTAAAAGCCTTTTCAGCTGCAATAGCAGCTACTTCTGCACTCCAGCCACAAAAAAGGTAATCCTCATCTACAACGACCAATCGTCCTGTTTTCTTCAAAGATTTCAGAATCGCCACTTCATCGAACGGAACTAATGTTCGGGGATCGATAACCTCAACATCAACTTTTCCTGTAAGCTGTTCCGCAGCTTTCAGTGCTTCGTGTACCATAAGTCCACAAGCAACTAGGGTAACATCAACTCCCTCTCTGCAGACATTTGCCATACCTAAGGGAACCGAGTAACTTGCCTTAGGGACGTTGCCCTTTATTCCCATTAGGAGGCGATGTTCGAGGAAGACACTTGGACTGTTGCTCTGGATGCAACTTACAAGTAATCCCTTCGCATCATATGGAGTACTAGGAATAACCACTTTCATTCCAGGCATGTGAGCGAAAAGCCCATGTAAACTCTCACTATGGGTAGCACCAGCAGCAACTCCAGCTCCGGTAATACAACGGAGCGTCATCGGGACGCTAACCGCGCCTCCACTCATATAGGTGCTCTTCGCCATCTGGTTTAGTATCTGATCCATAGCTACTAAGCCGAAGTCAACCAGCATAAGCTCCACAACAGGGCGAAGCCCTGTTATCGCAGCACCTACCCCTGCGCCAATGAACGCTGTTTCAGTGATGGGGGCATCCCTTACACGCTCCTTCCCGAACACTTCAAGAAGACCTTTCGTTGCGTCACGATAGTTGCTTGAGACGTTCTCTCCCAGAAGAATTACTGAGGAGTCTCTCTTCATCTCTTGCATCTGTGCTTCGTTGATAGCCTGTCCAAATGTGATCACTCTTTCTGGCATTTATTGCCCCTCCACAAAGACGTCGGTGAAAGCCTCAGTTAACGCAGGGTTAGAACTATTAATTGTGAAGTCAATTGCTTTCTTCACTAAAGCTGTTTCCTCGACTCGGATCACGTCCTCTATCTTTTTAGATAATATATCTCGATGTTTCGTTTTAAACTCCTCAATAGGGCACCACTTCAACTCATCCTCGATCGCTTCAAGACGTCCATCGAGGTTACCCTCAAGCTGGTGAACTTTGAACTCAAGTAAAGTAGGGCCTTTTCCCACTCTTGCGCGGCGAATAGCTTTCCCGGCGACCTTGTAGATTTCATCCACATCCCAGCCAACATGGCTTGAACCAGTAATGTTGTATGCCTTCGCTCTAATAGCGACGCTATCGATTGTGAGTTGAGGGTAATCGATCTCATGGCCCAACATCCTTTGGACATCGGGGCTGCTATTCTCACATACGAAGACTAATGGAAGGTTCCAACATGCAGCTAGGTTTAACGCCTCTTGTACGCCACCTTGATTGGCGGCACCTTCACCGAAATAACTGACAGTCACCGCTCCGTTCCCTTTGAGCTGATTGGAAAGAGCGTAACCACAGCACATAGGAACACTAGCACCTACGATGCCATTAGCACCCAAGGCACTAACTGAGGGGTCGAAGATATGGTATGGTCCTGCTTTGCCCTTATTGAACCCCGTCGCTCTCCCACAGAGCTCTGCTAGAAGTTTGCCGAGGTCACAACCTTTTGCGATTAGATGTCCTACAGGGCGATGGGTGGATCCAATTTGGTCCGTGGGTTTTAGGTGAGCAGATACCCCGGCTGCGACAGCCTCCTGTCCTTTATATAAACCGAACCTTGCTGGTAGTTTTCCCTCCCCCGCTAATTTTCTCACCGTAGACTCAAAGGTTCGGATTCTTATCATGACTCTGTAGAGACTCAAGAGCCTTGCTTCGCTTGTGCTCAAATATAACACTGAGAATGTTGAACAGATCTAGCGATTTAGATTTACCTACTAGCAGTGTCGAATAGATTAATTCAATATGCACATTAACGATGTTTAACCGTTAGTCCTTATTTAATTGAAATCTCCTAGCAAAAATCAATAGAATGAATTATCGGCGGACGATGTGAAAATGTCACTAACAGCTCAAAAAAGAAGATAATAGCTTGTATAAACTAGAAATATGCCATTAAAAAAATAGTGATACATAAAACCTTTAATTCGTAATCACATTTCAGTTTTAGCGCCTAGATGGAAAGCTTTGATATTTGCCTCTAAAGCTGAAGTAGGAACGTTCCGTTTAACCGCGTTGAGTAAAGCTTCTGCCTCTACCGGAAAACCTGGAAGTTTAGATACAGCACCAAGAAGTACCACATTCTCCGTACGCGGATTACCCGCTTCAGAAGCGATCTTCATAGCATCCATTACAATGATATGACCTGTTACAGCGCTAAGTTGCTCTGTGATCTCGTTGAGAGTGACGTAAGCACGCTTCTCTTGCCGGTTTTTGACTATCGGTGCAGTTTCGAGAGGAGGATGCATAATTCTGCTATTCATTATGATGTATCCTCCATCGCTGAGGAACTCAATGTATCGGAGAGCCTCCATAGCTTCCATCGCAATTATGAGATCAGCTGAACCGTAAGGGATCAAAGGCGAGTACGAGTCACCTATGCGAACATGAGCTGATATGCTCCCACTCCTCTGTGCGAGACCATGCTGTGCTCCAACATGGACATTAATCCCGTTCTCTGTGCAAGCATCTCCTATCACCTGACTTAGAAGCATAAGCCCTTGTCCGCCAACTCCAGCTAAGAGAATGTTATAGCTTGCCATTACTGAACACCTCCAGTTGAACTGATCGCGGTAATTGGGCAAAGCTTTGCACAGACCATACACCCATTGCAGAGGTCAAGAGCTATCTCGGTTTGCCGGGTCTCCATATTCAGTTCTATAGCTGGACAATAGAAGTCTCTAACGCAGGCGTAAATTGTCTTGCAGACTTCTGAAGATACTTTATTGGGGATTATTGATGTTTTGGCTGCTCGCTTTTTCCTGTCATTGTATAATGCACAGGGCCCATGGCTGATTGCTACTTTGACTCCTGGGAGGTTAAGTAGCTGTTTGATTGAGTCAATATTCGGTTTGGGGTCGAATGCATTCATAATAAGTATGTTCTTAACTCCGATTGCACGGACAACCGCCTCGATGTCAACCTTATTTACCTTATTAGGCCCAAAGTCACTTCCCATATTCGGTTGTTGACCAGTCATCGCTGTAACAGTGTTATCAAGAATGAATACAGTATAATCGTGACCATTGTGAACTGCATTCACAAGTCCCGGGATCCCAGCGTGGAAGAACGTCGAGTCCCCTATCAGACTCACAATTTTATCTTTGAGGACATGCTGCATTCCACTACTGATCCCCTGAGATGCCCCCATACAAAGCATCATGTCGGTGACGCTATATGGTTCGAGTTGAAGCATTGAGTAACACCCAATGTCGTTGTTGAGGACAAAATCTGTTCCTTTCAAGGCTTGCTGGATCGCCCATAGACTACTTCGGTGGGGGCATCCAGCACAGAATACGGGGAGTCGTTTCGGGATAACCTTCTTCAGCTCCTCAGCTCGTTTGAGCACCGTCTCATACTGCTTCGAAGGCTTTATTCCGTAGAGTTTAGCGAGTGCATTCTCGACAATCGCTACATTATATTCGCCGACATAACCAAAGTAATCTGTATCTTTCCCAAGAATCTCGATGTACGGGTTGGTATCTTTAGCTAATGCTTTTATCTTGTCCTCTAAATAAGGTAAAAGCTCCTCAACAATTAGAACTCGGTCGAGTTTTCCAATAAATTTTGAGATAAGCTTCCGAGGTAACGGATGAGTGGTTCCAAGTTTCAACACGAAAGGCTTCACGCCTAGATTCGCAACTGCATCCATAACATGGAGGAAATTCACTCCATTCGTGATAATCCCTAAACTACCCTCGCCATCTACGACCTTATTAAAAGGGCTCTCTTCAAACTCCACTTCAATCCTCTTCAGCTTTTCTAAGGCCTCTCCTTTGAGGCGCCTAGCAGTGTCGCTGAGTGTGAAATACTTTGCACGTACTTCACTCCAACTTCGTTTATCAAGGGGAATCCGATTCACTTCATTAAATTGAACTGGGGCATACTGATGGTTTACACGCGTCGTTGTTCGTAAGAGAACCAGAAGCCTATACTTCTCGGAGAGCTTGAAAGCGTACCGAGTCATCTCGTACGCTTCTTGAGGTGTCGAAGGCTCAAGCATGGGCACATGCCCAGTTGGAGCAAAAAAACGGCCATCCTGCTCACTCTGGCTGCTATGAGCATTTGGGTCATCAGCCATCACTAGGACACATCCTGCGTTTACTCCCGTATAACCGAGTGTGTAGAACGCGTCGCTAGCAACGTTTAATCCAACGCTCTTCATACTGGTAAAACTCCGTGATCCCCCCATGCTGGCACCTGCGATTGTCTCGAGAGCTACCTTCTCGTTAGCGGAAACCTCCATTACGAGATCTTTGTAAACGGTTGAAAAAACGGCCATTGTGTCAAGTATTTCGCTTGTAGGTGAACCAGGGTAGAAGGCAGCGACTTTCACATCTAATTCAAGAGCAGCGCGTGCAATGGCTTCGTTGCATAACATGAAAGCCTTTCCAGGTTTTGAGTCAAGGAGAACTTGAGAAGACATACATAGTTGTTTCAGGAATGCGTTACTATAAACATTTTCAACTAATCTGAATATTTTTGACTAGCTTAAGCATGACGCCTTCCCGAGTAATGTATCTATCTTCTATGAGACCCTCTAGCATATGATCAGCTTGATTCCTCCAACGTGGGATTTTACCTCCATATAAATTCAGTCGATCCATCTCGGTAAGAACACTGGACATCATCTCCACCACCCTATCCATAACTTCGTCCTCAGTAGCTATACCCCCATAGAGCTTCAAGACTTTCAGAATATAGTAGGCGTACTCGGGTTTGCTAGTTATCCCATCCGAGACAGAATCTACCATTTATTAGATTATGGAGGGTTAACGGATTTGACTCTACCGACTTTGCCATCACTTAATCGAACTTTGATGCCATGCGGATGGAATTGACTACTAGTGAGTATTTCACTCACCGTACCGCGGGTGAGTTTTGATGTTCTTTGATCTTGTTTTAGAACTATGTCCACTTTATCACCGATATGAATGTTAATTCGGCGAGTGCCATCCATGGGACTGTCGAATTTAAGCCTAGCTCCGGTGATATAGATGATTCGAATGATCGGGAGTTAAAACAACGCGCGAGCGTGATGATAAATATTATATTTATTACATGTACTTGTTATTGCAGACTCGTGGCGGAACATTCGTATTATATTTGGATATTTAAGATGAGAGTTAGTGAAAGTGATGTGAGTTTGGTTATATGGTAAAAACCGAGGAACTGCTCGAACGCCTGCTTGACGAGAAAAAGTTAAGTTACTGCCAGGATTGTGGCAGCTGCACAGGAAGCTGTCCAATGGCAAAAGTTCTCCCCGATAAATACAACCCAAGGAGACTCCTACAGAAGGCATCGCATGACCTCCAAGGACTACTGAAGAGCGAGGAACTCTGGCTATGCGCCTGGTGCTACAGGTGCACTGAGCGATGTCCAAGCGGCATCCAGCCAACTGAGATATTCCTCCTCGCCAGAAACCTCGCATCACGAGAAGGGTATGTACCGGAGAACCCGAAGACGATCATGAGACAGATAATGAAATCGGGGCGATCAATTCAGGTGCCAGAGGACTTCGACGAGTGGCGAGAAGGCTACAACCTACCACCAATCGGTGTGACAATATCAAAGAGTGCTCTCGACGAACAGAGGAAGATATTCGGGAAGGAGAACCTCAGGAGGATCGAGTCTTGAGTGAGTACCTTCTCTATCCAGGCTGCGTTGCATCTGTAAGGGAGCTTGGTTATGAGATGTCTATGCGGGCTGTCTTCAAAGCCCTTGGGGCGTCGCTGAAGAGTAGGGATGACTTCAACTGTTGCATGCCTGCTTGCCTTGTTCACAGTGTTGACTATTCGAAAGGCTTAGCCTTAACCACCCGGAATCTAGCTATCGCTGAAGAGGAAGGACTACCTCTGCTGACTCTATGTTCGAGCTGCTTCGGAAACCTCTCCCGAGCCAAGTATCTTCTCGATACCAACCAAAATTTAAAAGATGATGTTAACGAGTCGTTAGCGGAAGTCGGCAGAGAATATAAGGGAACAGCAAAGATTCAGCACGTCGTAACTGCACTCTACGAAGACTACAAACCTGAGGTCTTGATGAACCTAAGTGTGGCTCCACTTCATGGCTTAAAGGCTGCGCCTTTCTATGGGTGCCATCTCTTTCTACCGCAGAGGTATACAAAGTTCGATGACTCGGACTTCCCTGAGAAGCTAGGTCACCTCATCGAAATGACTGGAGCCGAGACTATGGACTACCATGAGAAATCAAGCTGCTGTATCGGCTGCGGATCATTCTTCGGAAAAGTCTCGGAGGATGCATCCCTAAAGTTAGCGGAGGTGATCCTCGATGACGTAAAGAGGTCAGGTGCTGATGCTATAATAGCTACATGCCCATTCTGCATGATGCAGCTTGAAGTAGGCCAAATGAAGCTGAAAGAGGAGAAAGGTAAGGTGTATAACCTACCTGTATTTCATTACGTGGATATCCTAGGACTATCGATGGGTTTAAAAGTAGAAGAGCTTGGGCTCGATTTAAGGAGACTTGATTCCTCTGTGCTCCTCAAACGCCTAGAACGGTGACAAGTATTTCGCCTAAGTTTTCATATGCACGGGATATTGCCCAAAACACCCGGGTATAGAAACATTCTCAAATGAGCATGCACTCACGTTGGATTATAAGTTCTTTCAATGGTATCTGGAATTGTTGTAGTTTTCTTCGGAGAATACATGAAGACCACCACCATCGGAGAAAGATCCTGAAATAGAAACAACCGAAAGATCAGCATGCCACTTGAGGCTGCCAGTACACCCGCAACTACGACTTTGACAGAGGAAGTTTTACCGGGCAGATCGAGATCCAAAGCATACATACGTGTGATTAGTTACCTAAACCCAATGAGATTATGCAAAACAAAAAACAAATTTTTGTGCGCGCGAATTGGAGGCGGGCCCGGAGGGACTTGAACCCACGATCTTCTGCTTAGAAGGCCTGCACGCAGGTGTCGAATCGGGCAACCTGCTAGATGCCGTATCCTTACTTGGCCACGGGCCCCCACTACGATAAAAACTCCTAACTATTAAGAGTTTCACGTCCTAGCATGTACATTTTAATAGTTTTTGGGAGTTTCGAAAGCTTTCCTTGTGGACATTCATGATCCGGTTTTTCACCATTTGTTATTGTGGATGATCTCAATCAGATTTTTCTTGGTGCGTGATGCCGGATTTTCATCAGGGATTCCAAAAGGCATCAAAGCTACAACGATCCCTTCTTTAGGGATACCTAGTAACTGTTTCACCTCACTCTCATCGAAGCTTCCGATCCAGCAAGAACCAACACCTTGAACCTCAGCTGCAATAACCATGTTTTGGAGAGCGATGGTAACATCCACTACAGACCATCGTTGATAGCCAGGATCACTTGCAAGTCCAACGCCTACTACCACGAAATCAGCATCCTTGACAAATCCAGCATACTTTCCAGCCGAGAGTTTCTCTTTAAGAACCGGATCTGTGACAATGATAAAATGCCATGGTTGTTTGTTTGAAGCACTAGGAGCTTGCCTTCCAGCTTCGAAAATCTTCTCCTTTACCGTCTCTGGAATTTTCTCTTTTTTATATTTGCGTATGCTTCTTCTCTGTAGAATCACGTCTATGCAGGTCATTTATACCAATAAGAATTACAGAACGGAGGGCTATGAAGCTACCCCTAGAACTAGCGTTAATATCAAAGCTTAAGGAAATATGAGGTAATGAAGATAGAGATTGAGAGAGGCTTACTTGAGGAGATGCTCAGATTCGCCTCCGAGAGGCACCCAAATGAAGCAATCTTGATCCTTAGAGGAAAAATAGAGAAAGATGGAATTGAGGTAAACGACTACATTTTTCCACCATTCGCATCTACTGATGGCGGTTCAGCGCGTTTCCCTATTCATATGTTACCAATCGATTTCACGATGATCGGTACCTTACACAGTCACCCATCAGGAGCGCTCTCCCTCTCCACAGTAGATCTGCACAATGTATATGGAAGAATCATGTTGCTAGTAGCTTACCCATACAGATTGGAGGATGTAGCAGCCTTCAATAAGAATGGTGAAAAACTATCATTAGAGATCGTTTAATTATCCCCCAATCATTATAGGAAAAATTGTTACATCGTCACCGGGTTTTAGCTCAGCCGAAGGCCACATAGGTTTTCCATTTACAATAACACCTACTAGACGACGATCGTAAGCGTAGAGAATGTCCTCCCCTAGGCTCTCAATGAAGTGTCGAAGCGTAGATGATATCTTAACTTTGTAAACGGTCAGCCTTGGGTACATTTATATTCTAAATAACGGCGCTTTTCTTTATCCTTTCCTTGATAAGTTTCCCAATTCCTTCTGTTTCTCTTGGAGTCGCCGAAACCAAACGTCGACGTTTTCCTGTGTGACGTAGTTCCCGTGATGTCTAAATCCTCCTTGGAATCCTTTCGGTATGTGAAGAAGCTCATGGACAAGAACTTTATCTTGACCAGCCTGGCTTAGTTTATCGAATTGCTCCGAGATCACCTCAATAACATAGTTTGCTTCGATCTTCATAGCAAGCTGCCAGATCTTACCTAAGCCATGTATGCGGGCTAAAGTCCGTTTTGCGTTAGAGCCTCTGCTTCTGATGCAGAACACATTATTCGTGGGTACATGTTCAAAACGGAGTAGATCAATAATGTCATCTACTCTTCGTTTAATATCAGGTGCTTCAAAGTACTCTATCAAAGCCCGTCTTTAGATCACTCTGAGTCTCGAATATTCAACGTTTCCGGGAGTCTGATCACTGCCCGTATTATGACAGGCGCAATCAATCCAAATATTATCGCGTTTGTGAAAGTATGTATAATGGGAGGCCATGGATAGTAAAGGGGAATAAAAGTTAGGTAAATCGCCTGTAACGGGTCTGTGAACGCTGGATAGGCTAATGCGAATCCTAGGCTACTGCAAATATCATAAATGAATGTTAAACCTAACCCAATTAAACCTAATTTAAGCGGAAAACGTTTATCGCTTGGGTTAATAAATTTCGAGGTATATGCACCTGAAACACCGAAAATGCAGCCGAGCAATGCCATTACAACAAGAAGAATTGGAGAGGTTGTGTAAAGCCAAGCAGCAGGATGGGCTAACGGGTACGGGATCAGCATATATACAGTAAGTGAAACCAAGCCAATGACTCCTCCAACCGTTGAGCCAAAACAGAAACCAGAGATAAAAATTGAGACGGTCATAAACTCGAATACTCCAGGTAGACTTGGTGCTGCTAACCCACGAGAGTATGATAGCGCCACAGTTAACGCAGATAAAATTGATGTTAAAGCAAGTCGCCGAGTATTCAAATTTTTCAATCCTTCGCCAGAGCTTTATACCTAATCCTCTGGATTATCAGCTTCTTTAACAATGTTTAGGAAAAGGAAGCCTAGAATGATTAGACTTCCTGAGAGGATTAACCATGGAAGTTTATTATCTATACGGTAAAGGTAGCCACTAAGGAGGTTACCAGTCATGGCACAAAGCATAGCAATGATACCATTCCCCCAGGCGTTACCCATGAAGGTGATACCTCCACCTCCAAGCGCAGCTATAGTTCGACCTCTCCGCGCTCTAGGTACAAGATCCGCAAAAATAGCCTGGAAAGCAGGGTTGAGGAAAGCACTCGGAAACGTTGCTAAGATACCGATAAGGAGCATTTGATCAAAGTTAGCAACGTTGAGGAAGAAAAATACAGGGATAGCACCGAATATTAAGCAAAGACCAGCAATTTTCTTCTTATTATGGCTATCCACGTAACGGCCAGCTGGAATGCTCACAATTACATTGATTATACCGTTTACAAGCATAAGAATCCCCCACTGCTGAGTTGTTAACCCAACAACCTCCTTCGCTCTAACGATCCAGAAACTGCTTGTGAAACTTGTTACAAGAACGCATGTAGACATGATTAGAGTCAGGGAGAGTAGCCTTCTAGGTGCTTCACGTATTACCATAATGATGTTCCTATAAGATTCAAAAAGCAACCTAGGAACTCCTTTCGCTGTGAGTTTCATTCCGCTTCCGTGTGGGAGAGTTTCCTTTAACTTCTTTAGTCTTATATAACCAACGAGTAAACTGACGAGAAATCCAAGGAAGTAGAGACCCTTCACTGCAGGCTTGATTCCATATGTTCCGATAAGCCAGCCTCCTATAAGGGGACTTGCTATTCCGAAAGCGCTTGGAATAGCCATCGTTACAGCGAATCCGATTCCTCGGCTTCCAGGAGGAAGTGAATCAGCCATCAACGCCTGCATCGCAGGAGTGTAGAAGGTAACGAGACTCTGAATGAACATCCCTATAGCGACCCATTCCCAGCTATCTGTAAAGACGTAGATTAGGAAACTAAACCCATAAACAAACGTCATATAAGACATGACTTTAATACGTCCCTGATAATCGGCAATGTAGCCTCCTAGAGGATAAAGGATAATCGCCGCTACGTTACCAATCGCCATAACCTGTCCTATGGTCTCGTAGTTTCCTCCGAGGGCTATGACATACAGTGCTAGGAATGGCCAAACAATATCTACGCTCAACCGCCAGAGGGTAGTGCAAAGAGTAAGAACGAGAACATTCCCTTTAAGCACTTCAAGCATCTTCATTTCGAATCCTCTAGAGATTGCTGACTAAACATGTGTTAGTTTTTAAACATGATGAAAAGTGAAAACACTAAAGTTCAACGATGCAAAGAATGCTGAATTAAGGTGAATCAGATGGAGCAGCGCTACTTAGTGATTGTATCGATTGGAGATAGTCTTACAGTGGGGTTTCAAAGCCCCTCAGACGCTAACCCTAATGGCCAAGGCTATCCGTATACTAGGGTTCTTCAATCTTTAATGTGGAATAAAATAAAAGAAATTGGGCTCAATGATGTAAACCCTATTGTTGAGAACGAGGGAAATGTAGGCGAAAGTACGAGTGGAATGCTCCGTAGATTTGACATATGTGTTCCTCGTCACAAACCTGATTATGTGATAATTTGGGGGGGTCTCAACGATCTATCCTCTGGCGTAAGTGCAGAGATTGTGACTGCGAACCTCAAGGGTATGTATGATAAGACACGTTCGATCAGCGCAACACCTATCGGATGTACTCTAACACCTGTCAGGGGTTCAGATAAATTCAATGAAAAGATAAGGGCTTACAATAAAAAAATCCAGGAACTCTGCTCATCGGAGGGAGTCAGACTCATTGATCTTTACAATCCTCTTGCGGACGTAGATAACTGGTTGAAACCTGAGTACAACAACGACGGAGCCCACCTTAACACTGATGGCTACACCAAGATAGGAGATATTCTCTTCAACGAGGTTGCGAAACATATACTTGAGAAGATGTCTAAATTCTAGGTAAGATATAATTAAACTCGGACCTAATTAGAACGTATTGTTGATTTCTCGTAGAGTTTATTAAATGGAGCCGTACACTAGACGTGAGGTTTGGGATACGACCAAAAAGAGGACCAGCGGAGGTCGCGGTAAAGGCAATAAGGGAAGCTCCGGTACTGTACAATGTAGCTTATGCGGGGCCATTGTGCCCGCCGATAAAGCGAAGAGGCAAACACGCTTTACCTCGCTTGTTGACTCCAGGCTATTGAAAGAACTACAACAACAAGGATCTAGTATCACGAGCACAAAAGTGACTAAGATCTATTGCATCAGCTGCGCTGTCCACCGCGGTGTCGTAAAAGTACGAGGAAAAGATGATCGACATGAAGTAGTTCGTCGTCGAAGACCTAGTCCAATTTAATCTGTCTTTTCTTTAAAGTATAAAACTCTCTGAACTACGGTTATATGGATCAATAAAGATAATAAAATTATACCATAATTTAAAATATCCATCCAAAATGTTGCTCCAAATGTAAGGAGAGCAAGAAGAATCATTCTCTCCGCTCGTTCAGCGAAGCCCACCGCTGCCATTGGAATCCCTAAAGACTCGGATTTTGCACGGGTATAGCTTACCAGCAGCGATCCAGATAATGTAATGAGTCCCCAAATAGGGTCACAAAGTCCACCTAGAATCAAACCGGATATTACTAATGCATCACTATATCTATCGGAGACGGAGTCGAGGAAACCTCCAAATACAGTAACCTTACCGGTGGTACGTGCAATAACACCGTCAACCGCATCAAGGATTCCTGAGAGAAGTATCAAAAGCCCAGCGAGTGGAAGTAGGTAAGCTGCGGTTCTCCAATAAACATAGCATGCAGCTGCTGCAAAGCTGACGACAAGCCCAGAGACGGTTACAATATTAGGTGTGATACCGATATCAGCTAATGGCTTCACAGTTCCAGTGATAACCTCTTCGAAACGTTTCTTTAGCTTACTGGAGACCAAGTCGTCATGATATCAGTAATAGATGGTTTAAGCTTACCCGTAATAAAGCATTACACTCGAAGAACTGTGTAAATTAGTCTAAAAAAACTTGATATAGCCCCGGATATTCAATAATACGCATAAGTAAACGGATTATCTAGGAAGTGTAGATACTTGAAAGAAGCGTATATTATTGATGATCCATTGGGATCCGGGAAGATTGAAGTACTTCGGAATTCTGACCTTATTCCCGGTAAGCATCCTCGTCGAGGCAAGGTCCGCGATGTCTACGACCTTGGGGATGAGATGTTAATAGTTACAACTGATAGGATAAGTGCTTATGACGTTGTTTTTCCTACCCTTATCCCTCATAAAGGGGTTAGTCTTACAAAGCTTGCTGAGTTCTGGTTCGATAAAACTAAGAAGGTTATTCCTCACCACTTACTTTGTATAGAGGATGAAAGAACGATGCGCGTTAAAAAAGCGCATCGAGTCGACATAGAGTTCGTTTGTCGCGCTTATTTATATGGTTCAGCATGGAGGGCATACCATGATGGGGCTCGCACAGTCAGTGGCGTTAAGCTTCCAGATGGTCTCCAAATGGCTGAGGAGCTCCCCGAGGTTATTTTAACGCCCTCAACTAAAGCAGATGCCGGACACGATGAGGAGATCAGTCGCGATGAAGCTGTGGCTAAGGGATTTCTTACTCGTGAAGAGTGGGATCAGCTTGAGGAAGCAACACTCAGACTCTTTTCAACGTATAGAAATCACGCTAAGAGTCGGGGTTTTATAATACCGGATTTTAAAATTGAGTTCGGCCGCCTAGGTGGAGAACTCATACAAATTGATGAGCCACCAAGCCATGACTCCGCTAGGTTCTGGGCAGAAAAATTCTATCAGATAGGAAAACCGCAGGAAGCAACCTGCCTGGATAAAGAATTCCTTCGAGCATACCTAAGGGAAGTAAATTATATGGGTAATGGCCCCGCTCCAGTGATCCCAGCACCGATTGTGAAACAGGTAGCTATGCGTTGTATGGCCAGTTACGAGATCCTAAGCGGTAGAAAAACCATGAAAGACTACGATCTCAAGAATGTCCAAGAAGCTATTTATGATTCGTAAATATGTTTGTTAATCGCTTATATCTCAAAAGATATTATAACCAAAACTGGATTTAATCGATAAATCAAATGTGAATTAATAAAAAAAGGCACTAGAATCAGTAATAACAGGAAGATATCTTTTTTTCACTATATTTTGAATGCTTGGTATGTCCTAAGGGCACAATCTGATATCCTATAAGCTAGCATTGTGCGATAGACCCATGATTCAGGGTTGTTCTCATAGAATTCTTTCAAGTCTGTTTTTCTTCCATCGGGGTGAATCCATTCGCTACGTTTGAGTCTTGTTTCCCACTCAAGCCCCTCTACCTCGCGATACGCGATATCTAGTTTCGATTTACACATTAATATTATAGGCCATTCCGAGTCGGTGTCGAAAAAGCGTCCTCTAGAGAACGCTAAGATCAACTCTGCTGCTGCTCTAGAGATCCCTCTGGATGCAGCTGTGATGTCGATTTTTTGCCCATATATAAGGGAGAAAACTTTATTTGGAATTTGTTCAGTTTCAACCTGATTTTGAGGGTGTGTGGCTAAAGCGCGTAAGCTCCTCCCATAAATCGTGAATTCGTTTTTAGGAAGAGTGTCTACGATTGATTTTAGCTCCTCTGGATATGTCCTAGCCCAGTGTAATATACGATCCGTGTCAACTATATGCATCCAATCTGATCCAGCTTCCATGGCAGTTGCTAGAATCCTTCTCCTTGAATCGGATATGTGATCAACACCAACTTTGGCTTTGATCTGGCATAACTCCCAGCCAAGTTCTTTAAGTGTCTCTATTACGGTTCGGCTAGTTCTCTCTGTTACAATTACGAATCGATGTGAGTAACAATCATTTAATGTCTTTGAAGTTTCCCGAAGAGGCTCAATACTCCAACCTAAGGCGTCGTGCAGTGTCGAAAGAAGTGCAACGTTTCGTTGAGCCATGAATTCATTTCACCGATACCTCAAACAAATATTGTGGAGCGATTTAAATGGACCCGATAATATTTTATGTTTCTTTGATCTTTCAGATTCTTAATTATACAATTATTTCCAAATATTATTAAATAACACTTTAACCTTTTTATTACCTCGTAAGGAGCTAGATAATCGTCAATAGCATCGCATCAAAAGAGTGCATTACCTAACTTATGTTATGAGAGCTATTTTCATATCTTCGTAATTACTTCTCATAGCTCATGGTCTCTGTTTCAGTCATAATCGGAAGCGAGTCGGATAAGGAGCTCGGTGAAGCCGCTATGGAAATGCTGAAGGCGTTTGATGTCGATAGCGAGCTTAGGGTGCTTTCCGCTCACCGTAATCCTAAGCAATTAGCAGATTACGTTGAAAAGTCGGAGGCGAAAGTCTTCATCACCATAGCTGGTCTCGCAGCAGCACTACCGGGAGTGGTTGCTGCGCACACAGTAAAACCGGTTATCGGTGTTCCAAAGGAAGTAAAACTCGGGGGGATAGATGCCCTTCTCAGTATCGTTCAGATGCCTACTGGTATCCCCGTAGCTACAGTGGGGATTGATAGCGCCAAGAACGCGGGTCTTCTTGCAGTGGAGATCCTAGCTCTATCAGATATATCTCTCAACAACAAAATAGTGGATTATAGACGAAAGAGAGCTTCGAGTGGATAATCAATTTGTCTAGTAGCCCTATGATACCATCTGAGCTCGCTGAAATCATTAAGAACTACTCTATTCAAGAGTATCCATATATTGAAAGCGGCGCACGTATCTATCTCTTAACCTCAACTCAAAAAAAATTATATCTTAAAATACGAATAAATGATCCGGAGCAGCGTCTTCTACGAGAGTATACTACCCTATCGTGGATAAAAGGAAGAATCTTAGCACCTGAAGCGATCTACAACCATAATTCAAGTGAAATTAGCTTTCTATTAACTACTGCTGTCACTGGCACCCCAATTTACCAAGTACCCAAAATTGCTCTTCCCGATGCAATGATTGCGGCTGCACAAGCTCTAAGACTAATCCACAGCATCCCAATTTTAGGCTGTCCATACACCAATACCCTGAGAAACCGCCTTGATAAAATACACACTTTAAATCTTAATGATGATCAGAAGGCAATTTTGAATCGTCTTGAAACTTCACTTCCATTCGAGATTCTTACATTCACTCATGGCGATTTTTGTCTACCTAACATACTGGTTACAAACACTCATCTCAACGGTGTAATAGACTGGGACTCATCTGGCATCGCAGACCCCTACATTGATTTAGCCTCAGCTGCTTGGAGCATCGAATACAATTTTCCGGATGAAGCTGAGGGACTCCTCAACATTTTTCTTAAAGCATATGGAGCTGACATAGATGAGAGAAAATTCGATTACTATTTAGACCTAAATCAACTATATGAATAACCTCATTTTAGAATTTCTTCTCTATATATTTTACGATAGATTCGTAGAAAAGCCTACCATCACCATATCTTGTAAGTCCCGTTTTGGTCCATTCAGGCATCAAATAGCCTTCATATGCTCGCTCTGGATGAGGCATAAGGCCAAGAACTGTGCCATCAGGATTGCAGATACCAGCAATATCGTGAAATGCCCCGTTGGGATTCTCAGGCCAATGATCCTCAGCAAAATTGCCGGCAGCATCAACATATCGGAATACTAGCATATCGAGATCATAAAGCCTATCAAGCCATTGCTGCTCTGTTTTTTTTGGTAAAACAAAGCGACCTTCACCGTGAGCTACAGGACACGCTAAGATTTGACCTTCTTCAAGGCTTCCCATTAAGCCACAATTGCCTTTTCCAATATACTTCATTCGAATCCAACGGCTCTGATAACCGTGAGTACTGTTTGCTAGCGCAGCTTCCGGGTATTTTGATTTACCTTCCCATCCGGGTAAGAAGCCAAGCTCTACTAGCTGTTGGAACCCATTACAGACACCTATGACCGGGCGACCATCGTTCACAAACTGCTTGAGCTCCTTACCAATTCTGTACTCACATTCCTTCGCCCATATAGCACCGCTTCGAACGTAGTCCCCGTAACTGAAGCCCCCTGGGAAAATGAGTATCTGATAGTCTAGGAGGTTCTTTTCTTTGAATACCTTCTGCGTGTGTGTAAGATCTACTTGAACTCCGAGGTCTTGAAATGAGTGAACAGTCTCAAGGTCACAATTTGTACCTGGAGCACGCATTACCAGGACACGAATATCTTGTATCTTCATCTTTGAGCCTCCAGGGGCGTCTTCCAGGCCTTAATAAGCATCTCTAGAGATACATCGAGAACTTTTACATTGTTCATTGTGACTCGAAGTCTCTTTTCGCTTATTACGGATCCAATATTTGCATAAACAGAACCCATCATTATATTCTCAAAGTCAACTGCTTTCGATTCAGGTATCTCAACGAGTAGTCTGGAGTTGGACTCACTGAAGAGGATGTAGTCTGTTCGCATTTTTTGGTTAACAGGGACCTTTTCTAGATTGATTTGTAAGCCAAGACATCCAGTGAACGCCATCTCGGCAAGACTAACAGCTAAGCCACCTTCTGAGAGGTCATGGCAAGCTCGAACATATCCTGAGTCAATGGCAGTGATCAGCTTTTCGTAGCTTGCTGCAGCTTTACCAGCATCTAGCTTAGGTATTGATGCTCCAAGGTGGTTGTAGAGATTAAAATACTCGCTACCACCAAGCTCTGGCTTAGTCTCTCCGATGATGTACAATCTGTTTCCAGCTTCCTTCAGATCCATTGTGACGGCACTTGCAATTGTAGGGATTAAACCAATAGCGGTGATAAGTAGTGTTGGAGCTACAGGTCCAAGTGGGGACTCATTAAAGAGGCTGTCTTTTCCACTTATGAAAGGGGTATGGTAATCCTTACCGATATCGTAGCAAGCTTTACAGGCTTCTACTAGACCCCCAAGTCGATCTGGGTACTCTGGACTCCCCCACGCGAAGTTATCTAGGAGGGCGATACGGCGACCTCCGAGAGCAATGTTGTTTCTAATCGCTTCATCTATGCTGCTCGCGGCCATCCAGTACGGGTTAATCTTCCCGTAACGAGGGTTGACACCACTGCTAATAGTGACTCCGACCATACTGTGTACAAGTGGTTTAACAACCGCACCGTCGCTGGGACCTGCGATCCATCCTTGAAGAGGTTTGATAACTGTCTGACCTTTGACTTCTTGATCGTATCGGCGAACTACTTTCTCCTTACTAGCTATATTGTAGCTGGATAGGAGCCTCATGAGGACGTCTCCCGAGTCCTTCGGCTCTGGGATTATGGGGTCTGAATAATTCAGCTCGGTCCACTTAGCGGTGCGTGTGGTCTTTGGGGGGTTGAAGAGCGTATTTAGGTCTATCTCAGCGATCTTAATATTATGATAAGTGAGGGTGGCTTTTGAGCTGCTGTTATATGTGCCGATCGCGTTTGCTTCTGTCTGCTCATCTCTGAAGATGTTTAGAATTTTTTCTAAGTTTTCAGGTGGTACTGCTAGAAGCATCCGTTCCTGACTTTCGCTGATCCATATTTCCCAGGGAGCCATGTTTTCTGCTTTTAAAGGAATCTTGTTAAGATTAACCTCAACTCCGAGGTTATATTTGTCGGCGGTTTCACATATACCGCAACTGAGACCTCCACCACCGATGTCTGTTATTGCTGAGCCAAGTTTAAGGCGACTTATCTGTTCTATTGCGCGCTTTAGTTTCTCCTCCTCAATTGGATTAGCAATCTGGACAGCTGGTCGGCTTTTATTTTCTGACTCCTTGGTAAGCTCTAGAGAAGCGAAAGTTACCCCATGAATACCATCTAATCCAGTTTTACCACCGGCTAGAACAACGTAGTCACCTGATTTCGCTTTTTTAAGGTACTGATCTTTCTTGAGAATCCCGATGCATCCGGCGTATACAACGACATTTCCAGTGTAGCTTTCATCGAATAGAGTAGCGCCGTTTACGGTAGGTATCCCAATACTGTTTCCGTAGCTACCGATGCCATCAACGACTCCGTTGTAAATGTATCGAGGGTGTTTTACTCCTTCAGGTAGCTTCTCGTTTGGGTAATCTAGGGGACCAAAGCAGAGAACATCGGTACATGCAATTGGCTCCGCCCAGACTCCAAGAATATCTCTAATGACTCCCCCGAGTCCAGTTGCCGCTCCGCCGAAAGGCTCAATCGCGGATGGGTGGTTATGAGTTTCAACCTTGACCGCCAGAGCGTAGTCTCCCTCAAGCTCTATAATTCCAGCATTGTCTTCGAAAACGCTTACACACCATGGCGCTGCGATTTCATCTGTCTCTTTTTTTATGTAACTCTTAAGAAGCCCATCGATCTCTCCTTCAGAAGTTTTTATTATTCCTCGGAAAGTTTTATGACTGCAATGCTCACTGAATGTTTGATCGTAGGTCTGAAGTTCAACATCTGTAGCCTTCCGTTCTCGTATTAAATATACGTCTCTTATGTATCTTAGTTCATCAATACTTAACCCAAGTCCGAGCTTTTTTCCTATCTCCCGGAGTTCATCGTCCGTAGCATTAAGGAGGTTTACTAAGTAGTGCTCGAAAGGCGCTTCACTCGGAGTAATTCTGCTCATTTCAATTCACTTATCTCGAA
>JBFYNP010000017.1:0-2881 GCA_041304325.1 Candidatus Bathyarchaeota archaeon
ATCGAGAAAGCCCTCAAAATGTCAGGTTTTCCCGATGATGTAGAATCAGGCTCAGTTATGGTTGGATTCGGCCACAGCGCCGTCATGAATGTTGCGCCAAAGGTCATCGAGCTAATCAAAGCGAAAAAGATCAGGCATTTCTTCCTCGTCGCAGGCTGCGATGGAGCGAAGCCAGGTCGTAACTACTATACAGAGTTCGTTGAGAAGGTGCCGAAGGATTGTGTGGTTTTAACCCTCGCATGCGGTAAGTTTAGGTTCTTCGATAAACAGCTTGGAGATATCGAGGGTATTCCTCGCCTCCTAGACATTGGTCAGTGCAACGACGCTTACAGTGCAGTTCAGATTGCAGTTGCCCTCAGTCAGGCTTTCGGGGTTGGAGTAAACGATCTCCCTCTTAGCATGGTGTTAAGTTGGTATGAGCAGAAGGCTGTAGCTATTCTGTTATCTCTTCTTAGCTTAGGTATCAAAAATATCCGCTTGGGGCCAAGTTTGCCTGCCTTCATCACACCGAATGTCCTTAAGGTGCTTGTAGATAACTATGGGATTAAGCCCATCAGTACCCCAGACGAGGATCTAAAGGCGATCCTTGGATGAAAATAGTAGAGGTCAAAGCCGCGGGGAAAGGACAAAACCCCCATGGGGTTGAATCCAAGGTGCTCTATGACACAGAGTATGCTACCGTCAGTCACCTGACACTTCAGCCGGGTGAGCAGCTGAAACGCCATATCACTCCGGTGGATGTGTTCTTCTACGTATTAGAGGGGCGAGGAGTAGTTGAGATTGGAGATGAGTATAAGGATGTAGGGCCTGATACGTTAATCGACAGCCCAAAGGGAGTACCTCATTGTTGGTATAATCGAGGGGATAAAACGCTCAGGTTTTTGGTTTGTAAGGTTCCGAAGCAGACAGAGCCAACGAAGATGCTTTAACTACTCCCTTTAGGCTATGTAAAAATCGTTAGTTTTCTTATCTATTGTAACTTCATCTACTAGCTTCTTCAGAGTGGAGTAGATATCAGGGTATGCTTTAGCTACGTCGGTTAAGCTGAGTATTCCTATGACGTGTCCATCCTCGACAACTGGAAGCTTCCGTACTCCCTTTGAAAGCATCAGTTTGGTTGCTTCCTCTAGCTGAGTCTCCGGGGATGTGATGGTTACGGGGTAGCTCATTATCTCTTCAACGAGTAGTTTTTTTCCGTTCAAACCCCTTGCGACTACGCGGAGGACCATGTCCTTCTCAGTGACTATTCCTATCAGTTTTCCCTTAGAAACTATGGGTAGGCTGCTGACACGTTTCTCCCCCATGAGAACTGCGGCTTGTAGAACGTTTTGTCCTGCCTCTATGGTTACGACGTTCTTTATCATGGCATGTGCAACTAACAGGTCAAACACCGGGGCTAGTCAAAAGACGCCTATGCCTATTATATCATTTACTGTAACAAAAAGTTGTTACGAGATGTATGGTGTAACTTCTTTTCTACAGAGCTCTGTTTCCTGAAGCTGGCGTAGCGTTGTATAGACAGCGGGATATGTCATTGCAACATCGGTTAGGCTGAGCATACCTACAAGCTTTTCCTCATCTACTACGGGAAGTTTTTTGATGCATTGGGTTAACATCATCCGGATCGCATCCTCGAGTGGTGTACTCGGTGTAGTGACCATGACGGGTTGACTCATTACTTCGCTGACTTTCGTAGATTCTGGGTTAGCCCTCTGGGATAAGACTCGAGTTACGAGGTCCTTCTCCGTCACGATCCCTCGGAGTTCCCCTTTATGTATAACGATGAGGCTACTCACGCTCCGGCGCTGCATAAGTATCGCCGCGTTTCTAATGTTCAAGCTTTCTTCAACGGTTACGACACCATTAACCATAGCGTCTTTCACTGTCAAACTCAATCATAGGTCGCCTACGAGTTAGCATCTGTTAGATGTAATAAAGAGATTATGAGGGCGTAATACGTATCATAAAGTGAGATTTTATAGATTCAAGTGTCGAAAACGAGCTGAATCCGCCATCCTTCGGTTGTTTTTTTCAACTCCATCATGTGATATGTGACGGCTTTTACTGCGATGCCGACTTTGTGGGTAGTTTGGCTAAACTTGTCGCCGTAGCATGTTGCTGAAGCAGTTAATTTGATGGGGTCTACGCTGACGTCTAGGCTTTTAGCTACGAGGCCTTCAGCATCGAGTTTGTAGATGAGCTCATCAAGGAAGTTGAATAGAACGCTCATCATGTCGATGCCGTCTACAGATATTTGGAACTCTAACTCATTCTTTATGCCTTCGAGGGGGGTAACAACGTTATACATTGCGAGGGCTACTTGTTCAAACGCTTCCCCAAGATCTGCACCGTGGCCCTCAACCAGAAGATCAGCGGGGGGTCCACCTTTCGGGTAGCTGAATGCCTTCAAGTCACTCCCACTCTATTGTAGCGGGAGGCTTATTTGTGATATCGTAGACGACCCGTGTCACTGAGGGGATCTCGTTAGTTATTCTTATGCTGATTCTCTCTAAAAGTTCCCAAGGCGCCTTTGTAAAGTTGGCTGTCATAGCATCAACGCTTTCCATCATTCGAACAGCGACTGTGTACCCGTAAGCACGTTCATCCCCCTTGACGCCTGTGCTCTTCGTATCGGTAAGAACCGCGAAGTATTGCCACTGATCCTCGGCGATCTCGCTTTTTTCCACCTCTTCTGTTACTATTGCATCAGCTTTCTGAAGCAAATTGAGTTTTTCTTCGGTGATCTCTCCAACTATCCTAACTGCGAGGCCAGGGCCTGGGAAAGGCTGACGCTGCACAAGCACTTTAGGTAACCCCAACTTCTTCCCTAGAGACCTAACCTCATCCTTGTAGAGGTCTTTAAGAGGCTCAACAATGCCCT
>JBFYNP010000018.1:0-20819 GCA_041304325.1 Candidatus Bathyarchaeota archaeon
TCTGCACCAAAGGAGATGTCAGATAGTCTTTTTCTTATTTTATGTGTCTGGTCTGGGTTATTATTGTTGAGAGGGATCAATATCCCTGGAGTCATCGGTGTTGGTTATATTGCAGTAATAATTTTCTTAAGGAGACAGGATAAAGATAAAAAACATATTAATAATTATTACATGTGAGTAAAAAATAGTTTTGTGTTATTATTCAATCCTAGTTATCTCGCAATTTTTTGTTTCGCGTGTAGCCTGGAGCATTCAATTTTGTAAAATGAGACTCTATTCGAGTTCAGGTTCTTCTCCTTTTTTCCATAAATCTCGTTCTTCGTAACCGGTTGAAGAGATCCCTATATCAATCAGTTCCTCAGGATACGGCCAATAGAAAGTTTGACTTAATAGATATTTTTCGTCGAATCTAGTGAACCATGACTTAAGTATTGCTGCAGGCGCACTGAAAGGTACTGCACCTCGCTTGTAGCTTTCGAGTAAATCCATAAATAGTTTTTTCTCTGGCTGTTCAAGTTTATCTGAGAAATATCCAAAGCTCTTTGCAGCAATATTTATGTTCGAGCCTGGTCGAGGGGGGTGTTTTAAGGCTTCCTTAAGATGCTTTAGGTATTCGCTGAACAACTGATCGGTTGGCATCGCTTTTATATTTGCGACTAATCGTCCTAAAATATGGAGTTCCTTTTGAGAGTAGGCAGTAAGTAATAGTTTATTGTTTGATTGAAATTCTATTAGACCTTGAGTCGAATTGGTCTCCACCAATTCTCGGAATGAGGCTAAGGTATAGATCTTTTTTAGAAAATGATCCTTTATCCTTGGGTTTAGAAGTCGTTTTTCGTCTTCTAACGCTAGATCACTGAATCTATTAAGAACCTCTGCTCCAAAGATGCCTGAGCCTCTTCCTAAACTCTGCGATTTTTCTATCTTTGCGTATGTTTTTGTGTCATAAAGGCCGCTACTCGGGGATCTAGATTTCATTATGAAGCCATCAACTGGAGGAAGACTGTCAAGAAACTTGTTTGCCCATTCCTTCATCTTATCGGTATAATCAATTTTAGTTGCAGGTTGAATCATCCGTTTTTCTCCAACTACTGAGACTAATCTAAGAGTTTCTCGAGGTATTGGTAAACCAATTTCGACTTCAGGACATATCGGGATGAATGTTACGTAGGGTTTGAGGGCTTCTACAATGTCACTGTTGATCATATGTCCATCATATCTGACTGCGTCAAATCCGATGCAACGGCTAACAACTAGTTTGGGTTTAGGATAGCTTCGCGATATACTCATTCGAATAAGCAATAGAATCCGTGAATAAATAACCCTTTTTTAGATTTTACAGAATATTTCGCGTGCGGCGAAAAAAAGTAAAAAAGAGGGAAAATAATTTAAAGGGGCTCAGGAGCGCAGAGATTTTCCGCTTTAGCCGCGACTCGTCCACAACCCTTGCATATATATTTCGCGTTCTTTACAAGGGGCTTAAGTTTGTCAGTCGGGGTTTTTTCCTCTACCATCATGCATAGATGCTTCTCGTGTCCTGCGTGTGGTTGTGTTTTTGACAAAATCATCACCAAAATATTACTGGGAACACTAGAATAAAAATCATCAACACCTGGTTACACACGCGTGTACGATTTAATATACACTTTAAGATAACTGTGAGTTAATATCTATTATTTTTTAAAATTGCGTGTAAAATCAGGTATTTAAAAAGTCATCAGGGGTGGATGATCAATCCAATGACTGTGAACCCGATTGCTACATAGGGCTGTATCGATAACTGTTGTCGTCGGTAGTTTCCTAATGCGTGGATGGATAACGGGTGTTTTTGTTGGCGTCTGAAATGGAAGCGAAAGTATACAAAACTCATAATAAACCATTAGATTAAGCTCATACGTGCATCCGAGTTGAATCTGATAAATAGATTTCAAGGTTGCTTATTGGGATTGGCGGTAGGAGATGCAATGGGAGCCGCTTACGAGTTCAAGTCCCCCGGTTCATTCAACAAAGTCACAGAAATGAGGGGAGGAGGCCCCTTCAAACTAGACGCGGGTGAGTGGACTGATGACACCAGTATGGCGTTATGTTTAGCTGAGAGTCTGGTACAGTGTAGAGGTTTTGATCCACAAGATCAGATGCAGCGTTATACCAGATGGTATCGTGAAGGTTACATGAGCGTCAAGGGACGCTGCTTTGACATAGGAAATACAACGCGGCGTTCAATCGAAGCATACGAGAAAACTGGGATCCCATACTCATATTCAAGTAGCCCAGGAACCGCGGGTAATGGCTCTCTCATGAGGCTTGCCCCAGTCCCGATGGCATATTCGATGAATCCGAACAAGTCAGTTGAATACTGTGTAAAGAGCAGCCGGACCACGCACGCGAGTATTGAAGCTGTTGATTCCTGCGCGTATTTCGGCGGATTAATCATTGGGGCGCTTACCGGTATCGACAAGGATACTCTTCTGAGTGAGCGCTGGAGCCCATTGAGTTCTAGTTGGCCGAAAAACGCGTTCTGTGAAACTGTTGAAGAGATTGCGGATGGGTCATTCAAGGTGAGACAACCTCCGGTTATTCAAGGTTCAGGTCACGTTGTTCGTTGTCTTGAAGCAGCGTTGTGGGCTTTCTATCATTCTCATGATTTTAGGGAGGGCTGTTTACTATCAGTAAATTTGGGTGACGATACAGATACAACAGCTGCAGTTTATGGTCAAATCGCTGGTGCGTACTATGGAGTTGAAAGCATTCCTGAGGATTGGGTAGAGAAGCTAGCTTGGCGGGAAAAGATCACAGAATACGGCATAGCGTTGCATAAACTCTCAAAAAATATTTGATATCTACTAGTGAAATAATTTATCTTCGTTAACTACCCATATTCGGAACATAAATACCCTCGCGAGTCTTACCAACATAAAATATGTTAAGTTTTTTGACCGATTACCATCAAATGTCCTGCGAAATTAACAAGAGATCGATTAGTACAGTGCATCAATTCCATTTGTAATAGCCTTTGCTTTAAAAGAGGATTTTCCTCAAATTGTTTTCTGACCGCCTCCTTTACTTGATGCATGAAGACTGGAGCACCAATGACCTCATGGACTATGAGACCAGCCTTTGTGTAAAAGCCAGTAAGCTCCTCCCATGTGAGGTTGAATTGGGGAAAATCGTAATCATAATTGATGTTTGTATTCAGTAGTAACTCGGCATCATTGATTAGCCCGGCTTCAATCAACTCGGGAACTCGCCGATACTTTGTATCTAGACTTACCGAGATATACGCGCTTGGTTTTGCTACTCTTGCGAGTTCTCTAATAGCTTCCTTTGGCTTCATCGAATAGCTAACGGCATCGTATTGGCTGAAAACGAAATCAAATAGGTTTGCTTCAATTTCTTTCATATTGGCGATATCTGAGCGAAGTAGAGTGACTTCTTCCCTTCCTTTAATATCCTGGAGGCGTATTCGGGCTTCTTCCAGCATGCCTCTTGAGATGTCTGTTAACGTTATTTTCCTGTAACCAAGTTCTAAGAGTTTAAGTGCCCAATACCCATCTCCACCACCTGCGTCCAAGATTTCTATGTTCTTGTCTAATGGTAGGTACTTGAGAAGGAAATGCCATGTAATATCGTCAGCAAAACTCATTGCAGCGCGTCCGGTACTAAATCTCTCAGGCATCTCAATTCCGGTTGAGTATCCCTTCGCATATTGATCGTAAAGTTCTTCGACTTTCGACTTTCTCAATCAGCACTCAGATTCATGTTGTTTCAATTGCCTATAAAGTCACTCTTATCGAACCTATATGCTATTAGTATGAAAACCTAATATACTGAACTTTATTCAGAAACATCGATGATCCATACTCGAGTGAATACACAACTTTCGTCTAATGAGATAAATGAAAGAATCAAAGGCTATGGGAGTTGGATCGAGATAGATCTCGATGCTTTAACTCATAATCTTAATGAAATACGAAAAAACACATCTGCTGAAGTAATGCCGTGCGTTAAAAACAACGCTTATGGTCATGGACTCATACCCATAGCCTCTCACCTATACGAAAACGGAGTGAAGAGATTTCTAGTCGCAAAAACCAGTGAAGCTATCGCAATCAGTGACCAGGTGGGTGCTAATGCAGTCAACATGGATCACCTGTGGACCCCCCAACAGAACCTTGAGGTTGTGGATAGGGGAATTTCACAAATCGTATTCACGTTTGAAGCCGCTAAAAACTTGAGCATAGCCTCAGCTTCGCTAGGTAAACCAGCTAGAATCTTCGTTAAAGTAGATACGGGCCTTAGACGAGTAGGAGTCTGGCATGAGGAAGCCTCGGAACTAATTGAGAGAATTCTTAAGCTGCCGGGAATTAAACTCGAAGGTATAATAAGTACATTAATGCAGACCCCAAACCAAGACAAAATTTCGGTTGAACGAATTAAGGCTGTTGCAGAAGAACTAAGGAGCAGGAACATTAACCCCGGAGTGCTAAGTCTAGCCAGTACTGATGCTACTCTCAACAACCCGGAAGCACACCTAGACCTCGTTCGCCCAGGAATGAGCATCTATGGAGTATTTCCCGAGGCAAAAGACAGGGCATCAAACCTGAAACTAACGCAAGTTTTAACCTGGAAAGCAAAGTTAGAATACACTAAGACGATCGAAAAAGGTGATTCCGTCACATACTGGGGTAGATTCACGGCTCCAGAAAAGATGAGAATAGGCACAATCCATGTTGGTTTCTATGATGGAATACCGAGAGAGATGGCGAATAAAGCCCGAATAAAAATTAGGGATATGTATAGAACAAGCTGCGGTAGTGTCAGCTTGAACCATATCCTTGTTGACCTTCGCGAAGTTAATGTAAAAGAGGGAGATACTGTTGAAATCATTGGCCCAGAAGGTGAAAACACTCTCAGTAAATTTTCGGAATCCGCAGGTTGGATGGTTTACAGTGTTCTAAACCATCTTAACCAAAACATCCCACGAGTATACTTCAAAAAGGATAAACCAGTATCCATACTTGAAGCGTGATTCAAACGGGTCTATCGATTGCGTTTTATAAAAAATATATAAGCAATTACATTCGAGCAAGAGGCAGAAGTCTAAGTGTTCGCGTTATTCAAATATGAAAATAGACAAATAAGATATCCTGAAGTAAACAATTGGGTAGGGTAGAGTTATGGGTATTCCTAAGGAATTTCTGGCGGAAGCTGAAAAGTTGCCACTACCGCTCCGCAAACTGCTTGAAGATGAAATTGATGCGGGTAATGAAATAGTTGAAGTAGGTCACAGCTTCCCCGCTCCTCCTGTTGGAGCATATTTTAAACTTGCTCGCAGTGTCTCAACTCGTAGTCACGAGTCGGATAGTAATCTCAATTTTTATGACCGTAACAGAACTTATTATTCAGGCGAGTTTACTGACGCTAAACGGTTCTTCTTCATACTTGAACCACCTCATAAACAGCCGCCTCCTCCTAACATGGATGCTATTCGAAATGCACACTCTCCCGTAGTCCAGAAAGCAAAACCATTGAAGAGGTATGTGCATTCAGAGAAAGATGTTGATATTCATAATTCTCCACTGGACAGATTCAGAAAGAGTATGACCATCGATTATGAAAAATGGCATGATGGAATAGGATATGATCTGAATGCACTTAACGAGGCAACACCTGAGGAGCGTGAAGCGATTACTAATATGCTCATTTCTCGAGATCTCGATTGGCGTGATGTAGAGGCATTAGCTTTGTTAGATACACCCCGTGCGCGTGAGGTACTTTTAGCAGCAGCCTCTGAAGGTAGTTCTACTGCTAAAATGGCGGTTCTCAACTATGCTCCGGAACTGGTTAATGAAGATGAACGAACCAAATTAATCGTGAGTGTGCTTCGATCTGCAGTTATCTATGGTGGACTGTCTCAGGCTTTGGATGAGGTTGAAACTCATCATCCACCTGAGGTTGTTGATGAACTCCTTCGAGGGTTGCTTAAGCGTGAAGGCGATGTCGCAGTCCATTTTGCAGCGATGCTTTTTTTCATCTATGGTAAAGCAGATGCTCCCTTTGATTGGGGGCAGCGTCCATTCTTTCTTCGCTTCAATACTGGTGTGGTAGCTGATCGCCGGAGAGTGTTCCGTGAGCTTTGTAAGGTGATTGGAGTTAATCCGATGAAGTATCTTTAGTTAAAGACGTTATATTAAGTTGAATTAGATCGTGAATCATTTTAGTTTTAATTATTTTTTACCTATTCATACCAAACAATAACTAAACCTAGGAGAATTATTAATAACCCAAAATATTTCCTCATGGTACTCTGCATAACTGGATCCAAATCAACATTGAAGCCAGTAACATAACTGATGACCGGGATTGCAAATAGAGAACCGATCGATAATGGAATCGAAATTTTTAGAAATGTTTTTAGATCAAAGTATTGAATAAGTTCCATATTCGAAAAGTGTCTACTAAATAACCCCAGAATACCTGTAATGATTACTAATGCAAGAGATGTTCCACGAGCTACACTATCATTTAACTCGAAAAAATATACGAGAAGAGGAACCAGGAGGGGGCCTCCTCCAATTCCAAATAAGGTGCTTGCAGATCCAATTAATAATGCAGCAATTATTCCAAGACCTAGTTTACTGAGAGCCAAAGTTTACCATTTAGCAGTTTTACCTTAATAGTATTAAAGAATAGTATTTTTAGAAATGCATTTTTAAGAAGATTTACGCGCATGAGTTAAAGGGTTTAGGCGTGGCTGACGAAGTCCATTCTACCCCCATCTGCAACGATGAGCTGCCCCGAGATGAAGCTTGAATCATCCGACGCCAAAAACAGGGCTACGTTAGCGATGTCCTGGGGATCACCTATTCTTCGCATAGCCGCTAACGCTGTTTTTCGTTTGTTGATTTCATCTGCGATCCCCTTACTTTTGCCCTTAGTCATGTCAGTTTGGATCCATCCCGGAGCAATCGCGTTAACGTTTATCCCATAAGGACCGAGATCCTGTGCTGCAACTGAGTTCAGCATGATGAGCCCAGCTTTTGCGCAACCATAAGCACCTTCACCTGTGGGTGCGCAGCCTAGACCGGATATCGATGAGATGTTTATGATTTTACCGTATTTCTGTTTGATCATTTGCTTCGCTGCTTCTTGAGTGCATAGGAAGGGACCTTTAAGATTCACTTCCATTACTCTATCCCACTCCTCCTCGCTTGTATCCATAAGGTTAGTTGGGATTAAGATGCCAGCGTTGTTGACAAGTATATCGAGTCTACCGTAAGATTTGATTACGTGACTGATCATCTTTTGGACTTGAGTTTTATGCGATACATCAGCCATTATTGAGATGGCTTTACCGCCTTTAGTTTTAATCTCCTCGACCACACTGTTTGCTTCAATTGCGCCGTTTACATAATTCACGGCAACTCGGGCTCCTTCACGTGCTAATGTAAGAGCTATAGCTTTTCCAATACCACGTGATGCACCAGTTACCAGGGCTACTTTACCTTCTAGCTTCATGAGAAATAAACAAGATACAGGTGATTTAACATTTCGCGTTAGATTTCAAGAGGAAGATTAGATTGTACTGAATTCGCGCGTGCCGTGTTATTTATGCTTCTTTATCTCTGGTGTGAGAGGCGCGCGGTTGCGAAGATGCGTGCGTCACGTTTAAATTGTTTTTGATTTAAGTGAAAATTTAATCATATCCAAGAGTAAGCGAGCGTTGAGCACCAAGTGGATAACCAACGCTACCACGAATACTAAACTCACATATGTGTGAACATCACCCCACTGATGTTTATATAACCCCCAGAGCAAATACTTTCCAGATTGCTGCCCCTCGGGGAGTAAAAGCCAAATCACCAAACCAGTTACTAGGCTAACAAGCATGGTGACACTCATAGCGACATCGACAATCACTTTAGTTCGAAGATTAGGCATAAGCGGAATCCCCTTCACTGTTAAATATAAAGCTAATAGTATTCTCATGACAAAATAATAACTCGCATAATTTCGAGTAAATAGCACGCACGCAAAAAAATTAATACACTCTAAAATAACCTCAGCATCAAATAGAAGAACTCACCGCACGCGCATCTGGTAGCTCTGCTTTATTGACAGTATTTCACCATATCTCAGCCGAGATTCTCACATTATCAGACTTAAAATTGGCTTAAAGTGAGATTATAATTTTGGGTTAGGAGAAAAACCTTCTATTATGAAAGCTCTCCTAGTTGATGAGGGATAATCTTGAGCGATCGAAAGAAATCATTGTTTATTCAAGAGAATAGTAGAGTTGAGAAACTTTCCACAGGGCACCAATTTCTTGAAGGCCCTGTCTGGAACTCTACGGATGGGATATTATTATTTAGCGATATTCCGGCTAACCGAATTTATAAATGGAACCCAGAAGGAAGGGTAACTTTATTCCGTGAACCCAGTGGAAATTCGAACGGTTTGACATTAGATAAGAGGGGTAATTTAGTAATCTGCGAGCACGGCACTCGACAATTATCTATACTAGAAAAAAATGGGGTCTATAGGGTTTTAGCTGACAGATACCGAGATAAGCGTCTAAACAGCCCCAACGACGTAGTGGTTAAGTCATATGGCAAAATCTATTTCACGGACCCACCCTACGGTATAAAACCTGATGAGCAGGAACTTGCTTTCCAAGGAGTTTATTCTCTAGACGTTGAAAAAGAGAGGTTGACTCTACTTTTACAAGATTTTGATCGCCCCAATGGTTTAGCATTCTCGCCCGACGAAACAGTCATGTATATCGCTGATTCATCAAATAGAAGACATGTAAGGGCTTTCAACGTCGAAAGAGATGGAAGTTTGAGTCATGGCCGTGTGTTCGCAGAGATTCATTCAGATCTTCCCGGAAACCCAGATGGAATGAAAGTGGATATCGAGGGTAACCTCTATGTAGCTGCAGCTGGAGGCGTGTGGGTTTTCTCTGAAAAGGGAGAACACCTAAGTATCATCGATACTCCTGAAACTCCAGCAAATCTAGCTTGGGGCGATAATGATTTGAGAAGCATTTTCATCACGGCCAGAACCTCGCTCTACCGAGTTAAGATGAAGATAAAGGGTATACATGTGTAAGCCATCATTGAAATAACCTAATTTTCAACCCTCAAACACTCAATCGGACGGTGTTTTACATTACCTCTTCTCTTAGCTTTGTCTCAGAACCACAGTTCTTACACTTATAAGAAACCCCTCCGATGAAACGTTTTTTCTCTTCAACACAGTCGTTGCAGATTTGACCACAGCTTGGACAGTGAAATGATACTTTACCCCATTTTGGAGGCATTCCACCTTTCGCTTCTGTGAGCCTCAAAAAGTTAGTGAAAAAGGTATCATAACAATCACCACAGGCTTTTGCCACCAGTTCATCTCTACTCTTTGTCCCCTTTGCCATCCGCTCCTCACAGCTCTTGCACGATAAAAACGCAAATTTACCGCATATAGCGCAGTTTTGACCACTGTCTTTAAGGCAGCTTTTACAGACATATCCATCTGGATTAATGTTAGATACGCAGTCCTGGCAAAGATCATATTTTCCACATCTCATGCATCGGATCCCTGTGCCAGCCTGGACGGCTTTACCACATTGAGGGCAGTTGTGGCTAACTACGTCTTGCCTCTGTACATCAGACCTTATGAAGTGAAAATTAGTTCCACAACTTCTACACTTATACTGATCAGGTGCTGTTGAGTTAATCTGTGGAGATCCACAGTGAGGGCATTTGACTGCGACAGTTGACAATCCCTTACATCACAATTGGAGTAATTCATTTTAGCGGTTTATAAGTTTCCTCAAGCAGTCGAAATAGGTTCCGGACAAGCGTTAAATATCGTTAAGTTAAGTTTGACTCGATGCTTGTTGATTAAAACCAATAAAGAAAATTTGATGATACTTGCTGCACAAGGTTTAGTTGCTCCTGCTCAACCGATGAGGCCTTACGCAACAACTTGGGATGGTAAACCTAAGATGGCGATTGGTACTGGAGGTATCAATTAAAATCTGCGTGTTTATGATAGGATATTTGGTTGGGCTTCGGGCGATCGTGCGACGATGGGTGTTTCAACAGAAGGATTCGGCGAGGAACCACAGAAACTGGGTTATTTAAACAATCTTTCCATCGGCAATGAGGTGAGGATTCTAAGTGGTGAGGCAAAAGGAGAGAAAGGAGTGGTAATAGGGAAGTTTGGTTCTTATGTCCTCACTCACTTTGAGGATGACACTCTAAGAAAACTTAGTGTGGGTGACTCAATCCATGTGAAAGCCTATGGCATAGGATTGAAGATCGATGGATACGATGATGTAGTTGCTCATAGTGTCACCCCTGAGGTTTTGGAGAGAATGGATATTAGAGAGGTAGAAGGCAAACTAGAGGTACCGGTTGTTAAGATTATACCTGAAGAGATTGTTGGTCAGGGATCCGGTATGTCTAGTCTCTCAGGAAACTGGCATATTCAGACCTGTTATCCCCCTGATATTCACGATAATAAGTTGGATGAGCTTCGTTTCGGTGATCTAGTTTTACTTGAAAATTTCCAAACAGATTATGGCAAAGGCTACTATAGAGGCGGAGCTACAATCGCGGTTGTATGCAGTGGACCAAGTGACATATCGGGGTTAGGTATCGGGGTTACACCTATTCTATCGACACGGTTTGGGAAAATAACTGGTAGAATCGAACCTGAGGCTAACATTGGTAAGTATCTTGAAATAAAGAGAAGAATCTCTGAGGCAGATTTAAGCAGTGTAGCTGGAGTACTCCGAACAAACAAAGATAAGTTGATAACAATAGCCGTTCAGGGAGTGGTACAACCCTTCTCAAGTAGAGGTTACTCGACGACTTATGATGGTAAACCGAAACTAAGCATTGGTATGGCCTCAATCAACTATACGGTTTCACTCGGGGATTCAACTTACGGTTGGGCAAACGCCGATCATGTTGAGCCGGATGTAACAATTCAGGGAAGAGATAAGCCCTCTCCAAGTGACTGTGCTTTAGCGATTTTAGCTTGCATTGGAAACGAGGCTAGAGTTGAGTCCGGAGAAGCAAAAGGAGGTAAAGGGTTTTTCATCGGAAGACACGCTGGCTCCGATGACCTAGTATGGTTCCCCAAAGAAACGGTGGAGAAACTCACAATCAACGATAAAGTTCAGATAATGGCTCGTGGAGTAGGTCTAAAAATCGAGGGCCATGATGATGTCAGGGTTAACAAGGTCTCCCCGGAGCTCTTGGAGAATATGGGGATAAAGATAGAGGAGGGAATGCTAATTGTCCCTGTCGTAATGGAGGTTCCCGGGCATATCATGGGATCAGGTATCGGAGGATCATTCCTTGAGCCTGGAGATTATGATATCCAGACGACGTGCCCCGAAGTAATTGATGAGTTTAATCTAAAGAACCTGAAGTTAGGAGACATTGTCGCCATCAGGGACCATTACGATTACTGGGGAAGAGGACGCTACAAAGGCGCAGTAACGATCGGTACAGTGATCCATGGTTTCAGCGACTCAGCTGGACACGGCCCCGGTGTAGATCCACTGCTCAGCGCGTTACCTGGAAGAATAAAAACTAGGATAGATCCAGATGCAAATACTGCGTATTATCTCGGGATCCGGAAAAAACCGGTTCAATAGGCCAACTATTCACTTTCATAAAGCGAATATTTTATTACAGATACTATCGATCATCACCTGATGAAACATGCCAAGTTATAGAGTAAAAATAACTGTTCAGAAGAAGGTTGATCCAGCTTATATTTTCGGTGGGAAAGTTCCTAATCAACCGGGAAAAGATCACCCTTATCCTGTGTGTCCAATCGATGAAAAATCGGAGTGGATCGTTGAGAAGAACGGTAACATGCCTGCAGGATTCTGCAGTTGGGCTTGGAGAGATCTGTATAAGGATCTTGCGGTCCTACGCTTTGGAGGTAGCTTCGATTCATGGGTTGAACCTCCATACATGTTTACCTCATGCTCGGATGGAATTCGGCCAGTGAGTTTCAAACTTGAGGTCCTGAAAGACTAAGTATGCTCCGATCGCGAAGGTTTCTCGGGGGATTGGAGCGAAACTAATTTAACATATTTGGGAGCAGATTCTATGAGTCTTGCTGGTTGCCAGACACTGAATTGAGGTTTTCACCATGAAGAAGATAATCAACGACCCGTTACTAGTGGTCGACGAGATGCTCGAAGGCATTTTAAAGGCACACCCTCTCGCTTTGAAATCGGTGAGGGGAGATCTGCGCGCAATCATACGCATCGATGCGCCAGTTAAGGGTAAGGTAGGTATAGCCACCGGTGGTGGCTCCGGTCACCTTCCAGTGTTTATGGGATACGTAGGTAAGGGACTTATTGATGGTGCCTCAATCGGTAACGTTTTCTCCTCCCCAACAACCGGACAGATGCTTAAAGTTACGAAGGCCGTCGATGGTGGTGAGGGTGTTCTCTACCTCTATGGAAGGTACCAGGGAGACATGATGAACTTTGATTCAGCTGCTGAGATGGCAGAGGATGAGGGTATTCACGTCGAGACCCTTATGGTCACTGATGATGTAGCTTCAGCACCACCTAAGGACTGGCAGAGGCGTCGAGGTGTCGCTGGGTTATTCTTTGCTTACAAGATCGCAGGCGCTAAGGCAGAAGAAGGCGCAAACCTTGCAGAGGTTAAGACTACAACTGAAAAAGCTCTTGCTACTATCCGAAGCATGGGAGTAGCACTTAGCCCTTGCACGGTGCCAGCTGTAGGGAAGCCTACATTTAGCATCGGTGAAAACGAGATGGAGATCGGAATGGGGATACATGGTGAAGCAGGTATTCACCGTGGACCTATGAAGAAGGCCGATGAGATAGCGGCTATACTCGTCGACTCTATCCTGAAAGACTTCCCGTACAAGAAGGGGGACCAAATCGCCGTCCTAGTTAACAGCCTTGGCGGCACCCCCCTAGAGGAGTTGTATATCCTTTATCGGAAGGTTGCACAATTGCTTGATGAAAAGGGCATCGTCATCTATCGCCCATATGTTGGTCGGTACGCCTGCTCAATGGAGATGCAAGGTGCCTCACTTACATTAATGCGTCTAGATGATGAGCTGAAGAGGCTTCTATACGCTCCTGCTGAAACACCCTTCTTCATTCAGAAGTAAGTTGAGGAAAAATGTATGATGACGACTCTATCAAAGGACGACCTTGTAGCCCTCCTTATCGATGTTTCTGATGAGATGATCGCCTCAAAGGAGATTTTATGCGACCTAGACTCAGTTATTGGAGATGGAGATCTAGGCGTCACCGTTACTTTGGGCTTCAACGCTGTGAAAATTAGCCTACTTAAAGTGGAGGCTCTGGATATGCAGGGTGTATTAAGTGGTTGTGGCTTAGCTTTCGCCGAAAACGCTGCTTCTACTTTTGGGGCTTTGATGTCTACAATGATGATCAGAGCGGGGCGTACTTTGAAGGGTAAAGATCATATCGGGCCTGTTGAAGCAGCTGCAATGATCCAGGCAAGTGTTGAGGGGGTTGAGCAGCGTGGTAAAGCGCATATTGGGGATAAGACTTTGCTTGATGCACTAATACCTGCGAGTCAAGCGTTGGGTAAAGCCTCAGCGGAAGGGTGTTCATTGCCCGACTGTATGGAGATCGCGCTTGAAGCTGCGAGGAAAGGTGCTGAAGATACAATAAAGCTCAGGTCAAAGGCGGGGCGTTCAGAGTGGTTAGGAGACCGCACGATAGGCGCTAAGGACCCTGGAGCTGCAGCCATCGTAATACTCCTTGAAGCAGCGACACGATTCATCAAAAAGCAGAGTGCCAACAATCCTGACAACAAGAATTAAAGCGAATATGGAATAATAGTAAATCAAATTAAATGAGGGTTTTCATGGAGACAAAATCAAAAGATTATAGCTCAATTGACGAATACATAGAATCTTTTCCAAAAGAGACCCAAGAAATACTGACAAAGTTGCGAGTTGTAATTAAGGATGCAGCCCCCAATGCAGAGGAGAAGATAAGTTATAGAATGCCTACTTTCTACCAAAAAGGTAATTTAGTTCATTTTGCGGCTTATAAGAAACACATAGGATTTTATCCAGCACCAAGCGGTATTCAAGCCTTTAAAAATGAGTTATCTGCTTATAAGGGAGCGAAAGGCTCAGTTCAATTTCCAATAGATAAGCCAATGCCATATCAATTGATAGATAAAATAGTTAGGTTCAGAGTAGCAGAAAACCTGAGAAAAGCAAATGAAAAACTAAGAATAAGAGTAAATCTCTAGCTTAAATTGGTTCAGGATTACATTAAAATAAGTTCATCAAAATCGCAAGATGGCGAGAGTAATACTGGAGATAAATAATTATTCTGAGTTGAGGTGTTCAAGAATATATTTTTCCATAACCACTTCATCATAGAATATACCCTCAATTAACAAATCGTTTTTCAGGATACCTACGGATTCAAAACCATATTTCTCATAGAGTTTAACAGCAGCTACTTGTAGAGGATTCACACTTAGATTAATTTTAATTATACTCTTATTCGCCAATATTAGGGATATTGCGTTTTCAAGCAGTTTTTTACCTACACCTTGACACCTGTACTCTTTTTTAACATAAACCCCGTATATATTTGCAATATGTTTTATCTTAAGACCTTTATTAAATATGTATACAATCATGCCTACTGGTTTATCATCTAACATAGCAAACAGTACGTTATTAATTCTATTCACCCATTTCTCGTCAGGTAAAATAATTTCTTCTTCATATGAGCCTCCAAAAGCAGTAGGATCACTCATGAGAGCCTCTAACCGTAGATCTCTATAATCCTTCCATCTATCATCAGGCAGCTTCTTTATTTCAATCATAACTTAGTAATAACAGTTCTTTATTATTTACTTTGCGTATACCCAGCTCTCACGAATAATCATATATATTGAAAGAGACTATCTGGATGATTTTTCTTCGCTTTCTCGAAGCGACGGCAGAGCCTCCACAGGATAACGAGCCCGATCACCCAGAAGAGAGCAGTGCTCATGTAATCCATGTTAAAGAGGCGTTGGGTCATGTAGAAAGGGCGGACTCTGTATAGAGGCAGGTGAACTACGTAGAAAAATAGGGGTGTACGCCCGAACGTTTGAAGAACATCCACTAATCCTTTGTCAAATGCTGCCCTTTTCTCGATGTATATACCGAGGGCGAGGAGAAAGCACATGCCTCCTAGGGTGACCGTGAGGAATGCGAGATCCGGTGGATACTTGGATACTGCGAGCCATGCCTGAATCGTGTCACCGCTCCGATAGACGAGATTTCCAAATCCGTTAAAGTATCTTATAGCAATGAAAGCAGCCCAAAAGATTATACCTGATCCTATAAGGGGGACAAAAAATCCTGGGATCTTTGAGGCATCCTGTCTATAGAGGTAGACTCCGAAACTCCAGCCTAAGCCCATTACTCCTAGCCAAGGTAGTATCGGATACAGAACAGGGATGATCCCTGTGGTAGTATTGGGTTCATGAATAATAGATCTCAGGACAGAATTTGGAATGAAACTGAGGTCCAGATAAGGGTGAAATAGGACTATCAAGAGAGATCCGATTAGAATAAACTGCCAGGGAAGTCGTCTAGCCAAACTGAATACAATGAAGCAGCCCGCGAAGCAACCGAGTACTCCAAAGTATAGAGGTCCACTTCCGAAGCTGTTACCTTCGATGGCCGCGGCAAGTAGGAGAAGCACTCCCGCACGTTTCACGAGGTGTAGGGTTACTTCTCGTTGGGAAGCTCCGCCTGCCAGTTTCTTTGTTGTAGATAGTGCAAGGCTGACACCGCTCAAGAAGAAGAATGTGGGGGCACAGAAGTGGGTTATGAACCTGCTCATATACCCTGGTAGCTCTGCTCCCAAATAGGGAAACATTCCCAGTAATCCTTCGCCACCGTAGTGAATCTGAATCCAGAATCCGGTTACATGATCCCAAGCCATCAAAGCCATAATGATACCGCGCGTGAAATCAATCCACTTTAATCGAAGGGGGATTTGAGAACCAGGCATAACTACAAATTAATATTTTGATATATAAAATATTATGACTTGTTTTTAGGTTTGCGTGTGATCATAATTCTATAAGATTAAACGTTCAGCTGAACTTAGATTATGAGTATTTGGAGTGATTAAATGAGTCTCGTTCAAGGTCTTCCCTTTTTAATTATACTGCCAGCTGTAAATGTTGCCTCGTTGATTATCTTCGGGTTTGACAAGTTCAAGAGCTTAAAAGGAGAATGGAGGATCCCTGAGTCGAGGCTTCTACTTGTTGCATTCTTTGGACCATTCGGTGCCTTTGCAGGTATGCTTTTGTTCAGGCATAAGACACGTAAAGTTAAGTTTCTTCTGATACCAATATTTCTGTTAGTTCATATTTTCTTTATATCATATTTCATTCTTTAAGCGTACATGGTTGATATGGGGTAATGTATAAACAGACACAAGTATGATGAGTATTGATTCTTATGAATGCAGGGAGAACACTAATTGCGTATGCAAGTATAGGCGGAACGACCGAAGAGTACGCTAAAGTGATTTTTTCGGTGTTTAAAGATGAGTATAAGATGCAGGTGGATTTGGTTGATCTTATGAAAAAACAAAACCCTGACTTGACACCGTATAATAATATTGTTGTTGGCTCAGGAATTAGGATACAGCGGATGCATAGCCAAGGAGCTAGATTTTTAGAAAAAGATTTTGGGGATAGGAAAGTTGCGGTATTCATTTCATCTCTTGAGCCTAAAGAGGATGTGATCAAAAAATATGTTGATAAAATTCTTGAGAAAAATAGGAAATTAGCGCCATTAAACGTTGAGGTGTTTGGGGGTAGAATGAGGTTCATTGGGAAAACCAGTAACGATAAAGTCGATATCAACAAAGCTAAAGAATGGGCACAAAAAATAGGTAAACAGTTAACGGAAAATTAGACTTTAGCTGTATTTACTGGTAAATCAACGTGTAATCATTTCTAATCTATATTTTTATTCGGTCAGTGTACTAAAATTTAATAATGGTTAGAGCCTCCCATGATTTCCAGGTTTTTGTGAAGCCTATTGGCCCTCTCTGCAACCTGGGTTGCAGTTATTGCTATTATTTACCTAAGGAAGCTCTTTACCCGGATGGCTCGAATTTTCAAATGCCCAACGATGTTCTGGAGAAATATATTAAACAGCATATTGAAGCCTCTCCGGGACCTTTGATCAGTTTTTCTTGGCATGGTGGAGAACCCACCTTACTGGGATTGGATTACTTTCGAAAGATCGTTTCATTACAGCACAAGTATCAGCCTCCCAACAATAGTATCTTTAATGGTATTCAGACCAACGGAACACTTCTTAATGATGAGTGGTGCCGTTTTTTTGCAAGAGAAGGTTTTGGTGTCGGGTTAAGCCTTGATGGACCCAGGGAAATTCATGATCGATACCGGGTAACTAAGGATCAGAAATCTACATATGAACAGGTTATGCGCGGATATAGGCTATTACAGAAACACCAGGTTAATACAGAGATTTTGTGTGTTGTGAACTCTTATAATGTTCAGGTTCCTCTCCAGGTCTACCGATTCTTTAAGCAGATAAATGCTCGATACATCACGTTTCTACCTCTAGTTGAAAAGAGGTTAGACACAGAAAGAAGTGTTAGTGAGATAAGTGTATCTGCTGAGGATTGGGGTAAGTTCCTCTGCTCTGTCTTCGATGATTGGGTTAACAACGATATCGGGCAGATTAAGGTACAGATATTCGAAGAAGCTTCTAGAACTGCTTTCAACCAGGAGCACTCACTCTGCATTTTCCGCCCCATCTGTGGAGATATACCCGTTATCGAGCATAACGGTGACTTTTATTCATGTGATCACTATGTTGACACTGAACACTGTCTGGGAAACATTAAGGAGACCCATCTGGTCGAGTTACTGGAGAGACAAGCACAGCACATTTTCGGTAGAGCCAAGTTAGAGACCTTGCCACGCTACTGCAAGGAATGCAATGTAAGGAGCATGTGTAATGGTGAGTGCCCGAAGAACAGGTTTATCACTACTCCGGATGGAGAAATAGGCCTGAATTATTTGTGCAGAGGTTATAAACGCTTTTTCACTCATTGTCAGCCATTCGTAGCTGAGGTGGCTGCCCTTTGGCGTCAGCAAATTAAGTAAAAGAATAGGGCAAATCATTTTAGCTTCTCTTTGAAGAAAGCGATTGTCCTTGTCCAAGAAAGCTTAGCTGCCTCCTCGTGATACTGCGTACCAGAGTCATTGTTGAAGGCGTGTTTAGCACCCTCATACATGAATATCTTGTATTCAACAGATGCTTCTTTCAATGCTGCTTCGAAAGCGGGTATACCTTCATTAATTCTTGCGTCGTCACCGGCATAATGAATGAGTAAGGACGCCTTTATCTTACGCACGTCATCGTGAACTGGCTGCCTACCATAGTAGGGAACCGCTGCTTGCACGTCTTTAGAATCGACTGCAACCTGGTTTGTTATAGCTCCACCCCAGCAGAAGCCTGTAACCCCAACCTTTCCCGTTGACTGTGGGTGTGTTTTCAGGTACTGGACTGCGGCAACGTAATTTTTCAAGTTCTCCTGGCTATCAAGTTTCTGCATTAGTGGACGACGTTCATCGGGATTATCGGGGGTTCCTCCGAAGGGTGATAAAGCATCTGGGGCGATGACTAGAAATCCTTCTAAAGCCATACGCCTAGCAACTTCTTTTATGTGGGGAACTAGGCCCCATATTTCGTGAATTATTACTATGCCAGGCAGTTTTGCGTTTCCTTTTGGCTTGGCGAAATGTGCAAGAATATCGCCTTTTTCTCCGCGATATTTAATATCCTGGACGTCGAGTCGAGGATCATTTTCCGGAACATGTGGGACCAATCAGCAACTCTCCTCTAACATAAGTTAGAGGATAATCCTTTATGTGTTATGCGTGATTGCTCAAAGCTTAAGCGAAGTTAATTCAACAGTGAAAATATCTTTGAGCTCAAATTAGAAATCAATTTTTTGATGGTTTTTCCTCGATTGAATGATAACAAATACCATTAACACGAAAAGAACACTCTCAATAATGAAACGGAGTTCACCATCTAGTCTTAGTGAATATGGGGATAAGAAAAAATCCTGGGTAACCGGCCAGAACATTTGAAACGGAGAACCGGTGAAATAGTCACCGATTAAGATATGTGAAGCCATCGCACCAAAATAAGGGAACCCTTTTTTTATGAATAAGAAAATGGGCACAAACATCATTAGCGTTAGGACAATGCTATGAGTTATGCTTCGATGAACTAGTGCTGGGATAAAAACGTCGATATCCGGAAGTAATGAGAAAAGAAAAATCAGGGGGAGATTAACATTCTCTTTAGTAACTTTGCTTATGGATATTCCAATAAAATAGCCAATCGCGAGATGCCCTAAAAACCACAATATGCTTTAAAAGGAATTCAACACTTAGCAATAAACTTCACGTTTAAAGTGAACTCGTTCGAATCAGATAGAAGGTTTTTCATAACGAATGAGCCATCTTCTACTCTAAAAGCAAACAACTGAACATACTAGCAGTAAACAAGATGTAAAGAGACAAATGTTTTCGCGCCGATTTATTTCGAAAGATGGATATTTCACTTGTCCCCTAGATATTCAGGGATTAAATCTGGATCCACTTTTTCCAATCTTAGGATTAATGCTTTCAACAGCACTTCAATTCATCAGCCTTTGGCAGGTAGAGATAGTCTCCTGGAACAAAGATAAAAACTTCGAGTTCCCATTCTTTGCTCTAATCGTCAATAAATGGTGGGCACGTGACTTCTGGTATGCCATTAATATTATTGGTTGGATGATAATGGGGGTTTCAGCCTACTTCTTAGCACTAAACTTGTAGAAGATAGTTAACTTATAGAACATGTTGCGCGATTGATTAAATAGGAATTGCTCACAATGACGTTATAGGTTCGTATAATATTGGCTGGAAACATAGTCCTGTTGAGCGCACTTGAGATGTGACTTGGGAGTCGTAATGGAAATATGAGGAATAAATATAAAAGAACCGAATCTGTTCAGCCCTCTGTTTTCCCGAGTAGCATCAATGATGTTTATGATTCGATTGCTCCCTATGTGCCTGCGCCTTTGAGGGTTGTTAGAAGGATGCTTGAGTGCGCTGGTTTGAAAACGGGGGATACTTTGTTTGATTTAGGCTGTGGTGACGGACGTATAGTCATCATGGCGGCTCAGAAATTTGGAGCAAAAAGTTTTGGAGTTGACCTAATAGGTCAACTGGTCTATGAGGCTAAGCGAAAGGCTGTAGCTTTAGGGTTAATCGATGATGTTGAGTTTAGAAGAGGGAACTTATTTGATGTGAACCTTAGCTCAGCTGATGTAGTCACGATGTATCTGTTGAAAAACGCCACCGAAAAGGTTAGGATTAAACTTGAGAAGGAGCTTAAGCCTGGAGCAAGAGTTGTAACTCTAAATTATCCTATTATTAAATGGACACCTGTTGAAATCATCGAGATTGATGATGAGAAACTTAATTATTTTATTTACCTGTATCATTGGAAGTTGGAATAGATAGCCTGGTGTAGCGTATTCAATTGCCTTCCCTATTTTACTCGCTTAGTAACTGGCTTCATCCACAGTGGAAGATTTAGCTTTATTGCGTTTACAGGGCAATCCATCATACATGCGCCACAGTGACAGCATTCTTCAGGGTAAGATACCTGGGGGGTGCCTTCACCTTCTCTGAGTACGTCTCCAGGGCAGA
>JBFYNP010000019.1:0-2893 GCA_041304325.1 Candidatus Bathyarchaeota archaeon
AGCTTAGCCATTTTTCAGGTTCAGTGCATGTGAAGATAAATGCGACGCACCAGTAACTTCCCCACTGGGTTTCATACATCACAGATGTGGAACCACGTGGATGCCATGCTACACAAGCGTCTAGACCGTCGTAGTAGCCACGAGCAGCCTCGAAGGGTTTTGCGACACAGATCTTCTCCGCGGGGGCACCAAATATCTTCACGGTGCCTTTGAGACCATGCTTCTCCAAAGCATGTTTTGTGGCGTGCGCTCCGATTGCAGCTGCTACTCCTAAAGCGCTGTGGGGATCTGTGTGGCCAGCTTGCCATGGGTTATCCGTTTCACGATGAGTCACGGGTTCCTGCGCTGTCTCGGGCACAGCATCGTACTCAGTGTAGGTGCTGATCACTGGTTTTCCTTCTCCCCATGTCGCTACATAGGCTGTAGGCATTCCGGCGATGCCTTCTTCCACCCTGAATCCTTCGTCTCGATGGAATTTTACGAGGGCTTCGCAGCTCTTATACTCGCGTAGGCTCGTTTCCGCGTATCGCCATATTAGTTGGTGTAGGTCGCTGGCTCTCTCGGAGTTGTCCTCGATCCATTTGAAAGCTGTTTTCTTCTCCTCTGTTATTTTGGTCATCAGAATCTAGGAAAATAGTAGTCGGTTTTGGTATAAAACAGCTGGGAGGGGTTCAAGGGTAAGATTTTTGATTTAGGGTTCGGTGGCTTTGTTTAGCTGATCCACAACACTGCTATTATTTATGTAGAAATTAGTGTTATGATCTAAATTGGTTGGTTGAAAAAAAGGAAATATGCTAAAAGGTAGAGTTTACTTTACGCGACTGATGGCTTGTTTTGTTTCGGATGGGAAGTCGCGCATAAGGTTACCGATAACGGTCTCGGCGACATATTGTTTGAATTGGGCTTCGTTGAGCTTGTTGGAGTAGATTCTCCTGTGGCCGCCTTTACCTGTGATTTCGGTGTAGTTTAGCACACTTTCGTCTACCATCGCATTTAGGAAGTTGATTATTGAGGCACGGCTGATGCTCCGTGTTTTGAGTGTTTTGTTGACGTGGTTCCAGACCTCGCGGCTGCTGGCGCCGTGTCCTTTATTCTCCCAGATGAATCGGAGGGCTTCCTCTTGGTAATCTTTTAGAACCATTGCTAGTCCTTCGCTGGCTGTGTCTATGGTTAGTGTCATTATTTGCTCACTTGTGACATTATGGCGAGTTGGGTAGTGATTTATAAATGTTGACCTTTAACAGATTCGTCTGAAATTACTGTAAGTACCGTTGCCATTAAGTTTATATGTTGTTGAAGTATTCTTCATATGAAAAAATATTCAAGTGAAGTGTAGGATTTGAAACGCGGACTGACCGAAATATGTTATGGCTTTTTCTCAACATTAGCTAACCCGACGCGTCTAGCGGTGCTGGAGAAGCTTATGGGGGGTCCGATGAACGTCTCTTCGCTTGCGGAAGCTCTCGGTCAGGAGCAGAGTATGGTGAGCCATAACTTGAAGCCTCTTGAGAGATGTGGGATAATTGTTGTTGTTAGGCGTGGTAAGGAGAAGGTGTACATGCTTCAGGGGGAGACTGTTGAGCAGCTATTTAGAGTTGTAAAGCAGCACTCGGAGAATTACTGTCCTTTCAAAGGCGCCTGCGCAGACTCGAAGTAAGATTATGTAAGGAGATGAATGATATGAGTCATGGACATGGAACGGATACTGGTTCAAGCCATATTGTGGCTGATGTAGCGGTTGATTTACCCCCTATGTTCTGCTATCAGTGTGAGCAAACTGCTCAAGGTACTGGTTGTAGTGTCATGGGTGTATGTGGGAAGAACCCTGATTTGGCGGCTCTTCAGGATTTGCTTGTTTATGCCCTTAAGGGTTATAGTGTCGTCGCTGTAGCTGGTCGTCATCGAGGAATCTATGATAAAGCGGATGACCTGTTCGTTTGTAAGGCGATGTTTTCGACGTTGACTAACGTCAACTTTGATGGCGAGCGTATCGCGGAGTTAATTAAAGAAACGGTTTTCCGAAGAGAAAATCTACAGAAACTTGTCAAGTCTAACATTTTTGAAGGCCCTTCCACGTTCCAACCAGCCGATACAGTGCAAGGGATGATTACACAGGGGAAGAAGGTTGGTATCAAGTCTGAGCCAGATTCGGGTAGCGATGTTCATGGTCTGCGTTGGACTCTCATTTATGGTATCAAAGGCATAGCTGCGTATGCGGATCATGCCGCGATTCTTGGAAAGGAGGATGCGCAGGTCTACGCTTTTATCGAGAAGGGATTAGCAGCGACGGCCGATCCCAAAATGGATTTGAACGGTTACCTTGCCCTCGTTATGGAAGCCGGAAAGATCAATCTTCGAGCTATGGAGCTTCTCGACCAGGCGAACACCGGCAGATACGGAGATCCTGTGCCAACTAAGGTTCCTCTTGGCCATATTAAAGGTAAAGCGATCCTAGTATCCGGTCACGACCTTCACGATCTTGAGCTTATACTCAAACAGACTGAGGGTAAGGGAATCTACGTTTACACGCATGGTGAGATGCTTCCAACTCATGGGTACCCTCAGCTGAAGAAGTACAGCCACTTCTATGGGCACTACGGTACTGCTTGGCAGAACCAGATCAAGGAGTTCTACTCTTTCCCCGGTGCTATCCTTATGACCACTAACTGCATTCAGCGTCCAGCTGAGAGCTATAAGAGTAATATTTTCACGACTGGTTTAGTCGGGTGGCCTGGAGTCACCCACATACCGGAAAAGAACTTTTCTCCCGTAATCGAGAAAGCCCTCAAAATGTCAGGTTTTCCCGATGATGTAGAATCAGGCTCAGTTATGGTTGGATTCGGCCACAGCGCCGTCATGAATGTTGCGCCAAAGGTCATCGAGCTAATCAAAG
>JBFYNP010000020.1:0-11165 GCA_041304325.1 Candidatus Bathyarchaeota archaeon
CTTTGATATCCTTGAGGTTCTCCATCTCTGTTGGAAATGATGTCTGTGCCTCATGGCTGGGCATGTGTTCCCATTCGATCCATCCCTCCATTGCTTTTCTGAACCAGGCAACGCCTGTATCGTATCCTCCAGATACGAAGTGATCGAATCCTTTGTAATGGGTGGTAACGCTTACCCACGACTCACCAACGAGGAGTATCTTAGTCAAATCAGTTCAAAAGCAGAAAGTCGCGGAAAATATAAAAAACCAATTACATCCACGCATCAAAATAATGGATGAATATGCTAGAAAACTGCTAAACTTTTTCATAAATGATATAAAAATGGACTATAAATAACTACTTTACATTTGTTTCTGCTCTGTTCGTGCGATTATTTCTTCCTGTAGCTCTTTTCCTATATCTACGAAGTAGTCACTATACCCCGCGACGCGGACTATGAGATCACGATACTTCTCTGGGTTATCCTGAGCGTCTCTTAAGGTCTTGGAGTCGACGACGTTGAATTGTATGTGGTGGCCGTCAAGCCGGAAATAGGTTCGGATTAAGCTAGCAAGTCGATCTAAGCTGCCTTCACCCTCAAGGAGGCTTGGTAGAAACTTCTGGTTAAGAAGGGTTCCGCCGGTGCAGGCGTGGTCTAGTTTACTGGCTGTCTTGATGACTGATGTCGGCCCTTTTTTGTCTGCTCCGTGCACGGGGCTGATACCATCGTTAAGTGGTTCTCTAGCTTTTCTGCCATCGGGGGTAGCTCCGGTGACTCGTCCGAAGTAAACGTGCACCGTTGTAGGTAGAAGATTCATTCTGTACTGTCCACCTTTTGTGTTGGGGCGTCCATCGAGAGCTTCGAAATAGTAGTTGAAGACTGTCTTCGCTATCTCGTCGGCGTAGTCATCATCGTTACCGTATTTTGGTGTCTTGTTTAGGAAGAGCTGGCGAACCCGTTCGTCTGGGAAGTTGCTTCGAAGCTGCGCCAGTAGATCTTTCATTGTTAAATTATTGTTGTCGAAGACATGGTATTTGATTGCACTTAGACTGTCTGTTAAGCTACTTATACCGACGCCCTGAATATACGTAGAGTTGTACCGGGCACCACCATTATGGTAGTCCTTACCCCGCTCTATACAATCGTCGACGAGGAGACTCATCATAGGAGTAGGCATATACTCCGCGAATAATCGTTCAATTACGTTGTTTCCCCGGATTTTTATGTTAATGAAGTGATTAAGCTGCTTCCTATAGGCTTCAATTACTTGAGTAAAATCTGTAAAGTTAACTGGATCGCCTGTCTCTACACCAATCTTTTTACCAGATTCAGGGTCAACACCGTTATTCAGTGCTATTTCAAATATCTTAGGCCAGTTAAGGTAACCTGTTAGGTTGCAGTTTTCTTTGCCGAACACGCTGATCTCGACGCAGCCACTTGGACCGCCAATTCGAGCATCCTCTAAAGTCTTGCCGGCGCGGAGGAACTCCATCTGAATTACATCGGTGTTGAAAATGCTTGGTTGTCCAAACCCTTCTTTTACAACTCCGATTGCGTGTTTGAGAAAACTGTCAGGGTTCTTTTTGCTCAACTGGATGCATGCACTCGGCTGGATTAAGTGCATCTCCTTGACTACATCAAGGATAAGATAGCTCAACTCGTTTACTGCATCACTTCCATCGGGGTTTACTCCCCCTACGTTGATGAGGGCGAAGTCCTGGTATGTGCCGCTCTGTTCCTCGGTGATACTGACTTTTGGAGGAGCTGGCTGATTGTTGAATTTAACCCAGAAGCATTCTAGAAGCTCCGTTGCATCTTCTTGGTTTAATGTGCCTTCTTTGAGGCCCTCTCTATATTGATTGATTAGATGCTGATCAAGGCGTCCAGGGCAGTAGCTGTCCCAGGTGTTGAGTTCTGTGACTATGCTTATGTGACAGAACCAGTACGCTTGTAGTGTTTCCCAGAAATCACGTGGGGGTTCGGCGGGAACACGGGAGCATACTTCACCTATCCGAATCAATTCAGCTTTCCGATGAGGATCCTCCTCGATTTCTGCAAGTTCCTGAGCGAGTTCAGAGTAACGCTTTGCGTAACTCGTAACCGCCTCCGCCGCTATCTCCATAGCTTTTAGCTCTTCACTCTTCCCGTACGCTTCTGAGTCTTTAAGCCAGTCAATCGCGTCTAAGCTCCGTTTTATATCCTGTTTTAGGCCGTTTAAGCCACGTTTGTAAATTTTATCACCCATAACGGCGTGGCCGGGTGCTCGCTGCTCCATGAACTCGGTGAATATGCCCGCTTCAAAGGAGTCGATCCATTCAGGTGTCATCGCGTTAAAGATGCGGTCCCTCATGCTTCGTCCGCTCCAGAATGGAATAATTATCTCCTCCTGGATCTTTCGAGTCTCCTCTGTGACTTTAAATGGGGTTCTCTCACGTGAGTTCATTACCTGGAGGTCCTCTATGGTATGGCAGCAGAGCTCCGGGAATGTCGGTGCTGCTCTTGGCGATGGTCCGCGCTCTCCAACTATGAGTTCATCGGGTTCAATTGCTATCGATTTGTTAAGAAGTAGGTGTTTTAAAGCTAGAGCCCGGGTTACCGGAACACTATACTTGAGGTTTTCCTTCTGCTTGTAGAACTCGGTGAGGAGCTCAGCCCTCTCTAGTGAGAGGAATGGGCGTGTCTCTGTGCTCTGCTCCCTTAGCTTCTTAACCCTGTCACGCACAACTTATCCTCCTATCTGTACTTTTAATCCGTATCGCTCTAGCCGATGGATGATACTTATGATTACCTCTTCCTTCGGCGCTTCAAATAAACTAAATGACGATGTCGTTTTATTGAGTCTATTCATTTTATCGCTTCCCGCTTTATGGTAAGGCAGTAAATGTATCTCTCTGATCCCAAGTTCCGAGGCGAGACGTCCAACACTATCAATGTTCTCGTCCCCATCGTTGACGTCAGGAATAATGGGGATCCTGATGATTACATTTCTCCCGTTAAGGAGTTTAAGATTTTCAATGACTTTTTCGTTGGGAGCTCCCAGTATTTTTCGGTGGAGATCTGAGTTCATAATCTTCAGGTCGTAGAGCCAAAGATCAACAAGATCCTTGATCGATTCTACTATTGAGGGATCAGCGTAACCTGATGTCTCAACTGCCGTATGGATCCCTCGTGTTCTACATTTCTTAAGGAGTTCTCGGAGAAATTCTGGTTGCATGAGAGGTTCACCTCCACTGAATGTGACTCCTCCTCCTGATTCCTCGTAAAATGGTTGATCCTTATCGATTTCCGCTATGACTGTCTCAACGGACATTTCTACTCCTACAGAAACCAGGGCTTCCGCATTACAAGCTTCTACACATTTACCGCATTTTATGCACAGTTTCTCGTCTATTTTTAGATCTGGATTGAAGGATATCGCGTTATTTGAGCAGCTCTCAACACATGAACCGCATCTGATGCATCTTTCATTTGTCCACATGAACTCGGGTGTTTCTTTCTTACTCTCCGGATTATGACACCATGGACAGTCAAGCGGACACCCTTTTAAGAAGATAATTGTTCGTATCCCTGGGCCATCGTGGATTGCATAGTGTTGAATATGGAATACAACGCCCATTTAATGCAACCTGGTTTGTTTTAGTATTTATCGTTTAACTCAGTTAGGCTTAGTTCATAGATGCGTGTGTGATGACCCCTTTCTCGATAAATTTATATTATTTATTTTGATATATATATCTGGAAAACCTATTCAATGGCAGAAGTACCGTGGATCAATGAAATTGCGGGACAACACTGCCTAGGAGAGGGTGTGCTATGAATCTAAAAATTGTTGGTTTAATAGTTGTATTACTGGGCGCGGCAGCAATCACAGTATACGTACGCCCAGATATCCTGGGAAACATCACAGGCATTGGGTCAACCGTCACCGGAAAAGAGCCACTTACAGTACCCGACATGTACGACTTCTCGAAATTCAAAACTCTGAACTCGAAACTCAGCCTCGGAGGCCCACCAATGGATGTAAAAACAGAGTTCTCAGAAACAACTTTCAAAGGCGTCTCAGCCTACCGAATAAAAGGCACCTCGATGATCAACGGTGTCGAAGTTATCGAAGACAGCTACTATAACAAAGACGGCATATATATCGGTGGCTACCTAGATGGTGAAGAGCTTCAGGCTTCAGAATGGGCTGAAAACTATAAGGATCACTGCTGGATCAGAGTAGGTAAAAACTTCCCATTAACCAAAGTTGGACCCGAGACAATAACCGTGGGAGGTAAAACTTACCAGTGCACAAAGTACACCGCCGACCGTAGCGGTATCCTCTTTACGTTCTGGTGGACATCCTCTGCGCCGATCCCTGTAAAAGTCATGGCTCAGGGCATGACGGAAGAGTTCGTTGGATGGAGCTAAACCCCCAATATTTTGAGTTTATTTTTAAAAGGATTCGCCACATGTGTATATTAGGGATATAATTAAATTATATCCACGCACGCTTTCTGAATAATAAAACCGATTGAACAGTTATAAGTAAACGCTAGAATGAAATGACGCTGCCATTAAATGTTAAGATATTTTTGATCCACATTCACCACAGAACCTTGTGCCTGCCACGTTCTTAGCTCCACATTTTGGGCATTTAGCTAAACTCAGCGAAGCACCGCAGTTATTACAGAACTTACCCTCACCCGAAGGCTTACCACACTGAGGACAAACAGTCTGACGCCTCTCAACCTCACCTGTAAAAACCTGTGTCTCCCCAGCCCTAGCCCTAATATCCTCCACCATCTTACCAGCCCTCGCGGCAGCAACCTCAACATTCTCACGAGGAGCACACTCCACACACAGATTATCCTGCTCATTCCAATCACTCTCACAGCAATACTTCCTACACTTTGGACACCTATGGAAGTGTTCCTGCGCCTCATTCTGAGCTACTTTGAAAGCCTGCTCATGCTCTTTCTGCCACTCAGGAGACATACCTTGAAAGCGTTCGCTGAGAATATTTGTTCCGCTCTCAAAGTGGCCACCTAACCCGCCTTGGCCTACAATGTCTGCTCCTAGGGATACGGCTCTTCCAAGGCCTCTTAGAAAACCGCCTCTCTTATAGGATTCGGATTCTATGAACCTTGACTTGAACCCGTCGCTGCAGAGGTCGCAGTAGAACGTGAACTGGAATCCAGCTTCTGTGCTGTTATCCTCGTAGTTTCGGGTAAATGATTGCATAGTCATGTTATGGTCACTTCTACATTGTTTTTCCACATTTAATACATTTATTACTTACTGGCGGCTGCTCTTCTCCGCATTTGCTGCATTTAACTGTTAGGGGTTTGCCGCATTTTTTGCAGTAATCTCCGAAGAATGTTATTTGTCCGCAGTGTGGGCATTTAATCTGGAGACTTTGCCCGCAGTCGCTGCATTTTATCTGATCATCTTGGGTATTGCGCCTACATTTGGGACATTTTGTGGGTCCCGTTGGGTTATATTTACCGCAGAAAGAGCAAGTGCTATCCTCGGAGGAGACAAGTTTTCCGCAGTATTTACATGGGTGTTTATATCCCGCCATATTTATCCCTGAGTATTAATAGACTTTTCTTCGTTATCAATTCTTCGTATGTTGTATGTTAGTAATTCTTCTAGGCTTTTTTTCCATTGTTCAGGGGATGAATGAATTATTCTTCCAACGAATTGCTTTCTTAGATGTTTTAAACTATCTAATTTTTTTGTTGCGTAGAGATATTTCTCATTTTCAGGTTCAACTAGTTTATCTTCGCTCAGGTATATTGGTTCACGCCTAAAATTAATCTCAATCATGCATTGATTTGTTTTGTCCATGAATTTATGAGCCTCTTGTCTCATCAACTCCTCCTCGATACCCTTCCCGTATTTTTCGCGATCCATTATTCTGAAGATATAAGTGGCTAAGCCTGAATCTAGCGTTGACACTGCCTCCACTACTAAGGTGTTTCCTGGTCTATTGGGATCTTTACTGAATATTGGAACCATGAACCAAATGTATTCTCCTGTTAATTCGCCCAGTAAGCCTCTTTTAATTCCTACCCATACTTCTCCCTGGTTGGAGAGTTTTTTCAAATGGGTATATTCTTCTAGGAGTCCTGAGTCCTGAATCTTTTTATCAATTGAAACCCATAATTGTGGGGAAATGCTTTCTATTTGGTTTCGGGAGACCGATTTTCCATCTGAAAAAAATGGTATGGCTTCTCGTAGTTTTTGCTGGTCAATTTCTGGAAATGCATCTACTAATAGTTTTAGAGTTCTTAAATTCATGTCATCGAAGGCTTTTATAAGGCTCCTGTTGAAATAATCTGTTTTTTTTCCCATTTGACTTAGGTATAGTTTCTGCTTTAAACCTGATGTTAATGTAAAAATGTAGTCATTTAAGGAAAAATCGTTTATGTAGCTGATAGGGATTCTAATGGGTTCTGTTTTTTTAGGCAATATGACTACAGCTGATTCATAGACCCTTGCTTCGCAGATACCCTCACGTTCATCACCATATTCATCTTTGAACTTATAATTAGCCTCTATTCCTGCAGCTAAATTCGCCTCTTCCATCAGCATATATTTCAAGAGTAACGCGTTTCTGTTTTTGTATAAGTTGCTTAGAAAGTTCTCGTAATCGTAACCAATATGGGTGAGAGTTATTCTTTCACCCGAAGAAAGGAAGAGTACTACTGAATAATCTTCATCAACAATACCCTGAATATCAAAAAAAGGTATTGATACAACTTGATTATTATTTGAACTTATTGTGAGATTACGTGAATCAAGTATTGCTTTTGCTTCTCCACTTTGAAGTGTTTTTCTTGATAAGTCATTATGAATAAAGTTAAGCGAGTAACTTGGATTTAACTCCATAATTTTGCACGTGTTAAACATGTTTTTAAGGTCTTAAAAAATTAGGGGTCTTCTCTGCTTATTAGTACGTATACATATTTATGGAAAAAGTACTTATTTTTTTACACCTGTGAAAAATCCTTGACCTGCTTTAGTGGTCTTCACAAACATGAAGTTACCGAGCACGCGCGCATCCTCAAAGCCCTCCTCATAATGCGGTTGAAAGGCATACGTAGCTACGCTTCCCCTAGCGCACGCTTAGTATAGTAATTAATACTGCCTTTGAATGAAGTGTTCCAATCAACTTGTTAAATAATATTAGTGGTGAATTCACACTCGAATGATGTACTTTGTTCAAAAATTAGAAAACGTTGTTTTTAATGGGTTGAAGCTTGCGCTGGAGAGTCCAGAACAAGATTATGGCTAACATGATTCCCATTAAAGTTGCTTGGATTGGGAAACCAGGTATTCCGCCTCCGCTGCTTGATGACTTCAATGTAATGCTGATGGTTGTTACGCTGCCAGCTACAGCGCTGCCTGTTCCAGTTGCGGTTGTATAATCGTTTTTAGCTGCCTGCATCGTGTACGCTCCGAGGATTACTCCGGTGAATGTGGCTGTTCCATCAGCTCCAGTGGTTCCGCTAAGCGCGGCTTGTCCGCTGGGCATAGCGGTGGATGTTACAGTAGCTCCTGAGACTGCCACTCCACTTGAATCCTTGACGGTGACTTTAAGATCACCCGTTGCTGCGGATGAAGCTTGCAGAGTTATTGTGATGGTAGCTGTGCTGCCTGCTACGACATCCTGGGTTCCTGTTGTGGTCGAATAACCTGTTTTAACAGCCTGTAACGTATAGCTGCCGGGTTTTACGCCGGTGAAGGTTATGGATCCGTCAGTCTGGGTTGTTCCGCTGAGCGCTTGCTGTCCGCTGGGTTGCGCTGTAGAAGAGACGACTACGCCAATAATCATGTTTCCAGTGGAGTCTTTTGTGATGATTTTGAGATTTCCGTTTGCTGATGCCTCATTTACAGTAAAGGCTGCTGGTTGGCTTGTTGCTCCGTTGTATACTGTATTTCCAGCCCAAGAAGCGGATACGGTCCATGATCCGGTTGATGCTGGTTTGTAAACGGTACTGTACTTGCCATCTGCTCCGGTTGTTGCAGTAACTGGGATGCTTGTGGTTTCTTTCTTAAAGGATAGAGACACGGTTGCTCCTGAGACTGCAGGGCTGATAGCCCCAGATGCTGTAATTGATTCACCGGTGTTGATTGTAGTTTTGTCTACGGTGCAGGTGATTGTGCTTGGCGTTTTGCTCCCTAATGGGTTTGCTTCTCCACGTACTGTGCCGGAGATTTTGCCTGACTGTTCGGCTGGTAAAGGCTCTAGCTTAAAGTTCACGTCGGATGTAACACTTCCTACTGTAATGGAGACATCCGTCTTTTCGCTGTCGATGTAGCCTACCTCGGTGACTGTGACGGTGTATGTGCCTGTACCTAATCCTTCCGAGATCTCGTAGTTACCTTGGATATCAGTGTTTGTGGTTTCTGAGCCTTCGTCACCGGATACAGAGACTTGAGCACCTTCTATTGCCTCATTCTTATTATCGGTTACTCTTCCTTTAATGATTCCTGATGGAGCTGGGGGTGTAACGGTGAGAGTCATGTTGACGTTTGCTGTCTCCTGACCCGCTGTGACGCTGACATCTGAAACGGAGTTAATATTAGTTCCTGACGTTGCTGTAACCGAGTATTTGCCTGTCTCGAGACCCGAATCAAGTCTGTAGAAACCTTTCTCATCTGTCTGAGCTGTAGCCATACCTCCGCTACCCCCCATAGCGATGACGGTGATTCCTTTTAGAGGCTGATCCCCTTCAGTTGAGGTTATTTTGCCAGAGATCACTCCAGATTTGACTAGAGCAATGTTTACGGTTGTCTCAGCGTTTGCTGTAACTGAGACATCCGTCACTTTATTGGAGATATAGCCTTTTGGCATCATTATATTTACTTCATATTTTCCTGTCTCTAGACCAGAATCAATTCGGTAGTCACCGTTGACGTCGGTTTTGGCGTAACCCATACCTTCCACATTGTCCCCGGTCGCAAGGACTGTGAGTCCTTCAATTGCTTGACCTCCAACAGCTGAGGTTACTTTTCCTTTGATCACTCCAGATTTGAGTAGAGCAAGATTGATGTTTTTTGTCTCAACACCTGCAGTTACTGAGACTTCCGTCACAGTTTTCGTGAGGTATCCTGTTGCCATGGCTACAGTTACATTGTATTTGCCTGTTGGTAGGTTTGAGATGATCATATAGTTACCGTCACTATCCGTTATCGCGTAGGAGAGGAAGTTGATCCCAGTTTTGCTTGAGGCAAAAACCATTACATCTTTCAAAGCTTTTCCTGAGACCGAATCCGTCACCTTACCTGAAATTCCTCCTGAGCGGAGAAGAAGGAAGTTGATGTTGGGGGTTTCAACCTCTGCGGTAACTGAGATTTTAGAGAGATCTTGGCTAATATAGCCTTCGAACGAGGCTGTCATATTATAGAGTCCTGTACCAAGACCTTGTTCGATGAGGTATTGCCCCGATAAGTTAGCTATACCTACGCCGTTGCCTCCATCTCCGTCAGCTATTACCAATGCTCCTGGTAGGGGAACATCAGTCACAGCGGTGACGATACCTATTGATGGGCTGATAGATAGTATGAATATTAAAAAAAAGGTCAATAATTTAGTTTTGTGAAACATAAACTCACCTAAAGATAATAGGGGATCCGTATTTATAAATTGTATATTGCTCGCGCGATACGCAACAATCAGGTTTTCTAATATTTTTTTAACTTAGTGCTAATGAATATAAGCTTAAAAAAAATGATCTTTGTGAATAAGAGTCTTATTTTGTCGTTCGCGCGGATTTAACCTGAATAAATGTAAATATTTGGATTTTAATGAACTCTAGTTACATGCACTTTATTCTATTTTTTGCCATTTTCCATCTATCTCTATCTCAATCTTTTGGACGATCTTGTTTGGGCTCTGCATATCAAAATTAAAAGTTTCAAGACTCGCCTTATCCTTAGCTTCCTTTAAGGTTTTTGCTTCAACCGTATAATCTATTCGTTCAGATTTCTTCGGGTTGTCCCACTCCTCCATGGTATTTCTATAGGCTCTACAGTTGAACTTCATGTTTAACTTATCTCCAAGTATGAAAATATATTATTATCGCAAGCATGAATTAATCTAAATCACTGCGCGCTCCTATGTTAAACGTTTTCAGGAGCCCCAGCATCCCACTAGTTCCGCAGGCCATCAAACGCTTTCTTCCCCATACTCTTAAGTTTTCTCTCCGTCAACCCCAGATTCTCACCCCGATAAGGCTCACCCCTCACCAGCATGAAGTACATGATCCGCGACATCTCATGCGTCACAGCCACCACGGCACACCCCTTACCTCTACGCTTCGACACCCGCTCATAGAGCCCACCGAATCTGGGATCAAACCGCACCGCAGCTTGAGCCGACTCCACCAACGCCCACCTCAACCGCTTATTACCCGGCCCGGAGACACCACCCATCCGGATCTTCTCACCCGACTGATGCACCGAAGGCACCAGCCCCATCCACGAAGCGAACTCCTTATCGCCCCGGAACCTGCCAACGTCACCAACCTCCGCCATAACAAGCATTGCGGTGAAGTACCCGACTCCAGTCATCGTCATCAACAACCGCACACTCCGATCCTCCGCTGCGATTGCCGCGATCTTCTCCTCGATGAGCGTAACCTGGCCGTCAACCGCCTCCAGAACCGCCAAGTCGCTCCGTACAATGGCGTCATCCATAAACCCGAAGCTCTGCTCCCGGATCCAAGCGACGTTGTCCTTGCTGAACGGCGTGATACCAAGCATACGGAGGCCATGCTTGTCGAGGAGGCCGTGAACACGGTTCTTGACTCCAGTACGTATCTTAACCATGTTCAACCGGTGTCTGAGGAGCTCTCGTCTGCTTCGGAGCTCCTCGCCTGGCACGTAGCAGGTGGGCAGCATGTCGGCGCGGAGCAGAGCGGCTAGTGTCCGGGCGTCGACTTTGTCTGTCTTCACCTTCGCCTCCGCGATCAACCTTGTCTTGCCTGGGTTGGATAATGCTACGTCGAATCCGTGCTCCTCAAGCCGGTCATGGATCTGTATCCACAGGTTCCCTGTGGATTCGACAACCGCCTTCACCTCGTCGTGGAAGGTCGAAAGCTTGGCTGCGAATTCCTCGATGTCATCTGGGTTATTCGCGAATCGGATCTCATCAAGGAGGGTTCCTTCCTCATCTAGGATGGCTGTTT
>JBFYNP010000021.1:0-8917 GCA_041304325.1 Candidatus Bathyarchaeota archaeon
GATGAGTTCTTCGAGACCTATAGCGACCACTTTCGGTGGGTTCGACCTCGGGGAGCCACCGTGGGTTTCCCTGAGTTAATAGGTATGAATGTTGAAAAGTTCACAGAAGAGTACGCTAAACGAGAACATGTGATGGTGTGGCCGGGCATGGTTTTCAACTACCCTGGAAATAACTTCAGGATAAGCTACGGTCGAACATGGATGCCTGAGGGGTTAAGACGCCTAAAGCACTTCGCTGACAATTATCTCTAGCTCGAAATCTTTTTCTCGGAGACCCAATTAGCTCAAACTATGCCGAGAACTTGGGTTCCCCTATTCGGTGTCGACGCGTTCACCTCAAAACCTTTCGGCGGTAACCCCGCCGCTGTGTGCCTCATAAGCTGCAGTCTCGACGATGAGCTTTACAGATCCATCGCCGCTGAGATGGAGCATCCGGAAACAGCCTTCGTTGAGAAGATTAAGAAAGACGAATACAGACTTCGCTGGTTCACACCCAAAGTCGAGATCAAATTGTGCGGTCACGCAACTCTAGCAACTGCCCATATTATTTTTGAGCAACTTGATGTGAAATCAGATAAGGTTTCATTCCATACCTTAAGTGGGATTCTCACTGCTACTAGGGTCTCGAAGGGGGTCAAACTCGATTTTCCAAGAGATGATCCAGAGAAAGTTGTAACACCCTACGAGATACTGGCAGGGCTTGGCTTGAAAAAAGCCTGTGAAGCTGTATATGGTTATCATAACGGTTACCTTATACTCGTCGTTGAAAACGAGAAAATAGTTAGGGGAATTAAACCAGACTTTAGTAAGTTGTTCTCAGCCAAGACGGAACTCGATATAAAAGCTGTATGCGTTACAGCGCATGGATCAGAGTTCGATTTCGTAAGCCGTTTCTTCGCGCCGTGGCTTGGGATAAATGAAGATCCTGTTACTGGCTCAGTACATACAGTTTTAACCCCTTACTGGAGCGAAAAGCTAGTGAAAAATGAGATGAAAGCGTATCAAGCCTCAGCGCGAGGGGGGGAGCTCCTTCTAGATCTGGATGATAAACGCGTCTATCTCACAGGTCCCGCTGTAACAGTGGTTAAGGGTCACCTCCTCATCGATTAGGCTCCCGAAATCTATTTCATCTCTCAACTAACGTGTTGTTTAGGGCTATCAATGATCGGGCAGACTGAACACAGATACGCGAAAGAGATAAAGTACCTTCTATACCTACCTGAAGCATACACTTCTGATCTAATAACTAAATGGCCTCTACTCTTCTTCCTACACGGCGCCGGTGAAAGAGGAGATGATCTCCAACTAGTAAAGATTCATGGGCCTCCGAAACTACTTGAAGCAGGTGAAAAACTCCCATTTATTGTGGTATCTCCGCAGGTTCCAACGAATGAGCGTTGGTTACCTGACTTGGTTGTCTGTTTACTGAAGGACATCTTGCAGAAATACCGAGTAGATGAGGATCGCGTCTACTTGACGGGACTCAGTATGGGTGGCTATGGAACATGGGAAACTGCGATGAGGTACCCTGAGCTTTTTGCAGCAATAGCGCCTATCTGCGGGGGTGGAGACCCATCAACTGCCTGGAAGATACGCCACACTCCTACATGGATCTTCCACGGTGCTAAAGACCCGATAGTATCAATAAAGAACTCTGAGATTATGAGCGATGCATTAACTCAATTCAGAAATGTCCAGTTCATTGTCTATCCTGAGGCTGAGCACGACAGCTGGACAGATACTTACAGCAACAAGGAGTTGTACCGGTGGTTTCTCAGTCATCAACGATTCAAACACGTTGAAACCTCCATGCCTCATGAACCTGAGAGATACATCGGTACTTACTCTAACGATAGAAACTCGGCTAAAGTCTATCTAAAAGACGGTAAGCTTAACATCAGTTTAGCAACCAATGCAAACAGAGAACAGACTCTAAAGTCTTCTCACAACAACGCCTTCTTTTTCAATGAATTAACTCTCTCCGAAGTCGACTTCATCAGAGAGAAAGATAGGGGTTATGATGCTCTCCTAGTTTATGATCGGCAGTTCGATCTCCTTAAAAAAAGGAGGAAAACTAAGCCTAAAGTCTAAAATTCATCGGCCCCAAAGCTAAGCTGACTAGCATGTCTGAGCGCGAGGCGGCGAAATATCCCTACCTGAAGGATGCGGTTAAGTTAATTGACGCGCTTAACATACAACTCACTGACCTCGCGGATCCGACATATGCTAAAGTTCTTGATAGGGCTACAGATAGGGTTACTGAAGCTATCTTGAACGGTATCGTAGAGGCGAAGCTTGATGACTATATGACTGAACTTATCAGCTACCCTGTAGCCTCTATGCTCGTCGCGTTAAAGGGTGAGAGTTTCCTAGATCGACGTTATGCTCTCGCTGAAGCGGTTCGCGTTTACCTCCTCCTACAGAAGGAGGACCGCAAATTCCTTTTCCAAATCGCCAAAACTGAGTTCAATTGGGATCTACAAGAGGCTAAAGAGAACTACGACAATCTTAATTACAGTTTCAGCCTCCATTTCACCGATTTCCTCCGAGCCAGCGATGCTTTTCACGAAGATAAGTGGAAGCTTGTGAATAGAGTAGTGAAGGACGGCTACGTACTGCTTCAGCAGAATGAGGTTGCTCGACTCATGCAAGGTGAGGTGGAGACAACGATTAGGGATCGAGTCTCCCGCCATGTCAAGTTCCAAGTGCCAGAGCCAATCCAGCAAAGGCTAGACCGGATCAATAAAATCTTCGAGGAGAATAGAAGCAAATTGGGAGCTGCGGATATGCCCACCGAGGTAATCCGCGAGGCTTTCCCCCCATGCATCCGTTACTGTCTAGAGGGGCTCCTCTCAGGCCGAAGAGCTAGTCATATGGAGCGCTTCGCATTAACAAGCTTCCTCGTAAATGTCGGAATGCCCATAGAGAGCATGGTTGACCTGTACGTCAGCGTAACCGACTTTGACGAGGCGATGACACGATATCAGATAGAGCATATCGCTGGAGCACGCGGAAACAAGACTAGATACACCCCGCCACTATGCGATACCCTTCGCACCCACGGAATCTGTCGCAGCAAAGATGATATCTGCGAACGTGTCAAGCATCCCCTAAGCTACTACAGGATCAAAGCGAGACGACTAGCACCTCGAAGCCAAACTTCACCACCAGTAACGAGTGAAACTAAGGCGGATCCTCCCCCTAAAAACGCGTGAGTAGTTACATTTAGTTGAACGAGACCACTTTTAATAGCGGATACTCCACATATTCTTCGATGGATCCGGATTGGGGCAGCCCAAAATTCGTCGCTGAGCATTTCGCCTCATGGTATAAAGCTAACGCATCAACTATACCCGCTCCAACCGAGATCAAGCAACGTGAATTCGCGTTTCTCATGTTCGGCGGAAAAACCATGTTTCGACACATAGGATTTCACGATGAGGCTACGTTCCGTCGATACATAGCTGAGAATGCTCCATCTCACAGCTACCACAGTTCCAGCTATTACACCAAACCTGACGCCGACATGAATGATAAAGGATGGTTAGGCGCTGACCTAGTGTTCGATATCGACGCTGACCACTTCACCCTTCCCTGCCAACGAGAACATGACAAATGGAAGTGTCGAACATGTGAGAAGGTAGGCACAGGTAAACCTCCGGAGATATGCACTTGTGGCAAAGCCAGCTTTGAGACAGAGACCTGGCTTTGCGAGCGGTGTCTACAAGCAGCTAAGAACGAGACACAGAAACTTCTCGACATACTCATCCAGGATTTCGGAGTGAGAGTAAAAGGAGATCTCGTCATCAATTTCAGTGGAAACCGTGGCTACCATGTACATGTACGCAGTCAGAAGGTTAGAGGGTTAAATCAATCAGCCCGTCGTGAAGTCGTTGATTATATCCTTGGCACAGGCCTTAAACCTGAGTACCTCGGATTTAACCCAAAAAGTAAAGGTGGAAGAAGTCTTCTAGGTGACGAAGGGTGGCGTGGACGAGCTGGAAAGGCATTATACGGCTACATCACCGATGCGCCGCCTCAAGAAATCAAGGCGCTTGGTCTTGGTCGGACTTTAACCCAAAGTCTTACTGATAAGAAGAATGATTTTTTAGAAACTCTTGAGAAAAATCATCCAAGCTTTGTATTAAGTAGGTTTGCTGGAAAGGATGAGGACCGTTTATTGGCGGATCTCGAGAAACTGATGGGATACGCCATTAAGGAGCAGGCTGCTGAGATAGATACCGTTGTAACTACAGATATTCACCGCCTTATACGCCTCCCAAACACCCTCCATGGAAAAACCGGTTGGCAGGTTCAAACTATTCAACCTGAAAATCTAGCAGATTATGATCCTCTTATAAGTGCTATAGCGTTCAAAACTGGTACAGTTAAGTTATATGTGAAATACGCACCTAAATTCAGGATAATTGATGCGTGGTACGGCCCCTACCATCAAGAAGAAGTAGAGGTACCTACCGCGGCTGCAGTTTTCCTGCTATGCAAGAAAGGAGCTCGAGTAACCCAATGACTGATAACTATACTAGGCTCTATGAGGCATGGCGAAAGGAGAAGCAGCGCATAGATATTCAACCTCTTCAGGAGAACTTCCATGCATCAATTGCGGAGTACGTCACCCAACTTAGGGAGCAGACGAAAACAGTTGACAAGTCGACGCTTGCCGGGAAGATTGTTGATAAGGAGAAAGAGCACGTTGAGCGGATGATCTCAGAACTCAACCAGTTAAGAATGCATAAAATTGTGATACTGGAGTTAGAAGAGAAACCAGTTGATGTTCTGAATCTAACAGCAGAGGAGAAACGGCTTCAGGTAGAGCTCCGCAGACTATTGGCCTCCCATAGTCAAGGGATCAAGCACATGCTAATGGGGCGGGAGTATAAACCTGATATTTCCCTTCCTCAGAGCTCACAAACATTAACTCAGCCACATCAGTCAGCTCACACCTCCCTCCAGAAAACACAGCAAGCTTTCAAGGTAGTCCGATTCATCCAAACGATACCTGCAATAATGGGTGTAGATATGATGACCTACGGACCCTTTAAAGCGGAGGATGTAGCCTCATTACCGGCTCCAAACGCTGAAAACCTAATAAGGAAGGGCATAGCAAAGGAGGTGGAGATATCGCCATGAAAGTGCCAAAGACGCTGAGAACATTCTGCCCCAAATGCAAAACGCACACAGAGTTCTCAGTTTCACTCTATAAGGCGGGGAAGCGCCAGGGTGCCAAAAAGGGCGAGCGCGACCAGGCAATCCGTAAAAAGGGTTACGGTGGTCAAAAGTTCCCCCTACAAAAGAATCAGGCAAAAGTCACTAAAAAAGCCACATTACTGCTTCAATGCAAGGAATGCAAGAAAAGCCAAATGCGTGAAGGTATCAGACTCAAGAAAGCGGAGATAGAGTAAATTGTCAGAATGGGATAACCTAATACCTAGACCAACAAGTCGATTTATCCGTGTACGCTGTCTCAGCTGTGAGAGCGAGCAGGTTGTTTTCAGCCACGCTACACACGCGGTCAAGTGCAGAACCTGTGGAGAAGTTATCGCTGAACCCACAGGCGGTAAAGCCATAATTAAAGGCTCAGTTACATCGGTTCTAGGGTGACACTTAGAATGAGTCTAGGGCGAACCGAGTGGCCTGAAACAGGGGAGATGGTTGTAGCAACTGTTCTCAGACTGGAAACATACGGAGCATACGTAAAACTCGACGAGTATGCGGAAAAAGAAGCACTACTACACATCTCTGAGATCAGCTCCCGCTGGGTTCGCAACATACGCAACCATGTCCGTGAAGGACAAAAAGTAGTATTACAGGTTCTAAGAGTAGACGCTGCAAAAGGTCAAGTTGACCTAAGTCTCCGAAGAGTAAACAAAGACGACAAACGCAAAAAACTTGAACACTGGAAGAAGACTCGGAAAGCAGAAACCCTTCTGAAACAAGCTGCAACCGAATTAAAGCTAACCCCTGAAGACCTCTATGAAGAGGTAGGCAATAAAATCCTTGAAAAATATACGAGCCTCTACGATGCTTTCGAAGAGTCAGCGAAAAGAGGAGAATCAATATTCACGGATATTGGGCTAAACCCGAAGACCTCAGAGATCTTTACCAAGATCGCGGTCGACAAGATCGTCGTTAAGGGAGTTACAGTACAGGGTGTGATAGAGCTTACCTCGATAGGAAGCAGCGGAATCGAGGAGATCCGTGACGAGTTCCAGAGGATCAAAGACCTCGGAGAACAGGATGAAGCAACAATCAGCATATACACACTCGGTTCACCCAAATATCGGCTAGAAGTGACCTGCGAGGACTTTAAGAAAGCCGAGATCACCCTCGATAAGCTTGTGAAGAGCGTAGAGCAAAGCTGGTCAAAACACGAAGGCACATTCAGTTTTAAACGCGAGAAGGTCGCCTAGAATGGTTTGGCTACTCAGAAAATGCGTAAAGTGCGCTTCCTATACCCTGAGTACAGAGAAATGCCCACGGTGTAGCGGAGATGTGGCTTCTCCCCATCCCGCAAAATTTAGTATGGATGACCGTTTCCGTAACTACCGCCTCGCGATGAAGCGTCTAGCAGGGAAACCCCCAGCTTAGTTACCTGCGTTGCACCCTTAAAAAACGTATAATCGTGGGAAGATTTTAAATCAGGCGCCCGCTAAACATTGCTAGGCGAGTTACCTTGGCAAAGACGTATATTAAGATCTATGGCCCACCACTCATGAAAGCGCTTCAAGTCCTAGAAGGCGTTGCAATTGCGATGTCTAAAGAGAAAGAGGTGAAATTCATGCACAAATGCGTCCCATATCCCACAAGGATGCAGGCCGATACTAACGACTGGAGCGCGTATCTGAAGAACCTATCAAATACATATGTAGACTGCTATGAGCCCCAGAAACTCATCAGCGACGCAAAGCAGACCCTAGGAGAGCATGACTTCATGTTCGATTGGGTTGAGAAACCAACAGTAAAGAACCTTGAAAAGCTAATTGAAAAGATCGATACTTCTTTCCAAGGGCTCGGGGTTCTCTACACGATGACAACCGACTCTTAGCCTCTAGTATAATTTTAATTAAAGAAATTTTTAAAATGGTTCAGTTATTAAAAAAAAGAAGCTTACTTCGTTTCTGACGCGGTCATGTCATCTTCAGCTTCTTTGAGTCCTCTTCTCTCTTTTATCTCCTCGTATACTATGAATATGGGCATTATTACCCAAATGCCAATCATAACATAGAATAGTATGTTATCCATGTTGTCAGTCGCTTCGTCTGCAACTTTCTGTAGAGCCATTAGGGCCATCAAGAGGGTGGGATTCATTTTTTCTCCTCCTTTTTCTTACCTGCTTTAGGGGCTGAACGCCAGTCTACCTTGACGTTTTCATGTATCATTTTGCTGTAGTTGACACCTGGAATATAGAGGAGTTTCTCGGGGATCAAGCCGTTTGGTCGGAAGATCATTATGATAACTAGCATAGCTCCTAGTAGTAGGTCTTCGAGGTAGGTTACTGGGAAGTAGAATATTGATTCAATTGTGAATTTGTAGACTGCGATTAAGCGGCGAACTGCGATTATGACGGCGCAGCCGAGGAAGGTTCCTGCGTTGTTACCTGGACCTCCTAGTATGAGCATTAGCCAAGGCCAATATGTCCAGTATGCGCGTTGATACGCTGACTCTATTACGAATCCCGTATAGAAGGCATACATAACTCCTGCGAACGCTGTTATTCCAGAGGCGAACATTAGGATGTTTCTACGGATATTCACAACGTCTTTTCCTACGCTTGCTACCGTTACCTCATTTTCACGGATCGAGCGCATTAAGCGTCCATACGGGCTGTTTAACATGGTTCGGAAGAGCATGAAGCTGATTGTTCCGATCATGAGCGTAATGACAGCAGTGATTACACCACGATCTCCTGGATACCATATAAACACGTCTGGTACGAACATGCCAAGGGTGCCACCAGCAATTGGGGTGATGTTACGTCCCAAGATTTGGCTAGCATCAGCCATTGTGATGAGAACAATCATTAGATATGTTGCTCTTAGTCTAATGGCGGGAAGACTAATAAGCCAACCAACCACAGCTCCGAGAACCATAGCGAGTGCTATGCTGAAAAAGAATAAGCCCATGCTTGTTATGGCATTTTGCTGAAGATATGTTCCAGTTAAGCCGATATTTATTGGGTTATTATAGAGCCAATCATAATCTGAGGTGTAGGGTATCAGTTTTACTCCTGCTGTTTGAGCTATCCAAAAGGCTACTCTGGTCGTTATTGCGCTAACCCCGAATGCGCCTATGATTACTTGGATAGCGCATCCCATGTTGGGTATACCAGCGTTACCGTATTGGAAGTTACAAGCCATAGCTACGATGACGAGTAAGCCGAAGAACATTGCAATGTCAACGAGTAATCTATTAGTGCCCTCAATAGCCATAGGCAATGAGCCGAGAATACCTAACGCAACATTAGTGATCATTCTTTCTTAACCTCCTTCACAGCTGGCCCCTGAATTTCTTTCTTAACTTGGTTTGCCTTCCATTTCTCGTAGAATCCCTGTAATCCTCGGGGCTCGATGAGCAGGATAATAACTAGGAAGACCATGGGAACGAGTGGCCGGTACTCTCCAAACCATGTACCAAAAGCCAGTTGACCCGCGTAAGTGAGCAGGATCTCGCTAAGCCCAACTATAGCTCCTCCGATTATGGAGCCATATATGTTTTCAAATCCACCGAGTAGGCTTCCGGCCATGATGCTAGTGATCATAGCGGATCCTGTCGTTGGGCCACTCATGAACCACATTGGTATCATGGCGCCTGCAAGGCAGGCGAGTCCACCAGTTAGGAACCAGCTAAAGATCTGTATCTGATTGATGTTGATACCTAGTACCGAAGCAAGTTCAGGGTC
>JBFYNP010000022.1:0-5614 GCA_041304325.1 Candidatus Bathyarchaeota archaeon
TTTTGACCCCAGCTTTCATTAAAACATAAAAGAGGCGTTCAGCCGCACTATTAGGAACAGTATTCAGAATATTTGGTGTGATGCCATGGAACGCTACGGAAAGAAATTCGCGCCTATTTACCTTTGCATGAGTTATTGGAGCTGAGAGACCAAAGGGTGTGTCATACTCAACTCCCTTACTGATGATCTCTACCCCTGGATAGTTATCAGGGAATTTTTCAGTCATCGTTGAGGATCCACCGATGATGGCAATCGAAACGCTAGGTATATTCTGCATAACTTGAAATCTGTGACACGCCGTTAAATCCCTTACCCCTTGATGCCTCAATTAGTTTAAAATTGGATAATATTTGTTCTATTTAGCAAGATTTATATATAAGACCAAAAGTGGTGGCTAATGTTCAATCATCATTGTTATGTGGAATGACTGAATTCTGGTATTTACTACAATACAGTATATTTATTCTTTCTCGAAGTATTGTCTTGGAACGCCTATATAGAAAAGAATTATATACTAGAATGAACGTGAAGCCACAGTCTATGAGTTCCGTACGATTCCCTCACGGCTTGGCGGATTCGATCCGGAATAATGGTGAAGGAACATGATTGTGAAAACAGAGCAGCAGACAAATCAGCGTGAACAAGATAGCTGTCCAGAATGTCGCAGTAAATCAATCATTCTTGATAACGACACAGGGGAGAGAATCTGTGGAGGATGCGGCCTTGTTATGGCTGATAACATCATGAGTGAAGGCCCTGAATGGAGAGCTTTCAGTCAGGATGAACGAGAAAGTCGAAGTCGCGTTGGTATGCCTCTAAGCTTCAGCGTTCATGACAAAGGTCTAAGTACCATGATCGGTCAAGTCGGTAAGGACGCTTTCGGTCGAACCATTCCCAGTAAAACCATGTTCCAGATGCTTCGTCTTAAGAAATGGCATATCCGAAGCAGTTACCAGAGCAGTGTTGACCGCAACCTCAGCCATGCCATGACTGAACTTAGCAGACTTACTGATAAGCTACATATCCCTAAGCCTGTTAAAGAACGCGCTGCAGTTATCTACAGAAAGGCACTTGAGAAAGGTCTCGTTCGTGGACGCAGTATAAGTGCCATCGCTGCGGCTAGTCTCTACGCCGCATGCCGTGTAACCGGCACACCTCGCACCCTCCGTGAACTAGGAAAGGTTTCCACCATCGATAAAAAGGACCTTGCTCGATGCTACAGACTACTACTAAGGGAACTAGCAATCCAGATGCCGATACCAAAAGCCCAGTTTAGAGTCCCCAAGATCGCTGCAAAGGTAAACATCGGTGAGAGAACCCAACAGACCGCTGTAGACATCCTTGAGAAAGCTGAGAAGAAACGAACAACCGCTGGCAAGGACCCAATGGGTTTAGCCGCGGCAGCTCTATACATCGCATGCGTTATGAACGAAGAGAAGCGAACTCAGAAAATGATCGCGGACGCAGCAGGCGTTACCGAGGTCACCATCAGAAACCGTTACAAAGGCCTTAAAGAAGCCCTTAAACTCGATATCTAAACTAAGCTTTTCTTCACCAAATTTTTCTAGAGTTGAACACGGTTCATTTTGAATCTATCTTATATCTTACTAATTCCTAGGTTATCAGTGAATCTGGAGGTCGATTCTTGTGAAGTTAAAAGGAAGCGAAACTGAAAAAAACCTACTTAAAGCCTTTGCTGGTGAATCTCAAGCTAGGAACCGGTATACCTTCTTCGCGAGTCAGGCACGTAAGGAAGGTTACGAGCAAATTGCGGCTTTATTTATCGAGACTGCTGAGAATGAGAAGGAACATGCTGAGCTCTTCTTTAAGCATCTTTTAGGAGGTGAAGTCGAGATCACTGCAGCTTATCCAGCAGGTATTATTGGGGTAACAGCTGACAACCTCAAAGCAGCAGCAGATGGTGAGAAGATGGAGTGGGGAAAACTATATCCTGATTTTGCTGATGTTGCGAAGAAAGAGGGATTCGAAAAGATTGAAGAGACTTTTAGGGAGATAGCTGATGTTGAAGCACGGCATGAAGCCCGGTACAGGGCCCTCCTGAAAAACGTGAAAAATGGAACCGTCTTCAAGAAGCAGAAACCTGTTCTTTGGAAGTGCAGAAACTGTGGACATGTTTTGGAGGCTGCTGAGGTGCCAGCTAAGTGCCCCGTCTGCTACCACGATAAGGCTTATTTTGAACTTTTTGTTGAAAACTACTAATCATAATCGTGTTCTTCTATCAATTTATAAAGATATTAAATGAATTAGTGCCTGAATTCAAAGTAATTTATATGAATACTTATTTCCCTTCAAACCGTTTAATTACGAATAGATTGGACTCAAAGATCATTTTTGTGGGGGTTATAGCGCTACTTCTAGGGTCAGCCATAGGCTATGTTGTTACTAGTAATCAGACCAATGTCCAGATCTCCACTCAAAACGAGAGAATTCGTGCACTAGAAACGAAAAATTCTGAAAGTGATGCTGCTCTCAGCGCACTTCAGTTGAAAATCACAACCTACGAGGCTTCGATCAATGCTTTAAATAAAAAAGTCGCTGAGAATGAAGAAGAAGCCAAAACAATAATCGCAGAAAAAGCTGCAATTAGTAAACAACTCAGCGTAGCTCAGACTCAACTTCAAACTCTGGAAGAAACTTACAATTCTCTGAACGTGAGATATCAAGCCATAATTAATGGAGTCATTGGATCTGGTGATAATGCGACAACGATTAGTAGAAACTTTACCTGGAATTATAACGGCAAAATTTGGAGTCTAGAATTGCTCATCCCTAAAACAACTTATAACTACTTCATGAACCACGAGAGACCTAACACAGATGACTACTCAATCTATATAACAAATTCGAAGGACGATTCATATTTGTCCGGAATAGCACAACACTTCAGTCTTCTCTCTAGCCAAAACGGGTTCAGTAAAGCACAAGAAGTAAATTTCGTAGCGAGTTTCGTCCAGACTATGCCCTACAAATTCGATAACGATACAACGGGGTACGAAGAATATGCTCGTTATCCGATAGAAACTTTAGTGGATAATACTGGAGACTGCGAGTGCAAATCAATCCTTTTAGGTCAAATACTAACCTTGATGGGTTACGATATAGTTCTTATTGAATTACCCTCACACGTCAGTGTAGGCGTCTACCTACCCAATGGTAGTGGTGCCTACTACCTGTATGAGGGAGTGAAATATCTCTACCTTGAATCTACTTCAACCGGGTGGGTTGTTGGATCCATCCCTGATCATTACAACGGAGTATCTGCTACAATACGGCTATTGAAACCAATAGAAATTCTCTCAATATCCAATAAATGGGAAAGAACCGGAAATACCTTCAAAGTTGACGTAATCATAGAGAATACGGGCACAGCTGATGCTATAGACTATAAAGCTGCGGTCAGCTTCGATGCAGGTAGTAACCTTGTCTGGTCTACCCAATATTCAAATAGCTTTAATGTAGCTTCCGAAAACTCTAAAAAAATCACAATAACCACATCTGCACCAACGGGCAAAAACACTCGATTAGTGATAGATCTGCTGGATAAAAATGGGTACTCGGTTGAAAAGGTCTATTCGACCTGGTTTACCACTTAGTACCCAACCTCTTTTATCTGCTCAGTCTAATCTCTTACTGGTTTCTATCATGGTTGACCCAATACGGTATCTTAACGAGGAGAATTATCGACCTGATTGGCTGAAAGACGGTGTCACAGAGGCTTCGCTAAAATCAGTACTCGCGCAGAAAGCTGAATTGCTCAGGCTTGGACGGGAGCTTGGAAAGTTTGAGCGCTTCTACCTTGTGGGAAGCGGTGGTAGTTTTTCTGTTCAATTTCCCATAAAGTACATCGCTGAGAAGTATACTGATATACCCGTCTACCAGTACAGCGCATGGGAGTTCCTAGAGAGGCAACCACAAGCAGTTCATGAGGGAGCTGTTTGCATCTTTATCAGCCAGAGCGGCAGAACCAGAGAGGTGTTACGGGCAGCCGAGTGGGCAGTGAAAACCGGCGCTCGCACCGTTGGTCTCACCCAGAAGAAGGACTCATCAATATGCAAGGTCTGTGATTTAAGAATAGGACACGAAGCACGAGCAGTAACTATCGGAAAATTAACGACTCTCTACCTCCTATTTGGAGCAATATTCAAAGAAAAGGGGTACGAGGTCGGGTCAAAGATGATCAAGATCGCAGAGAACTTACCTACACTACTCCTATCCATGATTCCGAAGGCGAAAGAGATCGGTAAGTATCTAGGGATAAAATTCAAAGACGATTCAGAGATATTTGTCGTTGGCGGAGGAATCAACTGGGGGTTAACCTACCAATTCGCGCTCTGTACCCTTCAGGAAATGTGCTGGGTTCACGCTACACCGGTCAATTACTCTGAGATTCGACACGGCCCAATAGAGATGTTCACACCAGGAACCGCAGCTATCTTCTTGAGAAGTAGAGGAAACGAGGGTGAACTGGAACGTGCTGTTTCCTACTGGTGCGAGAAAAATGGTGTCAGAAGCATGGTTTTCGACTCTCAGAACCAAGAGTTAGATAACCTCATTACCCCTTTCACTCTATTCATCGAGCTTGAATGGCTAAGTTACTACCTGAGTTTGGCTAAGAACCGTGACATGGCAGCATGGCGCTACTACGACAAAGTAGAATGGTAATCAATTATTATTTCTAATGATACTATAAACGCGTACTGCAACTTAACCCATTGTAGTAAAATAGGATCAGGCTAAAATTAAGCGAAACAACTACCCATTTTAAATATAGTTAAGGCAGATCGAACCGTTATACACAACTCTTTTGGTAATCCCGTTATTACTAGCACTATTATCCTCTTCTAACTCTTTTTTATTGGAGGGTGACAACAGCAACACCTACCACGACGAAGATAGAGCCTATCGCAGTTCTGAAGGTGAGTTTCTCTTCCTTAATTAGGAGTCGGGTAAAAAGCAATGCAAATAGAGGATAACTGTAAACAATGGTGGTGACTACGGAGACGGGGCCTGTCTCAAATGCTTTCATCATAGTGAGCCAACCAATGCTGCTTAGGAAACCGGTAATAGCTAAGTACGCGAAGCTCCGGCGGCTTATACTCAGATCCTTGGTTTGGCCTGTGGATATGAGGTAGATTGATATGAATGTGAGACCTGCAACGGAACCGGTCGCAGCGCTGAGAAACGGATCGGGTTGAATGAGTACACCCGACTTGCTGGCGATGTTGCTTAGAGAGTAGGCAAACGCAGATAATAATCCCAAGAGGAGAGATTTCTCGATCTTGAATCCTATCGCACCGCTTATGAGAACAATACCAAAAGCAACGATGATCACCCCCACAATGGTAATGATGTCTAGGCGCTCCGAAAGGATGACAATGGAGAGAAGCGTCGATATTACCGGACTGCTTCCTATCAGAGCACTTGTCTTCGCGACCCCTATTCCTTTCATGGCTACGAAGTTGAAGAGCCTACCCACACCAAGGGAGAGTATCCCACCCAAAGCGAAGAACAATACCGCCATTAAATTAAGCTGCGGCATCCGTGTTAGCAGAAGCGCCACGAGTATGATTGCTTGGATAGACACGCTGTAAAA
>JBFYNP010000023.1:0-59126 GCA_041304325.1 Candidatus Bathyarchaeota archaeon
CCTTAACTGAGTTGATGAATCCCGTGATTATTGCTAGTCCTTTCTTACCGGGTTCTCGTTTGACTTGTTTCTCTTTTGGCAGGGTCTCTTTTACTAGAAACATCATTCCGAGGCAGCTTAAAACCACGAATGTCCCGGAGAAAATGAAGTAGAGGTTGAAGTCATTTCCTTGAATTAGGTAGGGAGCAGAAAGTGGTCCTATTAACTGACCTATACCGCCTGCCATTGAGAATAGAGCCATCATGCGGCCTCTCTCTTGTGTTGGAAATGTGTCTGCACACATTGCGGAGACGAGTACGGGCATAACGTAAAAACCAACGCCTTCCAAGAAACGGAGCATGAAGAATGTGTTGAAATCTTTATTGAGTAGGGCGAAGAGGTAGAAGACGACAGCGTAGATGGCGGTTCCTGCGACGAGTATTTTCTTTCTACCGTAATTATCGCTAAACTTGCCAGCGATTAGTCCGCTGAAAACACCTGCGAGGGTTCCTATGCTGATCAGTAGACCATTCTCAGTTTTAGATATGCCGTAGTTGGTGAAGAATAGAGGTAATACCATATATATTGTTGAACTGGTGATCTGCATTGAGACCACGGAAAGTATGAGTAGATAGTAGTTTCTTCTCTGTGCGGGTGTAACGGATTGTGCTGCCATAAAGGTGCCTGCTTGGTCTAGATGAGCATGATAGGCTGCTTATTAATGGTTTTTAAGAAAAATATATACTATAATAGCAGATCTTCAATACCAGATGCGGGAATAGAAAGGATAATTAGCTCATTTTTTATATTTTATGCTCGTGATTTTTAATAAAAATTAATGTCTACTACCTCCAGACTCACTAGGTTTCCTACCTAAATTATGAGCTAGTTTTGTAGGCTCAGGTAATTTAATGAAGACAATTATCATACAAATTGCTGCAGTTACAGCACCGATCGCAAATACGGTATTAAATCCATAGAAATTATAGACCCACCCTCCTACAATGCTTCCCATTGTACTGCTCTCGTCAACGAGAGTGTTATAAATTCCGTTTCCAAAAGCACGATTTTCTGAGGTTAAGAGATCTGTAACGATAGCACGAGTTGTAGGCATTAAAATCGCGTTACTCATAGATTCAAAAGCCCGTATTATGAGCACTTGATCATAGCTACGAACCATTCTATACCCAAGCATGGTAGCAATTAATAGCGCCATCCCCATGAGAAATGGGGGTTTCCTTCCCCATCGATCAGCCATCCATCCTGATAATGGAGCGATCGTAAGAGTCATAAAAGCTCTAACAGCGAAAAACCAGCCTGTTTCGCTCATATTGAGTCCTAAATCCTCCTTTAGATAAATACTGATAAAAGGATTAACCATCGTATTACCGGTTCTGTAGAAAAGAACTGCGAGGAAAAAGAACCCAACTATTGCCCCGAGAGCTCTAGTGTCGTGAATTATTCCATTTAAACTCAAAGGTTTTTTAGCCTCAAGCTTGAGAGTTTCTGCTCTCTGCTTAACAGCTTCTGGACGTGTTTCCTTAACCCAAAAAAGAATGATTAAAGCACCAAGAGTTACAAACCCTCCACAGAATAGAAAATATGTGCCATAACTTGCTAGCTCTATAAAGTAACCTGCGCCTAGGGGACCAATAAGTTGTCCAACTCCAGATGCCATCGTATACAATGCCATTGCTTTTCCTCTCTCTTTTGAAGGGAAGATGTCTCCAGCAATTGTCATAACAGCAACAGGAGTTATGTAGAATCCAAGTCCTTCGATGAAGCGGAGAATGAAGAACGTGTTGAAATCCTTCCCAGCAAGAGCGAAAAGATAGAAACAACTAGCGTAAAGAGCCATACCCGTAAGTAGAACAGGTTTTCTACCATGGCTATCGCTATATCGCCCTGCCAGGAAGCTACTAAAGATACCAGCAAAGGTCCCGATTGCTATGAGCACACCGTTCTCTGTTTTAGAAATACCGTATTGTTGAAAAAACACGGGGAGCACCATGTAAATGGTACTAGTTGTCACTTGCATTGCAACCATTGCAGCTATGATAATGTAGTAATTTCGCCTTGATTCACTTGTTACTTCCTGCAACTTCAATCGCCTCTGAATAAGGAATGACCATCATCGGGAGGGGGCTAGAATAAAAAACTTGGGTACACAACGGTTTTATCTCTTTGACGCCGCGGCTATTATTGCAGCGGCGGGTAGGACCGGGGAGCTAGCCCTGCCCCAATCCTCTAACGGGCTACAAGAGGGGTCAGTAACCTGGCGATGGATAGGTGGAAGTGAGGCGTAGGACGCGGGGTCCTCTGTCGATGTCCTGCCCCGTGGGGCTAGCGGTTGTTCCGCTCAGTCTCGTAGGAGGCTGAGTGGGCATCTAAGGGGCGAACCTGGCCAGGCCCGGGAGGGAGCAACCTAAGTCTCAACGTTTGGCGCTCGCGGGATCGCGGGACGGAGGAGGCCTTCGTGATACCACGCAACGTGGAAGCCGTGAAGTCGCAGGGAGCCGTCGCTGCACCTATTCTCAGTTAATTCCTACAAAGAATTCATCTTTACCATCGGTTTTCTCATATTCAAAGAAAGGAAGATAACCATTCAGAGATAAAAGCTAAGATATTTCAGAAGTGAATTGATTAAGGCATCTTCTTTGGCTTGAACTTCTTCTCGCTGTACTTACTGACGAGCCTTACATGCGTTCCGCCTCGAAACGCGTCTGCCTCCAGTTGCTCAGTCATGCGTGCACACTCTTCCCTCCACGTGCACAGCTCACACTCATCCTCCTCCCCGAGCATACCGATGCAATTAGGGCGTGTACCCTGAGACATATTCAATCTTCACCATGTATCGAGAACTAAAAAGGTTACTCGATTTCTAATCAGGAAGATAGAGTGCGTTTAGCATTCATCTGGCGTAATCTCTCGTAGAGTACAACTGCGGCTGAAACACCAACATTAAGATTTGGTACCTGACCTTTCATGGGTATTCTTAAAACCATATCGCATTTCTCAAGTAGAGTAGGGCTTATTCCCTCACCCTCGCCACCTAGAACGAACGCCACAGCTCCGGTAAGATCCATATCCCAATAATCATGTTTTCCACTCGTATCGATAGCGATTAACCGAATTCCTTCAGCTTTCAGAAGCTTCACTGCAGGATATATACTCTCCTTGGAAACAGGGACATTAGCTGCACCACCCATACTGACACGAAACACCGTTGGTGTAAGCCCAGCACTCTCCTTTCGAGGAATGAGTACTACATCGACTTTCGTGGCATCTCCTGTTCGCAGTATACTTCCTAGATTCTGAGGGTCCTGTACCCCATCAAGTACGAGTAAACATACATCTTTTCCAGTATTCTTCAGGATCGACTCTAATGAGACGTACCCTGGAGTATCTACAAGAGCGATAACACCTTGGTGATGTTTTGTCTTGCTAATCTTATCTAGTCGCTCACGTGTAACGCGATCTACAGGAACCTTGAGCCTCTTCGCCTGTGCCAGAATGTCATCTATCCTCTCATCTAGGAGACCCTCTAAAACCAAGAGCCGTTTAACGCCACCCCGTTTCATTGTTTCGTAGACGGGGTTTCTACCTTCAACCTGACTCAAACATGATCAATTAAAGATACGACACCGCTACTAAAAACCCAGCGGAAGCTTCATTAAACAACTATTAAATTCCTCGGTGCCTTAAATTTTGCAGGTGATTATTTCTTTGAGCGGAATGATTCTTGTCCGAGACGTTATGGCTAAAAGTGTTAAAACCATTAAAGTCGACGACAGCGTGTTCGACGCTGTTGTTAAGATGAATAAATTTGACATCGGGAGCGTCATTGTGATGAATGGAAACCGCCCTGTTGGGATAATTACGGGTAAGAATGTTCTTACAAAGGTCGTAGAACCCCGAATAGACCCAACTCTAATCAGAGCAAAAGATGCTATGAGCAGCCCATTAGTTACAGTTAATGCAGATTCTACTATAGAGGAAGCTGCGGTCACAATGTCTAGAAAACACATTAAGAAACTCGCAGTCTTGGAGAAGGACAAACTTGTAGGAGTAATCAGTACGAGTGACATCGTAAAGGCGAATCCTGCACAAATCAGTATTCTCCAAGAACTCCTCAAGATCAGCTAAATAATCATTGATAATCTCATCTCATATTCAAAGTAGAATAATCAGAAACCTATTTTTATTCTGGGTTTCTTACCCCAAAACTTATCATAAGTCAAGTATCGTATCTATTGAGCGACATGGCACCACAACGCAAAAAAGATGTCTGGGAACGCGAAGCCTCCAAGCCGGATGAGTACCACTCCGTCGAAGTTCAAAGGGGACGCGAGTTCATAATCAGGCTCACAACCGGAGCCGACGTCTATAAGGCGATCCAGCAGTTCGCCAAAGACAAGAAAATCAGATTCGGAAAGATCCACGCCGCCTTCATGGGAGGATTCCAACCCGCAAAGATGTATTTCTGGACTCCAGACAATAAAGACCCGAATAACTGGCACAGCGAAACAGCAGCCACATTCAACAATCTCAGCATGCTCGTTAGCATGAGCGGTATGATTCACACCAGAATAATGAAGGGAAAACCTGAACCATTCCCCGCTATACACTACTGCATTGGTGGAGCTTGGGATATACCCACAGTTGGAGGTCACCTCACAGAAGGAACTATAGTAAAGGGTGTTGTTGAAGTCTTTATAACCGAGATCCTCGGCATTGAGGAGCTTCTACCAAGTGGTTACAATCCTGAAACCGACGGAGCTCCAGAGGAATGGTATAAAGAGGTCAAGTAACCCAAAAATAAGAGTTTACAAATTTTTTTAATTATTTTGAATCCTGTTTTTTATTTAATATATAAAGCAAAACTCATTATAGTTCTTTATCGAAAATAACATCCCATGGACAATGTTTTAAATACTATCTAGATAATTGAATAATATAAGCCAATTAATAGAAATGTATTAAGTATAATGAAAAAAAATGTAGTAATTAACTACAATAAATTCAGGAACAACCTTTACCTTGCCTTTGAAAGGGTTCAAGATGCCGGTTAACCGGTTAAGGTGAATTTAATGCCTGAATGTGAGATCTGTGGAGAAGAATCTGACAAATTTACTAAATGTAAGTCCTGTGGAGCAAAGTTCTGCGAAGATTGCGGTTCAACGATAGAGAAGCTTTGTGAGTTCTGCGCTGAAGAGCAGAAGCACGGCGATGATGATGTCGATGAAGAGGACCTCGACCTTTTTGACTCTGACGATGTAGACGATGACAAGTGAATCCATTTTAAATCTCGCTCGTATTATGATACCGTTTTATCTTTCTCAGTGATCGTTGATATAGAATGAGCGAGGAGAGGACAAAGTTCTGTCCCCACTGTGGGACGATGATAGACTACAAGTATACGATATGTCCGAGCTGTGAAAAGGCTCAGCCTTCACTTGAGGGTATGCCTGCGGTTAGAATATCCGCCCGAAAGAATGTTGCTCTTGCTGTGATCCTCTCACTTCTCATAACAGGACTTGGTCAAGTCTATCTTGGTTTATGGAAGAGAGGGCTTGTCTACATACTTGCTTCCCTTTCGGTTAACATACTCCTTGAATCTTACATCAATGTAGAGCAGATGATGGTCGTTGGGATTGTATTCAGTGTGTTATCAGCGATAGACGCATATATGATTGCAAGACGGATCAACCAGATGTAGCCGTCAGTTTTAAAAACGGTGAAATCTGCATCAGGTTAAGAACTAGAATGGATAAAGTCGACGCCGTAGTTATCGGAGCTGGTGCGGTTGGACTTGCTATAGCTTCAGAGATCACTCGAAGCAACCGGGAGATCTACATTCTTGAAAGGGAAGCTTCTGTAGGCCAGGGACAAAGTAGCCGTAACAGTGAGGTCATTCACGCAGGGATCTATTATGCAGTAGGGAGTCTAAAAGCGAAGCTTTGCGTTAAGGCGAATCCAATGCTTTACGAGATCCTTGAGGAAAATAAAGTTCCTTACAAGCGATTAGGAAAGATGATCGTTGGCAACGGGGAGGACGAGGTTAAGCAGATGGAGCAACTCATTCAAAAAGGAAAAGCTTGTGGGGTTCAGGATTTAGAGTTAATCGACTCCGACAGGATCCATAAGCTTGAACCCAATGTCCGAGGCGATGTTGCAGTTCTAAGTCCGAGTACAGGTATCATGGATGCTCACGGCCTTATGGATGCCTATCTTCGAAAAGCACGGAGACAAGCCGAGGGAGACCCTCTTGTGCTGGACACTCAGGTGATTGGGATTAAGAAAAGCGTGAATGGGTATATTGTTAATACACGGAGTGGAGGCGAGAACTTTGACCTTGAAGCCTCCGTTGTGATTAACGCAGCGGGATTATTCAGCGACCAGATCGCCGAGATGGCTGGAATCGATGTTGATAAAGTGAAGCTTCGCCTTCACTGGTGCAAAGGCGACTACTATAGTTTAAGCGGGAAACCCCCCGCTAGTATGCTCGTCTATCCTCCGCCCCTGAGAGACACCCTTGGCCTAGGCATTCACTCTGTTCCTGATCTAACAGGGCGTCTCAAATTTGGTCCCAACGCTTACTATTGTGACAGAATAGATTACAAAGTTGAATCCCAGAAAGAGCCTTTCTTAAGCGACATAGTAACTTATCTTCCCTGCGTGCGGGGTGAGGACCTGAGCCCAGATATGGCAGGTATACGCGCCAAACTGCAAGGACCTGGTGAGCCTGCTCGTGACTTCTATATTCAGCACGAGGAAAAGAGAAACCTACCGGGATTCATAAACCTCATCGGTATTGAATCACCTGGCCTCACAAGCAGTCCAGCCATCGCAGAGATTGTGAAAAGCATTGTAGATGAGTTCTTAAGCTAAATCTAAAATCTACTCAAATTTCAGCTAGGGTTAGCAAAACATTATGAGTACGGAAGCGAAAGTACTATATTGTCTCGAGGGTAAACCTAATCGAGTAGTTTCTAGGTGATACACTGTGAAATTCTGTGAACGCTGTGGCTCATTCATGGATAAGACGCCACATGGCCTCAAATGTACAAAGTGTGGTTATGAGGTGCGTCAAAAAGTCGTAGAGGTCAAGCGTGAGGAAAACACATCTGAGCCCGTTTATGTTGTCAAGGAGGATAACGAAGCTACCAAGGTGAACCAGACTTGTCCAAAATGTGGGCATAATGAAGCTTACCACCAAGTAAGAGTCGCCTTAGGTGAGCATGCGGGCGTTGCTTCGGATCGTTTTGTCGAACGTTTTAGATGTGCTTCCTGTAATCATGTTTGGATGACAAATTAAAAATAGGTTTGAGCCTGAGAGATATTATTCAACTTTAAACTCAAATAGGGTTTAAGCTCAGCGTCTGATGGGTTTTAGGGTAAGTTGGAAGGTTTGAATTCCTCAGGATGCTCTTTTTTGTATCGCCCTTCATAGAGGTATCCAAATCCCAGCAAAAAGAACCCGAGGATTACAAAGATCCAGATAATCCACTCTAAAGAGGTGTCATATGTTACTGCAACCTGGAAAACGACAACGACGCAAATTAGAGCACAAAGGAATGTGCCGAGATACATCATATTCCAAGGTTTTAGATTAAGTTCGGGCAACTTGTTAAGGATGATTTCACTGTATTGACTTTTAACTCTCCCGGAAAAGTTAAGCCATAACAGTGGATTGCTATTCTATGTCATCTATGAGGCGGAAGGATAAGGAGATCAAGGAGAGAGTTGTGATGGAGGAGATCCTGCGGGAGCAGGATGTCGGTCGCCTCGCAACCGCCGTTGATGGTGTACCCTACATCGTTCCCATAAACTACGTCTACAAGGAAGGAAAGATCATTTTCCATAGTCATAAAGAGGGAAAAAAGATGATGAATATTCGTCGGAACCCTCTCGTATGCTTTGAAGTGGACACCGGCGAGATAAAAACTGGTGAGAAGCCCTGCGACTATTCGTGGAAATATATGAGTGTCATCGTTTTGGGCGAAGCTAAAGAGATAAGGGGATTCGATGAGAAATTGGCAGCTCTCCGGTTCATCGTAGAGAAGCATGCTCCAGGAAAGGGGAAGATGCTTAGTGGTGAGGATTTTGCAAAGTTTGAAAAGCTTGTAGTTGTGGAGATTTTGGTTACTGAGATGACGGGGAAGAGGAGCCCCGTCTCGAGCTAAGTACTCTATACCATTGGCGCCAGGCAGCTTGGGGGAGTTCGGGGCGTTGTGCTTCGTAAAGCTTTGGAAAATCATGTTTTGCGACCTCATCTTCAGTGGCGTTTTTCTCGATTAGCTCCATCATCTCACTCCGTACGGCTCTGAACCAATCGATCTGTTTCTCCACCTCAAAGATGCCGCAGATGGGGCCATGCCCTGGAACAATGGAGTCTGGTTTAAGCGCAATTATTGATTCAAGTCCTGCGATCCAGGCATCTGGGTCAGCGGTTTCGTCCCCTGCAAATGGGAATCGGCTTACAAATAGGAGATCCCCGCTGAAGACTACGCCGCTTCCTCGAACTGTGACTATGCTGCTGCAGTCGGTGTGACCACCGATGTGGGTGATTTCAACTGGACCTATTCTGAGTCCACTTGTAAATGTCGTTTTTGGTTGAATAATATGTAGCCCCTCCATGAGTTTAAGTCGATCAGGTGCCTGCTTCTTCAGCTCCTCAAGATATTTTCGTAGTCCTTCATGCGACCACTGCCCCTTGAGGTTCTCAGACACTTTCTCCGCGAGTCGGACATGGGCGAGGATGTCACAGTCCTCGAAGGCCACAGCACCCCAAATGTGATCACTATGGATATGAGTAAGGATAAGGTGCGTGACCCTCCGTTTTATTAACTCTTCAGCACTTCTCCGAAATTCAAAAGCAGACGCGGGGTATCCGGAGTCAACCGCTACTGTGATGCCATCGAGGGTTATCACACCGATGTTCCCCCCTCCTAACCCCTCCGTGTTTGCATATACTCCCTCAGAAAGCTTCTCAAGTCTCAACTGAAACACAATTTATGTTCGTGTTTCTGTTACTTAAAACGCTTCAATCCACACTGTAGCTGGAAACCTTTAACCGCTGTGCAATCGCGAATCCGCTGATATGGGCATCCCCGAGAAAATTAAGCAAATAGAGGAAGAGATCGCCCGTACACAGATCAACAAAGCTACTGAGCGCCACCTTGGGGTACTTAAAGCCCGTCGCGCTAAACTGATGCGGGACGTAGAAGAGCAGGCAATAAGGGCGAGTAGTAAGCGAGGCCCAGATGAAGGATACTCGGTTAAGAAGACAGGTGATGCTACCCTTGTCCTCATCGGTCTCCCCAGCGTTGGGAAATCAACTATATTGAATAAAGTAACGAATGCTCGGTCCAAAGTAGGTGCATACGACTTTACAACTCTCACCGTTGTTCCAGGCCTTATGGAGTATCGAGGTGCAAAGATCCAGATCCTTGACCTGCCTGGAATTATAGCCGGTGCATCTCAGGGGAAAGGGCTTGGGAAACGTGTCCTTAACGTTGCTAGAAATTCGGACCTTATTCTCATAATTCTAGACGTTTTCAACCCCCAAGTTCGACCTCTCCTTCTGAAGGAGCTACATGAAATAGGTATACGACCCGATCAAAAGCCTCCAAACATCGTCATTGAGAAGACAAGCACCGGTGGTGTCTCCGTCATCGCTCAGGTCCCAATGACGAAGATCAAGAAAACGACCATTATCGATATTCTAGGTGTATATGGATTCCATAATGCTCGAGTTATGATTCGTGAGGACATTGATGATGAACAGCTAATCGACGTCCTCCTTGGGAACCGGCATTATATTCAGACATTGAATATTCTCAACAAAATCGATATGTTGGAACCTAAACAGCTTCGAGATATGATTAGAGGCCTTGACTACAAGGTTATTCCCATTTCAGCAGATGGTGAAGTAGGATTGAAAGAGTTTAAAGATGCACTCTACGAAAAACTTGCGTTCATGCGAATTTATATGAAGCCGAAGGGAGAAGAAACGGATTATAAAGAGCCATTAATCGTCCGGGGTGGATCGACAGTTGGAACTGTGCTCGACACTCTACATAGGCAGCTTAGAGAGGAGTTCAGGTACGCTCAGGTTTGGGGTAAATCGGTCCGATTTGGAGGCCAGAAAGTCGGTTTAAACCACCTTCTAATAGATGAGGATGTTCTCACATTCGTAACCAATAAATAAGCTTCAAAAATCGGTTGTTTGTGTGGCGAATGAATGTCGCTTAATTAAGAATTTTCTTTACTTTGATGTCCTTTAATCGCCATTATTTGATACTTTTCGAGATAACCTTTTAGAGCATACCCCACTTCGCGTCCAACTTGTTGAATCTGATCCAATGATCATTCGTGTATGATTCTTATTTATCGGCTTTTGTAAACCTTGAGCTCTTGAGAGAGTTTCTCACTTGCGTACCGGAGAACTAGCGCGGTAGTTTTTGGCTTCCAACGAATTAAGTAATCATGAACCTCCTGAGGGTGGTTCTTTGACGCTTCCTTCAATAACCAACCTGCACCTTTCTGAACCATGTCATCTTGATCTTCCATCAATTTATCAGTTATTGCGAAGACTTCTTCAACCATATCTCCACGGCGAGCGATGCGAACAAGTGTAACCGCGGAAGCTCGACGACGCCACCTATTTGGGGACTGAGTCCACTCTAGAAGCCGATCCACGAGTTGAGGATTCCGTTTTACCGCCTCGACAACGACATCCGTTGTAAATGTGTCGATACTCGCCCAGTTGCTGAGACTATCTATCCAGTGATCGAAGATCTCAAAGTGCTCAGGTCGAATTCTTGACTTATGTTTGGAGATGAGGCTTGATCCAACCCAGTTCTCCTCCATGACGCCTCCGGTCATCAGATCACCAGCAACCATGAGGGTTAAATCTAGGTTTTTCCGAGTGAGCGGTAAAAACCGAGTTGTTACGATTTTAACGTCTGAGCTTGTACAGCCATAAGTTTGTATAGACTCTCGGAAATAACGTTTAGTTTTCTCAATCCCATCAGCGGTTCCTAGGCTAATTAGCTCGCCGCGGATAGCCTCTGCGATTTCGTGCATCACCAAGCCACCCGGATAGCCCCACTTTCCGATTGTGATTGAGTTATTGGTTTTAGGAGTTTTGGGTTCTCAAAGGGGTAATCTCTTCGATAATGGGCACCGCGGCTTTCCTTCCGAGCCATTGCACCCCGGATGATGAGCTCAGCAGAGTCTAGAGCCATCTCAGTCTCAAGCGTTACAAGCATATCTCTCCCACTCGACGCTTTAACACGCTCCGCCATAAGTTTAAGGTTGAAGACTTCCTCAAATGCGTCGGATAGAGTTGTAGCGTCACGAATAATCCCTACTTTATCCCACATTGTTTCTCTAAGACGCATCATTATTGCATAGCCCTCATATCCACTACTCCGGTCCATAATGGAAAAGTATCGCTTGATCTCAGCTTGGGCAAGATCCTCCACTTGCACCGGTTTTTTCTTTTTAGAGTAAGTGGATGCGGCGACACCTGCGCGTCTTCCGAATACAAGAATGTCTGTTAGGGCGTTGCCGCCATGACGGTTAGCGCCATGGATCCCCCCAACGACTTCTCCTGCGGCGTAAAGTCCAGGGACCATAGTGAATCCGTGTTCATCGATGATGAGACCGCCCATACAGAAGTGGCAGATTGGAGCGACGCGGAAAGGTTTCTCTGCTGCTTTAAGTCGTTTGACGAGAAACTCATATGACCCGGTGCTACTGATATCTTTAACGCTTCGTTTGCGGAAGACTTCACGAGCGTCGATGAGAACAGAGCCATCAACTCCACCGCCCTGGAGTATCTCCATCATTACAGCTCTACTGAGGAGGTCACGGCTCTTTAGCACAAAGGGACGAGCGGTAAGCCCATATTTTTTCGGAATCTCCTCACCTAGAGCGTTGATTATTCTACCCTCCTCCGTCACAGCTCCACCCAATAGATATGGAGGCATCCCAGGCTCAGCTAGTGCTAGAGGGAAGAACTGGACAAACTCCATATCCCTAAGACTCGCCCCAGCGTGTAGACCGAGGCTATAGCCGTCACCTGTAGTTCGAATGGGGCAATCGGTCCGCTTATAGATCCCGCCAGCTCCACCTGTTGCTAGTAAGGTAGCGCCTGCTTTGAATATGATAGCTTCACCACGAACGTCGAAGCCGACAGCTCCCACGACGATACCTTCCTGTTTGAGAAGCTTAGTAATGATAACATTGTCGATAAACTCAACACCAATATTTCTGGCGTATTCGGTCATGGGTTTCGTCATACCCAGACCCAAGAGTGTAGGGATATCACCGACACTTATGCCCCCGGGATGGATCCGAATATCTACACCGTAGTGTCGGAGCTCTAGGACACGTTCACCGCCCTCCTTGGCGAATATATTAACAAGTTTCGGGTCGTTGAGGTGTTTACCAACCTCAATAGTATCTCGGAGGTGTTCCTCGGGGGAGAGACCATCTACAGCAGCGCGGAAGCCTCCGCCGCTTACAACTGTAGCGTTATTCATCCCAGCGGGAGCCTTTGAGACGAGGATGACGCTCTGCTTCATCTCCCGGACCTCTATAGCTGCGCGGAGCCCCGCCCCGCCTGAGCCGAGTACGAGTACATCCGAATCCACTATGCGGACCATGGATAGAAGTGAAGCTGTATTAAGTTAAAACCCATATGCCTAGAACGTAAATCTGTGCTCTGTTAGGTTGAGCTCCTTCTTGAGTTGGTTAATCTCCAATTGGAGACTCTTATTGATTGGGATTCCCCTGTGCTTCCTCTCAAGCATAGTGAGGTACTCTTTTTCACCGGCAGTGTAGATTCTCTGTTTTCCCGGTATTTTTTTGGAAGACCTGAGACCTCGAAGTATGTCTCCAGTTATCCTTTTGAACTCAGCTAACTCGGTGAATGCCGAGACATCGATGGCGATGAAGAAGTGTCCGAGATTGACTCCGGTTAATGATTTTAGGAAAGCTCCGCCTTGCAACGCTGCGGAGAGGATCTCAACGACGGTGGCGTATCCATATCCCTTGTAGCCACCAGTCTCCTCCGGACCGCCTAAGGGAAGGAGCGCAGCTTCACCTTTGAGAAGATCATTGAGGATTTCTTCTGGATCAGTCTTAGATTCGCCATCTTTACCGATAACAAGTCCAGAGGGAAGTTTCTTTCCCTGTCGCGCGTAGACCTCAACTTTGCCGCGTTGAATGATACTTGTGGCGCAGTCAAGCATGAAAGGAAATGGTTCATCGCTGGGCATACCGAATGTGAGGGGATTGGTGCCGAGCATGTTCTCTAAGCCGAAGGTGGGCGCAATACTGGGGCGAGCATTTGTGCCTGTGATCCCGATTAGCCCCTGCTCAACCGCCATATTCGCATAATAGCCTGCGATCCCGTAGTGAGTACTATTTCTAACGGCTACCATCCCCATACCGAGCTTCTTCGCCTTATCTATGGCGAGTTGCATTGCTTTTTTACCGATCACCATACCCATTCCTCCATGACCATCAACTACTGCGGTTGTGGGACTTTCACGAATGATCTCGAAGTTGGTGACTGGAGACTGGAGACCCGCCTTGATCCTGTCACAGTAGATAGGCTTGAGCCTACTTACACCGTGGCTGTCTATTCCCTGCTTATCAGCAGAGATGAGTACGTCAGTGCAGACCCTCGCGTCTAGTTTCGGGACGCCGACATTTACGAAGACATCGACCATAAAACTCTCCAATGCGTCTATACTGACGTATTCTACCTCTTCTGGCATGGATTATTTGTAGACGAGCAGAAATATACTCGTTTTCCCTTTCAGCTGAGGTGTGCCCACCCGAGAGATCGTTCCACGGCAGCTTTCCACGTCGAGTAAAGGCGTTCCCGCTCCGCAGAAGGTATCTTTGGTTCGTAGACTTGATCAGATCTCCAGATTTCTGTGAGTTCCTTAAGGTTACTCCATACTTTGGCAGCTAGACCAGAGATGAAGGCGATGCCGAGGGCTGTTGTCTCCGAGTTCCGGGATCGGACAACGTGTTTACCGAGAATATCTGACTGGAACTGCATGAGCCAATCGTTACGTGTGCCACCGCCATCGACTCGAAGCTCCTGGAGCTTAATCTGCCCCTCAGCCTCCATCAACTCAGAGACATCCCGGGTAAGGTAGGCGATAGATTCCAGAGTGGCTCTAGCAATATGAGCTCGAGTTGATCCACGCGTAAGACCGATTATTGTTCCGCGGCTATACTGGTCCCAATAAGGGGCGCCAAGGCCGGTAAATGAGGGAACGAAGTAGACGCCTTCATTACTTGGAAGGCTTGAAGCGAGTTCCTCGATCCCGTGCGGAGTCTTCGCTATATGGAGTGCTTCCTGGAGCCATTGAACTGCGGCTCCGGTTACGAAGACACTTCCTTCTAACGCGTAAGATATCTCGTTGTTGAGCCCCCAAGCAATTGTGGTAAGCAATCTTTGAGACTTGACTGGTTTTGAACCAGTATTCATAAGCAGGAAGTTCCCGGTACCATACGTGCACTTCGCTGTTCCCGGCTCGAAGGCGGTCTGACCGAAGAGAGCTGCCTGTTGATCTCCCAGGATCCCAGTGATGGGGATGGTTGCTCGGAAGAGATGCGGCTCTGTGTAGCCAACAACGCCGCTAGAGGCTACAGGTACCGGAAGGATTTCTGCTGGGATTTTCAGTAGCTCTAGCAGCTCCGGATCCCACATGAGTTTCTGGATATCGAATAACATAGTACGAGAGGCGTTTGAGTAGTCGGTGGCGTGCACTTTTCCCCCTGTGAGCTTGTAGAGGAGCCATGTATCCACTGTGCCGAACAGGATCTCACCTTTCTCTGCTCTTTCCCTGAGGCCGGGGAGGTTATCGAGTAGCCACCTGATCTTGGGACCGGAGAAGTAAGAGTCTGGAACGAGTCCGGTCTTCTCCTTGATGAGGAATGCGTGCTCTCGGAGCGATTCAACGATCTCAGCTGTACGTCGACATTGCCAAACGATACTGTTGCAGACAGGCTTCCCAGTTGCTTTGTCCCAGAGGGTAGTTGTCTCACGTTGATTGGTGATCCCAATCGAGGCAATCTCCGACGGTTTCACATCAGCAATTCGGATCGCTTTCCGGGCCGCCCTCAGTTGAGCCTCCCAAATCTCAATAGGATCCTCCTCTACCCAACCAGGCTGAGGGTAGAGCTGCCCTATCTTTGACTGCCCTACGCCTTTAACCTCGGCACTTCGATTAAAAATTAGAGCCCGTGCGCTCGTTGTCCCCTCATCGAGGGCGAGCACGTACTCACCGGATGGCATGAAGAAAACCTTGTCCAGCAAGTAAAGAAGATTACCTGTCTACGTGACTGTGGATTTATCCTCGCTATAGTTCTGGTACTCTTTGGTGTCGATGACGGCTTTGAGGTGCTGGGCAACTTTCCAGACGTCGTGATAGCTGACGTAGAGGGGGATAGGTGCGAGCCTTATAGTGTTCGGAGGCCTAAAGTCAGGTATGACGCCACGTGCTATCAGCGCTTGATTGATCCTCCACCCCTCCTTATGGACGACACCAACGTGGCCTCCCCGTCGCTCTACGTCTCGGGGAGTATTGATCCCGTAGCTGTATGGCTTAGCGGTGAGCTGCTCATCGATGAGATAGATGAGATAGCTGGTGATCTTCTCCGACTTTTCTCGGATCCGCTGGATACCAGCCTCTTTCATCACACGGAGGCTACCCTCGATTGGAGCGGTGCTCAGCATGGTAGTGGTTCCGATCTCGTAAGCGGAAGCGTCTTTCTCCGGGTCAAAACGGTTCACCATGTCGAACATGGTGCTTCTGTTGTTACCGAACCATCCAGCGAGCCCTGGACGGGTACCCCAATGTCTCCGGTTTACATATAGACTTCCGGTACTGCCAGGTCCTCCATTCATATATTTATAGTTACACCAGAATGCAAAGTCGACGTTCCATTCATTGAACTTATGGGGTACGACCCCCACGCTATGGCTGCAATCGAATCCGATGATAATACCCTTGCTGTGTGCAGCTTTAGTCAGTCTCTCAATATCTGCTAGCTGACCTGATTTGTACCAGACGCTAGGAAGCAAAGCTAGTTGAACTTCATCGGTCATCTCCTTGATGATATCTTCTTCTTCCATGATGTGGCCGTCGCGGCTCTTGACAATGATGAGGTTCTTCTCCGGGTCTCCGCCGCGTAACTTGATCTGAGCGTAGAGTGCGTAGTGGTCGCTAGGGAAGTTAAGCTCATCCGCAAGAATCTTACGGCGTTTTCCCTCGGGTTGGTAGAAGGTGGCGACAAGAGTGTGGAGATTAACGGTGGTGCCACCTGTGACAACGACTTCACCTGGTGATGCGCCGACGAGAGGTGCTTCCATATCACCTAGCTTTTCTGCGTAGCTGATCCAAGGGATCTTGGCCTTTCCCCAGCCACCTATGCCGAGGGTCTTCCATTCATTCAGCACTCGGAGTAAGGTCTCCTCGGCGTCTTTGCTCATTAGGCCGAGACTGTTACCGTCCATATAAATGGAGCCCTTGATCGGATAGAATCTGTTCTTGAAAACGGCGAGGGGATCATCGGCATCCAGTTTGAGGGCGTAATCTTCACCTAGCTCGAATCTATCGACCATCTTAATCCACTATTAAAGATGTGGAGTATTAACCCTATAATGGTTCGGTTAGTCGAGAAGGTGAACCGTTACACTGTCGCCCTTCTCGTATGCTGATTCAATAGGCATAATGATGTAGCCGTTGGCGTAGGCCATGCTTGTTATGTCTCCGCTTTGTTTGAATACGGGAATTACATTACCGTTCTCGAGGAAGACGGTATAGAACTGTTCTCGACCGCTGGTGTTTCTGAGGGGTTTGGTCAATTTGGCTATGATAGTGTGAGGCTCAGCTGGGGGTAATCTTGCGATCTTTCTGAGGGCGGGGGCTAGAAAGATGTAGGCGTTACTGAGGCAGCTCGTCGGATACCCGGGCATTCCAAATACCGGTGCTCCGTCAACTTCTCCGAAGAGAGTGGGTTTGCCAGGCTTAATCTGGACACCGTGGAAGTAAACCTTGCCTAGATCGCTGACAACGCCGCTGAGAAGGTCTTTACTTCCCACGCTTGATCCCCCGCTGAATACCGCCACTTCGTAGCATACAGCATCCTTCACCGCTAAGCGGAGTTTTTCCTCATTGTCTTTCGCGAGTCCAAGGCGAACAGGGGTGCAGCCGTTTGCTTCTATTACTGCGCTTAGTGTGAAGCTGTTAATGTCGTAAACTTGTCCTGGTTTGAGTTGTTCACCTTGTGATGCGATTTCGGTGCCTGTACTGTATATGGCGACGCGGGGTCGTGAGTATATTTTGACTTTACTATAGCCAAGAGCTGCAGCTGCGCCTACTTTACCGGGTGTAAGGTACTCTCCTGCTTTTACCGCGATCTCGCCTTTTTTTATGTCCTCACCCTCCAGCGCTATGTTATCCCAAGGCTTTACCAACTTATGGATCTCAATTATATTGCCGATGAGTTTTGTATCTTCTACCATTACCACCGCGTCTGCTCCCTTTGGTAGTGGGCTTCCTGTCGCGATCTCGAGGCACTCCCCGGGTTTGACCTCGCCTTCGTAGGGTTCCCCTGCGTGTCGGGCGCCTATGAGTCTCAGGTTTGAGGGAGTGGAAGAGGTGTCGGCGGATTTCACCGCATAGCCGTCCATGCTTGCCCTGTCGAACGGTGGCACGTTGAACCCGGCTACAACATCAAAGGCTAAAATGCGGCCTGCAGCCTCGTCGAGTTGGACCTCCTCTGTTCTCGTTAAGGGCTTCGTGTTCGCCTCTATTAGTTTGATAGCCTCTATGCGGGTTACCAATACTGTGAATGGTTTCATCTCCGGTTCAGCTCCCATAAAGTGTGTCCGATGTTGGGTAGTATCAGATCGGTTAACGCGAGACTCATTGCGTTTTTGCTTCCGGGAAGAAGATAGATTAGTTTCCCGCTTGCAACCCCTGCAGTAGCTCGGCTAAGCAGGGCAGATCCACCCACCTGTTCATAGCTGAGACGGCGAAAGACTTCTCCGAAGCCGGGCATCTCCTTTTCGAAAAGCCCTCGGACAGCATCTACAGTCTTGTCCTTGAAGCCAATTCCTGTGCCGCCACTAGTGATGATTACCTGCGTAGAGGAGTTATCTATGTATTTTTTGACCTCGATACGGATCTTCTCCGTGTTGTTCGGGACCAGGGTATGTGAGGCAACTTCATACCCCGCTCCAGTTATGAGTTCGATAGCGATGCGGCCTGTGTCATCTTCCTTCGAAGTGCGGGTGTCGGTGGTTATAATGAGGGCGAAAACGGCGCTCGTCTTCTGATCTTTGGGGTGACTCATCCTTTCCTCTTCTCCGTTACGTGAATGTCGGTGATTTTTGCTATGAGATACTGCCCATTCTCGTCTTTTTCCAGGTATTTGACCATGTCCCATATTGTGAGGAGTGCGATCGATACGCCTGTCAGGGCCTCCATCTCTAGACCGGTCTTGTAAACTGCGTTTACTTTGCACCGGGCTTCAACGTAGTCAACACCTAACGTGAACGACGTGTCTACGCTACTGAGTAGGATTTGATGACACATGGGGATGAGGTCGGGGGTTCTTTTAGCAGCTAGTATACAAGCGATCTCAGCAACCGCGAGAGGGTCGCCCTTTTTTACTTCATTCTCCTTGATCGCCTTTATGGTCTGTTTTTTAAGAATGATTCTGCCTTGAGCCTCCGCGAAACGAGGTACGGATTCCTTGCTTCCTATGTCAACCATTTCGAAAGGGTCTATTTTACTCAGGTTTACCACCCTCCACCCACCTGGCGCCGCATGGTGTATGCTCGCGTTTCCATATCGGTACCCGCTTCTTCAACTCATCTATTACATATCGGCAAGCGTCGAATGCTTCGCCGCGATGGCCAGCGCTAACGGCTACAAGAACTATGTTCTCAGTTACCTTTAAGCTCCCATACCTATGGATAATGTGTATATCCTCGACGCCAAATCTGTCGATGGCTTCTCTCCTGATGGCTTCGAGTTGATTTACAGCCATTTCTGGGTAGACTTCCACCTCCATCAAGTTCACCATCTGCCCCTCGGACTCGCCTCGGACGACGCCGACAAAGAAAACTAGACCACCGACGCTCTCCTGCCTAAGCGAGTTCAGCACTGCATCAACGCTAAAGTCCAGGGTCGTTACTTTGATCATAATTAACCACCGCTCACTGGAGGGAAGAGAGCGATTTCCTCCTGGGAATTTAATACTCGGTTACCATCGATAAATGCACCGTCGACGGCGACGAGTAGAGTGTCCTCGATCTCGAGTTTTTTATATTTGCTGACAACGATCCTTCTCAGTTGGTCCGCAGTACAGCCTTCCGGTACTTCAAGGATCTCCTCTTTTAGTCCAGCCCAATCTCGAATACTTGCAAAGTATCTGACTTTGATTCTCACTCAATTCCTCCAGTAGGGTTCTCTTTGTGCTACAGCCTCTTTGAAGACCTCCATCAGGCGTTCTCGAGGTTCCCCCTTACGAATTAAATCGGCGAGGGGTATCAGGTTATCGTCCCGCATGAGGCAGGGTTTCAGCTTCCCGTCGCTTGTGAGGCGGAGGCGGTTGCAGTTAGCGCAGAATACTGTGTTATGCATGGGGCGAACTACCTCGACGACAGCCCCGCTGGGAAGCGTGTATTGATGGCGATGATGCATCTCTCTCTCAACTATCCGTGTCGCTTCCCGGCTCCACGATTTCTCCAGCTGTGTAAGGTCAAAATAGTGGTCTCCGAAGCCGTTTACTCCCTTCTCTAGAGCTTGATACTCGATCAGCTGAAGGACAGCACCGGTCTCAGCGCTGAATCTAAGCATATCAGGGATTTCTACTTCGTTTACACCTTTCATCACGACGAAGTTGAGTTTCAAAGGGGTTAATCCTTCATTGATTGCAGCTTTGATACCTTGCTTCACAGCCTCTATCTCATCACTGCAAGTCACATCGCGGAAAACGTCAGGGAGTAGGGTGTGGAAGCTAACGTTGACACGTGCGAGCCCCGCTGCTTTGAGAGGAGCTGCCAGCTCTGCTAGTTGGGATGCGTTAGTCGTCATGGAGACTTCTTCGACGCTTGGTGATATCTGCTGTATGATCTCGACTATGTCGTCTCGAATGAGGGGCTCTCCGCCGGTGACCTTGATTTTCTTTACACCGAGCTCCGCGGCTATGTCAACTATTTTACCGATTTCCTCGGGGGTCATCTCTGCTCCAGGAGAGCTTTCCCCTTCTTGGTGGCAGAAGAAACAGTTGAAGTTACAGCGGTGCGTTACTGAGACTCGGAGGCTAAGGATCGGCCTGCCATATGGGTCTCGGAGAGGCATATTTACATCACGGGGTTTGGTGCTCAAAAAGGGTTATGCTTCAGGATGCATAACGGGAAGGCTTAAACGACTTGTATGTTCGTACATATCGTTAGGTGATTTGTTATGGCAGGAATAATGAAGAACAGGACAGCGCTTATCCTTGCGGCGTTAGTGACTACGGTCAAGCTCTCTTCAAGCCATGGATAGCTTTATCGAAGTCTAACAGCGACCCAGCACTCGTTCAACTTGTGAAAGACTACGCATATATCCAGGGCTCCGACTGCCCGGAGGCTTACCGACTAAACCCCGGTGACCTATACAAATAAGCAGGTTAACATCTAGTGTTATTTGGTGTGCATATTTGAGCTGGCAACCCATCCTTGACGGCCTTGCTGAAGCGTGGAGGCTGATCTCGACGGGTAACCCTGAGGTTATTGAGATCACTCTCCGGAGCCTAAGTACAGCGGCGACTGCGACGGTCATTGCCGCGTTTATTGGGGTGCCCCTCGGAGTGGCGATTGCTATCCGGAGTTTTCGAGGAAAGCGTGTGGTGAAGACTCTCTTCAACACCCTCGTAGGCGTTCCGACCGTGACTTTGGGGCTTTTCCTCTATACTCTTTTCAGTCGAAGTGGGCCTTTAGGAGTTCTTGAGCTTCTATATACGGTGCCTGGGATCGTTATCGGAGAGGCGGTTCTCGTTATACCTATCGTGGTCAGCTTTACAACGAGCGCTATAGAGTCTAAAGATATCAGGCTAAGGGATCTTGTGAGAACGCTTGGCGCCTCTGAGTTTGAGACCTCTGTGGCTGTGCTTCGGGAGGCTTCTGCAGGTGTGGGTCTTGCTCTAGTATCGAGCTTCAACCGCGCCTTCGCGGAGCTAGGCGTTGCTATGATGCTGGGAGCCAACATTCGCGGGGTCACAAGGGTTCTCACCACAACTATTGCTCTACAGACCAACATGGGGGAGATCGGTCTTGCATTTGCACTCAGCTTCATTCTCCTCGCCGTCGTCCTTACGCTCAACATGGCTATGGCTTATCTAAGGAGGTTTGAAGGATAGTCTACCAGCTCAAAGGAGTAGGGATGCGTTACAAGAGCCTCTCTGCTCTCGTAAGCGTTGATCTGGCAATAGAAGGAGGATGAGTTCTAGGAGTCATAGGAACGAGCGGAGCGGGAAAGACGACTTTACTAAAAATTCTCGCGGGATTAGAGGTCCCCACTTCCGGAACCATAAGTTACAATCGACAAGAAGTAAATTGGGAAAATGTACAAAAGCTCCGCCGAGAAGCGACGATACTTTTTCAAACACCGCTCTTTCTACGCGGTGATGTTTACATGAACCTTGCCTATGGGCTCAGACTCCGAAATATCCCGGAGGAGGAGATCAAGAAGAGGATTGAGGAAGCTCTAGTTAGAGTACGGTTACCTGGATTTGAAACCCGAAACGTATCTGTTCTCTCCAGCGGCGAGGCTCAGAGAGTAGCCCTCGCTAGAGCACTCGTCATCGATCCGAAGGTGATTCTTCTGGATGAGCCTAGTTCAAACCTTGATCCTTCGAATGCGAGTATAATTTCGGATATTATCTTGACGGAAGCGGAGCGAAGGATCGTTGTGGTTGCGACGCACGACTATGAACAGGTTCACCGCCTTGCACGCCGTGTCCTCCATCTAGAGGCGGGGCGTGTTGTGGGGGAGGGGGAGACCGCAGAGATTCTATCCGAAGCTAAATACGCGGATAACGTCTTTACCGGCGACGCTCACATGGAGGGGGGAGTTTGTCTTGTAGATATTGGTGGAGGTGTCACCATAGCTGCTGCTTTCAAAGCGTCGGGGCGCGTATCGTACGTATCAGCCCCGAGGACATCATAGTTTCGAAGGGTTTTATTGAGACGAGTGCTCGTAACGAGTTTCAGAGTAGGATAACGGCTGTTGAGGAAGCGGGAAGAATCATCCGGTTGAAAGTGGATACGGGACGCATTTTCACCGTCCAGATCACTCGTCGAAGTCTCGAGGAGATGAATCTCAACGTCGGGGGTATCGTATTTATCAGCTTCAAGGCCTCGAGTGTTGAAATGACTTAAGTGAGATGACAAATGAATGAGTCGAGGTACCCTTTTAGGACCCCTGCGTTGTCCTTAGCCTCGCCAAGGAAGTAGAAACTGTACAGGATCTTTCCCTGATCGCAATACCAGTAGGAATAGCTACCATATAGGTCAGAGCCGTTGAAGGTTATCTTGTACAGTACTGTTTTCGCTTCGTGGCCGTTCAAGGTCGTGGTTTTTACTGATTCATTTTTGAAGTCGTACCTGTTAAACTTGGTTCGGAGGACTTTGAGGGAAGCTTCTAACGCTGCGGAAACATCCGGTTTCGTTGAGGAGGCGATCCAAACTACGCCTAAGAAGTTGGTTTCACTTGTTTTCGCCTCGACTTTACCGCCTTGTACGGTAGCGACGCCAGCATCTCCAGTTACTGACATCACCATAGTTTGGGGGTATTCGAAACTGAATCCGTAAAGGGTGATCCGGGCGTATCCTGAGCGGGAGGAAAACTTCGCTGCCTGGGTTTCGAGGATTGTAAGTCTTATAGCTTGGGCTTCATTCGCAGTGATAAGCTCCTTAATTCTGAGGCTAAGGTAGTCAAGCTGAAGGAAAGGGATTTGGGTCTCTAAGGCCTTAGTTCGGACCTCAATGTCGGTGATGCGACCTATGTAGCTGCTGAGTATGAGAGTATAGACTAAGCCGGCACCTAGGAGAAGACCTATGGCGAGGAACACAGCGGAGCCTCTCGAGAGGGACATGTGACATGAAGCTTGTTGGCGGAGGAATTAGCCTTTTTGGGTTACTTTACATCGACGATTTGCTCAAGCCTTTGATTGGATTCTCGACAAATATGTGTTGGATATTGAGTTTTATGGCGCTATTTGGGTAGGCTTCAACGCAGTATACGCAGCCTCTGCATTAGTCTTTGATCACAGCTTTTCCGTTCTCGGGTTTTATTGCGTTGATGAAGCATTTTTTGACATGCCTCCCAATCAAGGTAATCGGGGGTTACCAGTACCTCGAAGCCCTCCATTTTTGTTACTTTGCTAGAGATAACACCGTTAAGGCTTGAGAACGTTTCCAGAGGAAACACAGGTTTTTATAATATAACCTTAGAAAAGTAGTAATTCATGCTCAACTCTACCCTTCGCTCTTGAGTTTCTGTTCAAGAGTTTTGAGTTCGCCGTGTTCCGCGAACCTGATCTGTGTGTTAAGCCTTACAGGTAAACCTACGGCGCGGAAGAAATGGGCTAACGAGGCACCGTCTATCTTTTTCTTAACTTTTCCTTCCTTGATTGCTTGGACGAGGGAGGCTTCTACTTTGTGGATGACGGAAGGGTACTGCTGCTGAGCTGCGTTCCAGACCTCCCAAGCGCGATCCCCGAAGTTGTTTTCAAGGATCTCGGAGCTTGTTGGCTCCTTTCGCTCTGGGGTAGGGGACGAGGGAGGTGTCTGGTTTTGGGCTATGCGGCGTTGCATTTCCTGCATTTTTTTCCGTTTAAGCCTTTCAAGCTCGTCGTCTGACATTTCAGAATGCATGAATACGGACATGCCTTTAATCTTTTCCGGGCTTGATGAAGCCGAGTCTTAAGCTGTTCGCTACCACGAGTAAAGTTAAACCCATGTCACCGAAGGCTACTGCTGCCCAGAGGGATACCCAGCCCGGGACGGCTAAGGCAGCGACCGCGATCTTCACGACGAGGCTAACTGTGATGTTTTGGCGAACTGTGCTCATGGTTGCGCGGCTCAAGTCGATTAAGTAGGGGATTCTATCGAGGCTGTCCTCTAGTAGAGCGATGTCAGCTGTCTCAAGGGCTACATCGCTTCCTATAGTACCCATAGCGATACCGACGTCTGCAGCAGCGAGTGCTGGAGCGTCGTTCACCCCGTCTCCCACCATAACAACGCCGCTGCCCATGCTCCTTACTGCGGCCACCTTCTCCTCTGGAAGAAGCCCAGACCTGTAATAGTCGACGCCAACTTCCTCAGCGATGCAGGCGGCCGTGGCTTCGTTATCGCCTGTAAGCATCTCTGTGCGGAGGCCTCTTGTCTTGATGGCTTTAATGGTGTTTGTTGATTCGGCGCGAACTGTATCGGTAAGGGTTAGATTCCCAAGAAGTTCGCCGCTCTTTGACACATAGACGACTGTGCCTACACCGTTAGGCTTAGGATCTATACCTACCTCCTCCATTAGTCGGATGTTGCCGACGCAGACGCGGTTTCCCCCGACGTCTGCCTGTACACCTTTTCCGGGGAGATTGATGAATCCAGATGCCTCAGGCACGGTGATTCCTAGATTCTTCGCTTCCGCTTTTATCGCGTAAGCGATTGGATGCTCGCTCCGCGACTCAAGCGCTGCAGCGCAGCTGAGAACCTCAACGCCTCCGTCAACAGCACTTACGTGTAGTTTTCCTTCGGTTAGGGTTCCAGTCTTATCGAAGGCGACTATCCGCGCTTTGCTTAGCGCCTCGAGGTGAGCTCCCCCCTTCACGAGGACGCCGTGTCTGCTCGCTGAGGTTATAGCTGCGACCATAGCCACGGGAGTGCTTATTGCGAGGGCGCAAGGACAGGCGACTACAAGTAGCACTAGGGCTCTGTAGATCCAATCGAGGGGAGGCTCCCCGTATAGTAGGGGAGGAATAGATGCGATGAGAGCGGCGAAACCGATGATGATCGGTGTGTATAACCTGGCAAATCTGTCTACGAACGCTTCGGTTGGGCTCTTAGATTCCTCCGCTTCCCCTATTAGACCGAGTATTCTGCTGAGGGTTGACTCTGCTTCCATTCGGGTTGTTTTGACGATGAGGAAGCCATCGATGTTCAATGTTCCCGAATAGACGTCGGATCCTCCCTGCTTCTCAATGGGCACCGACTCGCCGGTGATCGCGGACTGGTCAACTCGACTAGCACCCTCTAGTACGACTCCGTCGAGGGGAACTCTGTTTCCGGGTTTAAGGATGAAGATCTCTCCGGGCTCAACTTCTCCTACGGGGACTTCAACCTCTTCACCGGCTCTGCTTAGTGTAACGAGTTCAGGGCGAAGTTTCATCAAAGCCTCTATTGCGTGCCGAGCCCTATCACCAGCCCAACTCTCGAGACGCTCAGCGATGTTGAAGAGTAATACGACGCTCGCCCCCTCTTCGATATGCCCGATAAGGGTAGCGCCTATTGCGGCTATGGTAACGAGGAGGTCAATTGTTACATGCCGCTTCACAAGGGACCTTATTCCCACGTTGGCTATTTCGTGTCCTGCGATGAGCATCGATATTAGAAAGAGTATCGTTGAAAGTATCCAAGAGCCTGCGAGCCACTCGATGATTAGACCGAATATGAGTGCGCTCGCGGAAACTGCGAATGGTTTCCAGCTCTCGGTTTCTTCGATTTCTGAGTTATTCTTCTCATGACTGTGTATAGTTTCTGGATGTCGGTGACTGTGGATGTGGTGTTCTATGGGGTTTTCTCGATCGTTGTGGTTGTGGGGCAATTACATCAGCTTTGCACTCACAACGTGTTTATTAATTTTCTGCTATTTAAACGGGTTATATTATTAATTATTATTAATCATATAACTATTTTTAATAATATGAGTTTTATTGAGGGTGTTGCTAAGCTGTGAAAATCGAGGGACAGCCAACTCTTTATAATCTTGAATAAATAGAATGAAAAGTAATGTCCAAGCGCAACCAGTATGCCATCCTCGGGAAAGACACACAGAGGAAGGATGGTGTGGCTAAAGTTACAGGTGCTGAAAAGTTCGCTTCGGACCTCAGCGTACCTGGTATGCTACATATGAGGGTGCTTAAGTCGAGTCTCCCTCATGCTAAGGTGCTTAAAATTCATACTGAGGAGGCGGAGAAGCTCGGGGCATACACGCTCACGCCTGAAGAGGTACCAGACTTGAAGTTCTGTCCTCGCCTCGTTAGCACCCCTGAAGCTACCTATAAGGACTGGCGTATACTCGCTAAGAAGCCGCTGTTTGTCGGTGAGCCTATTGGTGCCGTCGCTGCGGAGACGGAGGAGGAAGCTCAGCTAGCTCTTGAAGCCCTCAGAGTTGACTATGAGCCGCTTCCCGCCTACTTTGACGCTGAGGAGGCAAAGAAACCGGGGGCCGCCCAGCTCCACGACGCGATAGAGCTTAAGGGAGTTGTAATTAATCCTGAGCGTAACATCGCATGTACCCTTGACCTACAGGAGGGGGACACGGAGGCAGCTTGGAAAGAGTGTGATGCGGTGGTCGAGCGTACCTACCGAACGAATCGCAGGTACCATGTTCAACTTGAGACAAAGTCGGTGCTGGTTCAACCGAATATCGATGGGGGGATTAGCGTTTGGAGTACCACGCAGAGCATCCATAATACTCGTCTCCTACTTCACGAGATATTTGGCCTATCCATGGGTAAGATCCGGATCTATAAAGTTCCTCTTGGAGGTAGCTTCGGGTCAAGCATTCAGGTCAACACCGTCGTACCGATAGCTGTAGCCATGGCTCTTAAGACCAGAAGACCGGTTAAGCTCACGATGACTCGGGAGGAGGATATCAGGGACCATGTAAGCTACAACATGATATTCAAGCTCAAACTCGGCGCTAAGAGCGATGGTACCCTGGTTGTGGGCCACCTTGACGCTATCCTTGACCTCGGGTCTCATCAGATCCAGGCGTACAGCCTTCTCGGCTGTATGGCTGGGTGGTGGGTTAGCCTTTACAGGCTTAAAGCGAAGAGCTACAAGAGTGTTGGGGTGTACACGAACAAGACTCCGAGTTGCGCTTTTCGAGGGTATGGTAATCCTCAGGTTAGCTGGATGGTTGAAACCATCATGGACGAGCTCGCTGAGAAGATCGGTGTTGACCCTCTGGACTTTCGCCTCAAGAACTACATTGGGGAGGGTGAGATCTTCTGGGGTCAGGGACCGACTGTGAAGAGCATCATTCGTAGTAGTGGCGTGGAGGAGATTCTGAAGAGGGGCGCCAAAACCGTTGACTGGTATAACAGACCTAAAGCGGGCAGTCAGACTGGCCGCTACCGTAAAGGCCTCGGTATGGGTCGCGGATTTCACACAAGCAGTGCGGGGGCCCCTATCCCAGGTACTGTAGTAGATTTCAGTGGAGCTATCATCAAACTCTGTGAGGATGGTACGGTTGACTATATCACTGCTTTAATGGATCATGGTGGAGGTACCCTTGAAGCTCATGCTAAGATAATCGCGGAGGAGCTCTGCCTTCCTCTAGAGAATGTGAACGTTATCAGCGCGGATACAAGTACCACAGTTTATGATGTTTGCACCCACGCAAGTCGAGGCATTTACTCCGGTGGGGGTGCGGCTCTTAAGGTCGCGAAGCAGGTTAAAGAAAAGCTACGCATCTTCGCTGCCCGAATGCTGGACGCTGAGGCTTCTGCATTAAGCTTCAGGGCGGACCTTGATCGTAAGCAAGGAGTTATCTATGCCGAGGGCATCAAAGGCAGAGAGGTCACGTTCAAAGAGATCGCGTATAACGCCCGCCATAAAAACTGGGGTACAGTTGCAGCGGTAGACAGTTACAGGCAGCCTGCTTGTCCACCTCACTTTACAGGTTACTTCATTGAGGTCACCGTGGACACTTGGACGGGAAAAGTGAAGCTGGACAGGGTAATTGCCGGTGCGGATGTAGGTACGGTCATCAATCCTAAGCTCGCCGCCGGTCAGGTTCATGGAGGCTTCGCTCAAGGTTGGAGTATGGCGATGATGGAGGACATGAGCTATGACCCAAAGACAGGCGACATCATCAACCGTGGAAACATCACAGATTACAAGATCCCGTATCCTCAGGATATGCCTGACCTAGAGAACTTTGAGGTCTTCTTCGTGGAGACCAATGAACCTACGGGGCCCTTCGGTGCGAAGGGCATTGGTGAAGGCGCTCTCAATCCGGTGGCGGGTGCTGTAGCGAACGCAGTTCAAAACGCTATCGGCATAAGGTTCTATGATCTGCCTTTAACAAAGGAGAGGATTCTTGAGGCGATCAGCACAAAGGAGAGAATGTGATGGAGATCAATAAACATAACACGCATATACTCCTCGGATTCGAGTACTCCGCTCCTACGACGATCGTGGAGGCATGTAAGCTACTCGTTGAATACAGCGACGCTGTTGTGTTGGCAGGAGGAACTGACGTCATCGTAAAGATGAAAGAAGGTAGTCTCCGCCCCAAGCGTGTCGTAAACATCAAGAAGATACCTGGAATCACGGGAATTATGGAGACTTCTGATGGGATCTGGATTGGTGCTTTGACAAGGATTCGTGATATCGAGAGGAGTAAGCTCGTTCAGGAAAAGATCCTCGTCTTATACGAAGCAGTGCGCGTTATCGGCTCGGTGCAGGTCAGGAACCTAGCAACTATTGGGGGAAACGTCTGCAACGCCAGTCCAGCCGCAGATAGCGCCGTAGCACTTCTCGCACTCGACGCGGTAGCCCACATCTCTGGCCCAGAGGGTGAACGGAAAGTACCATTCTCCGAGTTCTTCAAAGGACCTGGAAGCACAGACCTCGCTCGGGGAGAGCTACTCACAGGAATAACGGTGCCGAGTAAATTGGTTGGCTGGAAGGGGTGCTGGGTGCGCGTCGCCCGTGCAAGCATGGACATAGCCACCATCAGCCTTGCCGCCACCGTCAAGATAGAGGATGGCTTCGTGAAGGATATTCATCTCGCCTGGGGCACTGTAGCTCCAACGCCTATGAGGACGAGGGATGTTGAAGCCTTTATCGTGGGAAAGAAGCTGGATTACAGCGTTATTGATGAAGCGGCCAAGCTGGCTGCAAAAAGTATCAGACCTCGGGAGAGTGGACGAAGTAGTGGGGCCTACAAACGGAGGGTGGCCGAGGGCTTTGTTCGGGAAGCTTTGACCCGGTTGGCGGAGAAATAGGAGGAATATGTGTTGAGGATAACTATTAACGTGAACGGGAAGCAAAGAAAATTCGATGTGGAACCTAATACTCTGCTGCTTAACCTTATCCGTGACGAGATGACGCTCACGGGAACCAAGTACGGGTGCGGTATAGGTGAGTGCGGAGCATGTACTGTGCTCCTCGATGGGGATGCGGTTCTTGCTTGCATGTTGCTCGCGGTGGATGCCGATAACAGGAAAGTCGATACAATTGAGGGGTTGAGCGATGGCGAAAAGCTCCATCCAATCCAGCAGGCGTACCTCGACGAGGGCGCCGTTCAATGTGGATTCTGTACACCTGGATTCGTTATGACGACTAAGGCTCTTCTGGAAGAAGATCCGGATCCCAGTGAAACTGAGATCAGGGAGTATCTTAACGGCTGTATCTGCCGGTGCACCGGCTACGTGAACATCGTGAAAGCGGTACAGATTGCTGCACAGCGGATGAGGTAACCTTGCGTATAGCGGCTATTGTTCTTGCAGCCGGTGCATCTAGCCGGATGGGGCGGAACAAGCTTCTTCTCGAAGTTGAGGGAGAGACGGTGCTGGATCGGCTTCTTCAAGCTCTCATACCGGAGGTTGCAGAGATTGTCGTTGTCACAGGTTATAACCAGAAACCCGTCGAGGAAATAGCTGCGAGGTATCACATAAGAACAGTCTTCAACCCTGAGCATGAGAAAGGAATGACCACGAGCTTTCAGGCGGGACTCCGCGTAGTAAAGGCGGACTCTGCCTTCCTGGTTCTAGGAGACCAGATTGGATTAGAGCCAGATCTGCTTCAACGAATGATCCTGGAGCTTGAGCGGAACCCTGAGACACTCATTGTGAGTCCTGAGTATGAGGGCAAAAGAGGACACCCAACGCTTTTCCGTAAAGCAGTATTCAGTGAATTCTTGAAAATGGGTTCAGAGGAAATACTGAGAGATATCGTTCATCGACACGAGAAACAACATCATATGATTCCAGGATCCCCATGGACAACAATGGACTTCGATACTCCCGCCGACTTCGTTAAAGTGGCTGAGCTCTGGAAGACTAGACAGGTGCGTAATAGCACCTTTTAGGCGAGTTGATCTTCCCCGCCTTCTTCAAGATGTCGATCGCCTTGGAAACAACTTTAGTGTCCATGCCCAGCTTCTTAGCCACATCTCCAGGTCTAACTGGTTTACCTATCTCATTCATAGCTTGTAGGATCTTATCCGCGTCAGCACTCATTATTACACCGAGAAACCTGATGAAGTATTAGGTAATAATCATTTCCTGTTAAATTCATATTCTTATTATAAATATATAGCAACATAATAGGATCGGATTAGCTTCGCTTCCACTGAATGAGTTCAGCGACTATGCTAACTCCAATTTCGTTGGGAGTTTCAGCGTTTATCTCAACACCTATCGGAGCATGAAGCGTTTCAAGTTGAACTTCATCAAGTCCCTCCGCTTTTAGCGTTTCCCTATGACGCTTTGCTTTGTTCTCTGATCCTAATAGACCAATATAGGCAGGGTGAGCTTTAAGGGAGGTACGGAGGGCAGCCAATTCGAATGGTGTCTCCCCGTGGAGAACTGCAACGTAGTCGCTACCTCGGATCTCTATCTTCTCCAAGGAGGCAGGATATGATGAGTTGATTACAGTCATCTCTGGGAAGTTCTCCTGTTTCGCAGTTGGAGCGTCGTCTACTACTATAACCTCGAATCCACAGTCCCGGGCGTATCGGGCAGCTGCCTGGGCTATCCATCCTGAGCCGAAAACGAAGAGTCGAGGTTCCGGTTTAACTACATCCATAAAGACTTTGACTTCACCTCCGCATTTTGAGTCTATGCTTATCATCCCCTCCCTCGGAGCGACACCTAGAGCGAAGTGAAGAGTGCGTGGTTTCCTCTCCGCAAGCGCCTCCAACGCCTCCTTAACGAGGACCCGCTCCATGCTCCCGCCGCCGATCGTGCCTAAGAGTTTACCATTCGCTGTCACTAGCATCTTAGCCCCAGGGTTTCGAGGACCATGCCCTATCTTCTCGACCAGGGTACATAGAACCGCACTCTCGCCGCGGTCAAGAACCTCATTGAGCTGCGCTGTAATCTGAGGATCGCTCATACCGGATCTAGATATTCCCCCCGATTAATAAGTGGTCTATAATCGAGATGAAAAACGACTGTCGAATAGTTATATATGAAATCTTTCCGCTAGAGGAAGTAAGTGACGAAGTATGATGAATTCATACGGATTAGGATTAATCTTAGCTCATGCACGCAATTACTTTTTTCCCATAGGATTTCCCGTTGGGGGAAATTACGAGAATTATTAGAGTGGTTTATTCTCCTAGTTCTCCTTTTACATGAGTTTCACTTCGAGTTTAACGGGAACATCCATAGGAGTCCCCGGATTTACGTCAAAAAGGAGTTAACGCGATCACATTACCATATCCCAGTTCTATGATGCAGGTACTCCACTTCTCTTCACATAGTTATGATAATCCTTAACCGCCAACAACTTCTCAGAATCTGCAACCTTAACCTCTTCCTTGGTCCTAGCCAACTCCGTGAGAATACCCTCTGTATCATATGGGGATACCTCTACATGTGGGGTACCTTAGGAGGGTGACATCTTCTTACCCTCAACCTCATCCCTAACATAGGTTGGGTAGGGGTGGGTTTGCTTGAGCTTGGGGGGTACTTGCCTTCGGATTTCGGGATTCCATACTAGATGCGTTGTGCTAGAGACGAGTGCCTGCATGTATAGCATCCCCCTAATCATCTATGGTAGTTGGCTACCTAGTTAGTAGCCTAGTTGGTAGGCTAGTAGACCTAGCTAGGACTCCAAGTCCCTTTTAGCCGACTCATCTTCACAACCTCCAGCTTCAACCTAGCCTGACTCTTGGCTGCTCTAAGCTCTTTCTCATCTAGTACGGATGTTCATGTACAGGTGGAGGTGTATTATTCCCCACTCCATCTGGGGGTCTTTTTGGACTTGGGGAACTAGGTGGGGTAGGTGGACTAACTAGGTTAGGTAGCTGAGAGGTGTACTAGGGGTACTTGAAGCGGGACTTGATTCGGTTTTCTAGACTCACTACTAGGTACCTGGTGCTGCACCGGATGGCTAGCTGGTGGAGGTATCTTATTCCCCACTTCCTTTGGGGAACCGGTTGATCCAGTAGATGGGGTTGGGGTAGATAGTAGGGTAGTTCGAGGTGGGTAGATGAGGGATGTTGGCTTGGGGATCGGTTTCCGTTTTTGGAACTCCTATTGGATATAGGGTTGTAAAGGAGGTAAGAGTGGAGTCTCCTCATCCAGGGTATACCTAACCTCATCTACCTTATCCCCATCTGGGTGATTGTATCTCCTCATCACGATTGGTTTTGGGCTCATCTGGTATCCATGGGGGTAGGGTATTCGGGGAATACAGGGTACATTACAATGCAACCGGATCCGGTTCGATGGGTGTAGTTGAGGTTTGGGGTTAGTTCCCAATTGAACTGGTTTAAACCGGATCTAGATCCGGTTAGGGGTATTGAATCAATCAGTTTGGAAAGAGGTATTATGGATTTTGGGGGGTTCATTATTAGTTTTCTGGAATCCAGATATGCGGGTGGTATTAAGTGCATCTTGGGAAACTATTTGTCGATACCAATAGATGGTATAATAGATTGGCCAATAGATAGGGGTATAATTGAATGACCATTAGAGGCACCATTTGATTTGGTTTTTCTGGACTTTATAGGTGTATGGCTCGTACTGGTGGTATTTGCACTCTCCTTCATCTATGGTGGACTGGTCAATGATGTCTATATCCCAACCTGTATCTATGGATGATTCATCACCCCAATCTGGATAGCCTACAACTTTATTCAGCATCTTATCATCAATCAGCTCCTCCTCAACCACAGGTGAATAGAACCTCACTTCAGGCACATTTGTTAAAGTACTCAGTTCAGCGATGAGAGTGCGGATTCGGGATGAATTTTTAGCGTATATGCCGGGAAGCACGCTATTAGTCAACCTGATGGTACAACCGATATTAAAAAAAGGGAATATTATCAGTCTAGCCTAAAAATACGCTACTCGGGTAAACAATATCTACAAGTAGACTACCCATTCCTGTGTTGCATCACGAAGTTTCAGCAGCCAGATCGCTACCTGTATCCTGCCCCCTCGATTGTGGCGGGGGATGCCCCCTCATGGCTCACGTTGAGGGAGGTAAAGTGGTTAATATTACGAATAACCCTAACGGGAGCCTGTATATGGCTGGATGCGTGAAGGGCCTTCAGATGGCTAGACTTCTCTATGCTCCCGATAGACTTAGAAAACCCCTCATTAGAATGGGTTCTCGAGGCTCAGATGAGTATAAGGAAGTGGAGTGGAGTGAAGCTCTCGACTTGGTCGCCTTTAAACTCAGGGAGATTAAGATAAAGTATGGATGCGGGTCGATCATTCGTTTAGGCAGTGCAGGTACATCCACCGGCGCTCTACATGACACGTCCAATGTCACACAACGGTTCCTTACATATTTCGGAGGTTTCACCGATGTAGCGGATGGATTTAGTAGCGCCGCTGCTAAATATGTCACCCCCTTCATTCTTGGCACTAAAGCGGCGGGGATCGATCCTGGAACTCTTCGTAGCTCTGGTCTCATTATACTTTGGGGGGCTAATATCTCTGAGGCTCGCCTTGAAGGCGCTTTAGAAGCGCATGTACGTGAAGCTCGCAAACGAGGCATCGAAGTAATCTTTATCGACCCGAGGAAAACCCTCACCGCGAAGACTCTTGCTACTCAGTGGATATCTATTCGACCCGGCACAGATGTCGCGATGATGATGGCGGTTCTCTACATTCTCGTCACCGAGAACATGGTTAACCACACCTTCGTTGAAAAGTACAGCTACGGCTTCGATAAGTTGGTAAACCATATTCTCGGCCGTGACGATGGCGTTCCGAAGACTCCTGTGTGGGCGGAGGCGATTTGTGGAACCCCCGCAGCAGCTATCGTTGAGCTCTCCAGAAAGTATGGGAAAACTCACCCCACTGCAATTATCCCCGGACTTAGTATCCAGAGAACTCTCGGAGGAGAGGAGGCGATCCGTATGTCAATCGCTTTGCAAGTCGCAACTGGGAATCTAGGTGTTGAGGGGGGCTCAAGCGGTGCTCTTACCTGGGGAAGATTACCACCTCCACGAATGGGTCGTCTCCCCTGCCCCTCAAACCCAGCTGACGCTTCTGTTACAGTCTACAGGTGGGCTGACGCTGTCCTTGAAGGCAGAAAAGGCGGCTTCCCCACAGACATCAAAGCAATCTATAATGTAGGAGGAAACTACATCTCCACCGCCTCCGACACCAGAAAAGTGATCAAAGCTTACCAATCTGTGGAGTTCTCCGTCTGCCACGAATTCTTCCTAACACCTACTGCGAAGTACTGTGACGTCATCCTCCCCGCCGCTACCTTCCTCGAACGAAACGACGTGGTAATACCTGACGGCGGTAACCACCTCATGTTCTCCCATAAAGTAGCGGAACCACAGGGAAAATCAAAGACCGACTACGATATCTTCTGTCTTCTAGCAGAGAGGCTCGGATTCCTCGAAGCTTTCTCGGAGAAGCGGACAGAAGAAATGTGGCTCAGAAAGTTCATCGCCGAGTCAGAAGTCCCCGACCCCGAAGAATTCAAGAGGAAAGGCATCTACTTCGGCGCAGACCAGTACCGTGTAGCCCTCTCAAGCTTCATCGCCGACCCAGAGGCTAACCCTTTGAAAACCCCCTCGGGTAAAGTGCAGATCTACTCGGAAGCATACGCAGGTTCCGGCTACTCGCCAGTGCCATCATGCCGTGTAGCCTATCCATCCGCCTCCTACCCCCTGAGACTTGTATCGCCTAAATCTCGCTTCCGAGTGCATAGCATGGGCTGGAATATCCCGTTCCTCAGGGAGCGGGAGAAACATGCCCTCTGGATACACCCAAGCGACGCCAAGACAAGGGGAATCGCCGACGCGGATGAGGTTAATGTTTCAAGCCCGCAGGGTCTCCTCAGAATACCGGCAATGGTGACAGAGGATATCGCGTTGGGTGTTGTCTGCATCCTAGAGGGTGTCTGGCCCACCTTTGACGCTGATGGCGTTGAGACTTCCGGAGCGGTAAATGTTCTCACATCAACGGTGCCGACCCAACCAAGCCAAGGCTCACGAACACACACAGTCTTCGTTCAGGTAGATGCATGTAAACCCGAATGAACATAAACAACAATAACAAAAGTAGAATTAAACTAATGAGACAAGAAAAATAGGTTATCTTGGGCGGCGTGCGGCTTACTCTGGGGCGATCTCTTCGGCTGCGTCGAGTATGGCCTCAATGATCTTCACGTAGCCGGTACAGCGGCATATGTTACCCTCGATCCCTATCTTCACTTCCTCCTCAGTCGGCTTCCGATTCTCTTTTAGAAGTGCATAGGCGGCGAGAAGCATACCAGGAGTGCAGAAGCCGCACTGAACAGCGCCGTTGCGGAGGAATGCTTCCCTTAGCTCCTTCATCAGTGGATTCTCTTCAAGCCCCTCAATGGTAGTGATGCGATGCCCATCCACTTGACGGGCAAGAAGGATGCAGCTAGTCACAGGTGCACCGTCGAGGAGTACCGTGCAGGCTCCACACTCACCTTGCTCACATCCCTTCTTAACCGAGGTGATCCCGAGCTCTCCTCGAAGCAGCTCAAGCATCGTTACAGTTGGCTCAACTTCGACCTCAATGCTTCTACCGTTTAATTCAAAGATCATAATTCTTCCCCTCCAGAGCGTCTCCAAGCTTCACGTAGAGTCCTCTTCGCGAGGACCGCTGTCATATCGCGTCTATACTCCGCTGAGCCACGTACATCATCTATCGGGTTAACAGACTCGGCGCAAACCCGACCAGCTTCTTCTATGAGTTTCTTAGTCATCTTCTTCCCACAGAGAATACCCTCTGCTTTCTCAATTAGCAGCGGCGTAGGTGCAACGCTACCGACGGCTATATGGGCCTTCTTCACCTTGTCTTCGTCTCGTTCAAGGTAACTGGCGCAGTTAACGACGCTTAGGCAGAATCCTGCCCTTCGTCCGATGCGCTGGAATGTAGACCCACTGCTAGTGGGTGCAGTTGGAACCCTGATTCCTACCAGGATCTCATCTTGGTGAAGAACTGTTTTCTTTGGGCCCTCGAAAAAGTCAGAGAGGTGAATCCACCTGGTCTCACGGAGGCTTCCGATACAAGCTTCGGCTGAGTGAACCAGGAGAGGCGGTGCAGTATCCGCGGCGGGTGACGCGTTGCAGAGGTTTCCACCAACTGTTCCACGGTTTCTGATCTGGACGCTGCCCAGTATTCCACATGCGTCTCGGAGCGCAGGGATCCTAGTCTCAACTATCTTCGACGCAAGGATCTGGCTGTGGGTCGTTGTGGAGCCTATGCTAACGTGATCAGGCTCCTCCGTGACTCCGTTGAGCTCCGGTATCAAGCTCAGGTCCACAAGATGTTCCTGTTTACTACCAATGTCCTTAAAGAGGGGAATAATATCGGTACCTCCAGCTATAGGCTGAGAGTATTTGAGAGCGGAGAGCATCTCCAGCACCCCAACCAGAGTATGTGGGCGAAGCAGGTCAAATCCTGTCAACGGTTTCATTTTTTGGTCTCCTTTAACAGTTTATAGAACCTATCCGGTGTAAGTGGAAGAGTTTGAGACCTTATTCCAGTGGCGTGGTAAACGGCGTTGACGATGGCAGGAACGATACTAATTATACTCGGCTCTCCAACGCCCTTAATGCCGAAGACACTATACTTGTACGGCTCCTCAACAAGTACAGAGTCCGCAATCTCAGGCGTATCAAGCGCCGAAGGCACAAGGTAATCCTTCATGTTCGGGTTTATTACCCGCCCATCTTTGAGTTGAAGATGTTCAGTTAGAGCAAACCCCATACCGTGGCTGACTGCCCCATGGATCTGCCCCTCAATCATAAGCGAGTCAAGAGCTTTTCCGACGTCCATCGCTGGAAATATCCTCTTGACAGCGATCTGCCCGGTTTCGGTGTCAACCTCTACCTCCGCGATGGTCGCTGCGAATGTGTAGCAGCTGTAGTTAACGCCGAGGCCAGTTTCAGGATCGAAGAACCGTTTAGGGCCTGCGTAGAAGCCGTAGGAGGCAGGGGTAACCCCACGGTTATGCATTTCATCCGCCAGGTCGCTGAACGAGATCCTGTTAGACGGTTTCTTCTTCTTGTAAGCGGTGCTATCCTGGAGCTCCACCTCCTCAGATTTGCACTCAAGCATCTCAGCTGCGACCTTGATCATGTTCTCCCTGAGCTTCACTGTGGCATCCGCGGCAGCGGTACCACCCATCATGGCTCCCCGACTTGCGTGAGTAGGGTGAGCATCCAGAGTCGAGTCGGTATCAGGCTGCTCAATACGGATATCCTCAACCTTCGCTCCGATGATCTCAGCTACGATCTTCAGGTGACCGAATGGTGAACCCTGACCTATCTCGCAGATACCCGTCCGGTATGTCAGAGTACCATCCTGATTCATAATCAGGCTTGCACCAGCAAAGTCAGGTGTGCTCCTGCTGGTGCTGTTGCCGTGGTAAGCGCAGCCTATCCCCCATCCAGTGACCTTTGTGCCGTTCCACACAGGCTCCCGATGCGTATCCCATTTCGACGTCTTCCTAACCCCTTCGATGCATTTATCGATCCCAACGCTATGGTCGAGAAGCTGATCACAAGTCGTCTTAGTTCCTACGCGAAGACAGTTCTTCAAACGGAATTCCAGAGGATCCATCTTCAACTCATATGCAAGCTTGTCTATTTGTTGCTCAGCGGCGAAATGAAGAGCGACATTACCGAATCCTCTGTAGCTACCACCGTAAACCTTCGTAGTATATACAGCTCTTCCGTCTATCCATGCGTTTGGGACAACATAAGGCCCTGCAGCGTGGGCCGTCTGCCTCCAGAGCCAAAATGGCGCCCGGTTGGCGTAGGCGCCACACTCAAGTGTAATATCAACCTCTATCGCGGTGAGTAAACCGTTCTTGTCGGCTCCGCTCTTGTAGCTGATCCTTGCAGGGAACCGTTTCGGTGTGGCACCAACTATCTCTGATCGGTCATATACTAGAGCAACAGGTTTACCAGTCTTCACTGCAGCTAACGCCACATACGCGCAGCAGAGGGGGGCGGTATCATCTTTCTTACCGAATCCTCCTCCAGTGTAAGGGACGACGATTCTTACCTGGTTAAGCCGCCACCCGAGAACGTGAGCAACCTTCTCTCGGGCGAGGTGGGGGCTCTGACTTGAAGCAACTATAGTGATCTTGCTGCTTCCCTCAGGGATCGCGTAGGCGACGTCAGGCTCCAGATACATGTGCTCCTGATAGGGGCTCAAGTAGGTCTCCTCAACTATTGCTTTCGCTTTTTTGAAGCCTTTCGGAGCATCCCCCTTCCGGATGATTGTTGTGAGAGCTACGTTGTTATCTTTATGAATCACCGGCGCTCCCTCCGTGAGGGCAGCATCGATATCAAGCACAGGCTTCAGCGGCTTGTACTCGACCTTCACAGCTTCCAGCGCTTCCTGAGCGGCTTCCGCATCCCTCGCCACGATTAATGCGATGGGATCTCCAATATAGTGAACTTTCTTATCGTTAAGGAGAGGTTGGTCGGGGAGAGCATACCCTATCTGGTTCTCACCGGGGACATCTGCGCCGGTGATTACGGCGTAGATGCCGGGAAGACTAAGAGCCTCCGTAGCGTCTATTCGCTTTATTAGGGCGTGGGCTTCCGTGCTCCGAAGCACCTTGAGCACCCGCGTACCCCTTGGAATGTAGTCCGCCGCAAAGAGAGCTGAACCAAGACACTTGTCGAGAGCATCGGAACGCGTGACACTCTTGCCAACGACCAAATAGTCGCTCCTGCCCAGCAGGTTCTCAAGTAGTTTATCGTAGTCCATAGGCGCCAACCGTTGACGATGTATGAGAGCGAAAACATGTATTTCAAACATTCAGTGCTAAAGGCTCAATCTACGAGAAAATTGATCACATCATCAACGTTCCCAACCTCGAATATCCCAACATCACTAACAGCTCGACGCAGTAACACCTCTGCGTCTGGAACTAGGGTAGACCTGCAAAGAACCACAGCAGCACCTCCCTGCGCAAGCGAGGAAATTATAGCGTTGACCCCCGGGCGTATGCCTTCACCCCTGAGCTCCAATTTTCCGTATTCATCCAAGAATACAACCACCCCCGGCGCCATCTTCTCAGCCGCTACTCTAAGCGCATTATTTGCCCTCTCAAAACCCGAACGCGAGAAACTGTAGATCGGGTTACCATGGGTCTCCCAGTCAACGCTCTCCCCGGAGGGTGTGAGCCTCACGAGTGGGTAAACCTCGCCGGTCTCAAGATCCTCAGCGTCATATCCCTCCGAGATTCCGCTGGAGAGGCGCAAACTAAGAATCCCCCTCACTGCGAAGCCTCTGTTTCGAAGCTTGTCAGCGATGGCTCGAGCGGTTGATGTCTTCCCCCCGCCGATCCCGGCATGTATCACTACAACGCAACCGGAAGAGTGCATGAGAACCGGTGAACCTTAACAACTATATATCGTTACAGTTTCTCCGCAGCCCTGCTTTAAATGGCGCTTAATCAATATCTAATTGATATCGTTGGAAGGCTTCGTCAGGTCCAAAATAATATGTACCATAGGCCCTTCATCCAGGAGCCTCGAGACTCTCCGCGCCCTCAAAGAGGCGGGGATGGATGTAGCGAGAGTAAACCTCAGCCACGGCAACTTTAATGAACATAGGCTTCTTTTCAAAGACCTCAGGAAACTTGAGAGGGTTGCTGTTCTCTTTGATCTTCCTGGACCAAAAATGCGCCTAGGAGAATTTACGGAACCCGTCACCATTGAATCAGGATCGAAGGTCGTTTTTACAGTAGATGATGTGAAAGGTTCATCTAAACTCATCCCAGTCAATTACGAAAAACTACCTGCTGAGGTTACCCCTGGGGGTCAGCTCTTCATCAACGACGGCCTCATCGAAGTCAAGGTAACCAGTGTTCACCGCAACCTCCGAGGCTTTGACGCAATAGTCGTCTCCGGCGGTAAGGTCAGCAGCCATAAGGGACTAAATGCACCTGGCGCCGCCCTCAGCTTACGCCCGCCGACTGAGCAGGACATAGAGGGGATAAAGTTCGGTGTTGAGGAGGGTGTTGATTGGTTCGCTGCTTCATTCATCCGAAGTGCCGCGGATGTGGAACGAGTAAAAGCTGAGATAGTGAACGCTGGAGGGGATCAACCAGTGATTAGCAAGATTGAGCACGGTGAAGCTCTGATGAACATTGATGAGATAATAGCTGCCAGCGATGGAGTTATGGTCGCTCGAGGTGACCTGGGCATAGAGGTCAAACCGTGGGATGTCCCCCTGATCCAGAAACGCATCATTGCGAAATGCAATGAGGTAGGTAAACCCGTGATCGTTGCTACCCAGATGCTCGAGTCGATGATGGATAACCCCCGCCCCACAAGAGCTGAGGCAAGCGATGTCGCCAACGCTCTTCTCGACGGTGCCGATGCAGTGATGCTTAGCGAGGAGACGGCTACAGGAGCTCATCCAATACAAGCAGTGGCTGTGATGAACAGTATTTGCCAGGTAGTTGAGGCAGATATTCCGCTACATCGAAGAGAGACTAGACTCAGTCAAGGCCGCCCCATCGCTGACATCATTGGGAGTCTCGCGGCCCGTGCAGCAGAGGTTGTGAAGCCAGCAGCGATAATAGTCGTCACCCGGAGCGGTTTCAGCAGTCAAATGGTTAGCAAACATCGCCCAACTCCCCGGATCCTCGTAATTAGCCCAGATAAACGAGTTTTGAGGAGAATGTACCTCTACTGGGGAGTTGAGCCCCTTAACCTGATCTGGACAAGCGACAGGGATGATCTCATCATCCGGGCTGTAAAACTGAGTTTAGAGAAAGGCTACATGAAACCGGAGGACTCCGTAATGGTTGTTTCAGGGAGCACGTTAGAGGCACCGGGACGAACGAGCACACTGGAAATCCTTAAGGTAGAGGAGATTATCCGCCACGCAGAGAGGAGAGACTAGCCTTTCACCGGTTAAGCTTCGCCGCAGAAGCGCCGGATGGCTAGCTCCTGGACTTTCGCTGCATCTATGACCGATTCGAGGTCAACCCACTCAACTGCGGCGTGGGCTCCGTCACCTGTTGGTCCATAGGAGACCGCGGGGGTTCCCCGTTCCCATAGTATCTGAGTATCCAGCCACCCGCCGCCACCAGTAAAAACAGGCGTGAACCCAAGGAGCTCCTTACTGCACTCCTTGAGGATCTGATTAATCTCGGAGCTTTCGGGAACATCCATGGATCCCCGATAGAAGCTTATGTCGTAGCTCGCTTTGAACTTCGGATCAGCCTCCGCGATGCTATTTAGGAGGAGCTCCATCTCTTGCTCCACGGTTTTCCTATCCTCACCCGAGATCAGGCGCCGCTCCAATCTGAGCACACACTTATCAGGATAGGTGCTAAGCTCCAGGCCACCCTTAATGATGCTTGCGTGAACGCTCGCGGGACCCATCAACGGGTGGGTCTTCTTCTTCAGGTCAGCATCGAGCTGCTCAAGCCCGGTGAGAACCTTCCCCATCTTAACAACGGCGTCAACCCCCGTATTCCAAGCGCTCCCATGAGCTGCAAGGCCACGGGTTTCAACCTCAACCCAAGCGAAGCCTTTGTGGCAGCGAAGGATCTGAAGGCTCGTCGCCTCACCAACGATGGCGGCGTCTACGGGGTAATTAGCTGCGGCGTGCTCTGTGCCTATACTTGCATACTCCTCATCGCATACGGCAGCTACTACGACATCGCCTTTCAGCTCAGCGCTTGAGTCAATGACGGCCTTCAATGCTGCGAGGCTTGAAACTAAGCCACCCTTCATGTCGAATGTGCCGCGACCATACATCTTCCCCTCCTTAACTACAGGTTCGAATGGCGGCATGGTCATGTAGTCTGCCCCTACAACGTCGGTATGGCCATTGAGCATGAGCCTCTTCCCTCCGCCTATGCCTTTGAGGACACCGACTGCGTTACACCGACCTGGCGCGACGGTATCCAGATGGGTCTTCAAACCGAGGCTTCTCATCCAATCTGAGAGATACTCGGCGATCTCGGCCTCACCCTTCGCCCCTGGCACTAGACTCGGGTTGACGGAGTCAACTCTCACAAGTTGCTTTAGGAGATCAATCGCTCTAACGTCGTCGACATAAGATTTCATAGCTAGAATGAAGGTCCATCAGATAAAAATGTGAACTTAGATAAGCTCGCCTCTGGCGACGAAATATACTTTGCCTCCGACATTGACATCGATCTCGTCACCCTTTTTCTCTGCTTTGAGATATAGAATGCTAGGTCTGTTAACCTCTGCTCCCTGCTCTACACGGACATCGATCCAGTCGGATCCGAGAACCCTGTACTTGACTAGATAGCCAGCTAGACAGCCGTTAGCGCTCCCGGTAGCTGGATCCTCATGACCTACACCGATAAGGCGAACCTTAAGTTGATTTATCGGGTCCACGGGTTCTGTACAGAATACAAACGGGGTACGGGCGTTCGGATTCTTCGAGTGATCCGAGAGCTTAGTGGAGGCTCGAATAGCTACAAGTGCTCTCCGGGTCTTGATGGGAACCATCGTGAACCAGACCCCAGTAGAAACATCCTGAATTGGGTAACGAGTATCGATTTCCTCCAGCTTTACTCCAAGGATCTCAGCATATTCTTTAGGATCATAGATATGTCCGAATTGTGGATTGAGTTGCTTCATCCATAGAATATCGGGCTCGCCATTGAGGTAGTTGAACCGGACCGGGATCTTCCCCGCCTTCAAATCAAGAGTAATTTCTGGAACCTGCGCTTTTAGGACGACTTGCTGGATCACATAAGCGGTCCCAAGTGTTGGGTGACCCGCAAATGGGAGCTCACTCCCAGTAGTAAATATTCGAACCTTGAAGAGTCTATTCACCGTGTTCTGCGCTGTAACGAACGTAGTCTCAGAGAGGTTCATCTCCAGCGCGAGTCTCTGCATCATCTCCCCAGAGAGCACCTCATCTGCAAAGTAAACCGCGAGTTGATTGCCCTGGAGCTTCCCTTCAGCAAAAACATCCACTAGATAGAATTGAAGAGTCAAATGGATCAAAATAAAGATGCTCAGAGAGATTATACGTTTTCGGAGAGAATAGTATTATACATTTATATAAATTTCATTAAGTAAATATAAAATTAACTAATATATAACATTAATAAATGATGTCCAATTAATTAAGTATTTCATATTTTATTCGGTTCACTTATTACATTATTCGTAATAACAAACTTACAAAATTACCGTATAAGTATTATGGTGCATTGAGTTGAGGATAGGTTGATTTGTGTTGGCTCCTTGCAGCAGTCGCATGACTCCACTTCTACTTTATTGACCTCGTAGAGTATTATGATATCCGCTGTAGGGACTTAAGCTCTTCTTTTCACCCTTACACCGCGCGCGGCATGATATTCTATATTTTTCTCAACGGATGTACCCGGTTTCACCAAATCTCCACACCGTGAAATATTTTCCCTTTTTCCCAAAGTTTTTCCCCAAGATTTAACGCTTTCCCAACCAGGACCCAGTTTTCCCCAAAGCACCCTTACATCAGACGCATTGAAGCCTGTTACACTAGTCTAAGTTAGCTAGAGTGCACAGGATCCAATGGTGAAAAAGTTTCCCAACTCATATGTCCGCAGAGTGGACTTCACCTCTTAATAAGAAACTACGAATCCGAGAAACTACCGCTTAACATCGCAAGTGTGATTCGAAGAAGTTACGCACTAGCACGCTCTCATGAGCACCTTTTTCATGTCACATGGGCGTTTCGGGCAGCATCCAACTTTATGCAGGCACTTGCTCGGATTCTTAGAGATTTACACCCTACATTTCACGGAGCCTTTTAATACGTTCTTCAAGAGGCGGATGCGTTGAGTAGATGTGATCTAAAGGTGAGTGAACTGGATCTGAGATGAAGAGGTGACTCACAGCCTCGTCTACATCCATTTTCCCGCTGTTTATACTATTAATCTTCTCAAGAGCTGATGCTAATCCCTCGGGGTAGCGGGTCATCTCCGCCCCTGAGGCATCGGCGAGAAACTCACGACGCCTACTAACGGCGAGTTGGACAAGTCGGGTCACGAAGGGGGCGATGATGGCGAGGATGAGGCCAACTAGAATGATAACTATCTCAATGCCTGATCCACCACGATCCCTGTCCCTACTTCGCCGACTTCTTCCTGAAAACCATATGTTACGAAGTATGATGTGGCTTATGATCGCGATGAGTCCTACGAGAACGGCGACTAGGGTCATGAACTCAACATCCCGGTTCCGGATATGGCTCATCTCATGCGCCACAACGCCCTCCAGCTCCTGCCGGTTCATCGTGTTTAGGAGACCGGTGGTGACGCATATGCTGGCGGTTTTCGGATCCTTTCCGGTGGCGAAGGCGTTTAGGTCAGCGTTGTCCATCACGTAGACTTTCGGGGGCGGTATACCTGCCGCTATAGCTAGCCCCTCTACGGTGTCGCGGAGGTATTGGAACTGGGGGCCTTCAGCTGGAACTGCGTGCACAGAGGAAAGCACGATCTGGTCACCATAACTGTAGCTTGTCCAGGTGTAGATGACGACGATGATTACACCTACTGGAACTATCACCATCAGCGCTTCAGGGTCGTAGATATACCCAATTGATAGTATAAGCCCGAACAGTATGAGTGAAACAACTATCACGAGGAGGACGCTATCTCTACGGTTCCTCGCCATCTCCTCGTTGAATGTCCGACGCGCCATCAGAACTGAACCTTCGGAACCTGACGTTCACCCTCGGGGATATTCAGGAACTCACGCTTGCTGCGGCCACCTGCAAACCATGATCCAGGCACTGTCGTGATCATGTTGTTAAAGTTTAGCACGCTGGTGTTGTAGTACTGACGACTGTATGCGATCTTGTTCTCGATCCCCTCTAGCTGCTCCTGTAAAAGCTTGAACTGCTCATTCGCCTTAAGTTGAGGGTAAGCTTCTGCTACAGCGAATAGTTGCCGAAGACCGGCGGTGAGTGCGTTGCTCGCCGCCATTTTTTCTTGTGGGCTTCCTGTGACCATTCCAGCGCGGGCATTCGCGATGTTTTCAAACACCGCTTTTTCATGAGATGCGTATCCCTTTACTGTCTCAACTAGGTTGGGAACAAGGTCAAACCGCTTCTTCAGCTGGACATCAATCTGAGCCCACGCCTCATCGATCTGGTTCTCCAGTATTCTTATCCTGTTGTAGTAGGTAAAGTAAAGAACTACAAGTATGATTGCTACCGCAATCACACCACCAACACCCAATAATAGATCCATAGATTCTTCCTCAGATAATAACGGATTATCAAAGGAACCTAAAAGGTTATTGAATATAGTTTATTTAGGGGATATAGTCGCCTTCTTCAATTCTTCTTGTCTCTTACTATAAGTTTCGACACCCCATAAAGCGACGATTATTGCACTTAAAAGCATAATAACGGCCATCAAATAGAATGGTGTTCTGAGGTCGGTGGCATCCGCGATCACGCCCATTAAGAGGGGCCCAATTATGAAAGCGATGTCTCCGAAGAACCGGAAGACTCCAAGGCTGATGCCTCGAGGCTCCCCGTCGGTGGCGTCAGTTACCATGGCGAAAGGTGCCTGCCCGCTTCCGACCGTAGCAATACCGAGAAAAACAGCTGCAAGGCTCAGCGTCAGATAGTCACCTGCAAATGGGAAGATGATGCAGGCGACCGCGCTGAGTCCAAGGAATATCCAAGTGATGTTTTTTCTCCCATAATAGTCAACTGCGTAACCCATCGGCATTGTGAGAAATAGGTTCATAACAGAAGCATATGTGAGGACTATACCGATACTAATCTGGTCAAGACCAAGTACACTGCTAGCATAAAGACTGATCAAATAACCTCGTACACCAGTCATAAGTAGAAACGCGGCAAAGCTTGCGATAGTAGCAATGGCAAATGCTCGGATACTCAGTAGGTGGCGAACGTAGCTAATACTGAAAATGTGATCCCCTGCATGAATCTTTTTCGGGGGTTCAATTAGATAGAAGTAGCTGAGGAGAGTGCTCACTATTCCCACGATGGCGTATGCGAGGAAGGGAGCTCGGATCCCCCACCAGGTAGCTACGAATCCTCCAACTGTTGGACCTAAGGAAGAGCCCAGTAGCATAAATGTCTGAAAGTAGCCCATGATCCTTCCCCGCTCTTCAGGTTTGAGCATGTCTGCGAGGATTGAGGTTCTTGCAGTTTGCCACATGCTTGAACCAACGCCTTGAACGAAACGGAGGATAAGGAACCACGTAAAGTCTGGGGCTATATAATTGAGGAAAGCACCCCCAGCCATGATTACTGTACCCAACACGGTAAGTTTTCTACCTCCGATTCGATCTGCCATGATCCCCATCGGAATGTCTGCGACTAGGCGACCGAAGGCATACATACTAACCGCCAAACTTACGAGGGTATAGGAGACATTGAAGCTTTTAGCGTACAGGGGGAGACTTGGTGAGACAATGCTCATGCCAAGGAAAACAAAGAAGCTAGGAAGGTAGAGGGAAAGTAGATCATTGAGCTTGGAACGTCCTGCCAAGTTGTCCACCGAGAGATGGAGTATCGCAAGGAGTATCGGGATTTAAGTTTAATCTGGAGTTGATGCAGGTGGTTTATCCTGCTTTCTCTTCCCTGGAAGAGTTTCCTCTCCGAAGAAGAGGATGAGCCCGGCGTTCGCGAAGATGATTATACCCATAACGTAGAAAGGCATGACTACGCCGAAGCCATCGGCAACGATACCGAGGAGAAGTGGCCCGATTATACTCCCCATGTCTCCAAATAGGCGGAATAAACCCATGCTGAGGCCACGGGGTTCACCGATGGTAGCATCGGTCGCCATCGCGAGAGGTGCCTGCTGAGTGCCACTGGAGCCAATGCCCATTACAAGAGAGACTGCGCAAAGTAGAATGAAGTTTCCCGCTTGTGGAAAGAGGAACATGCTTAACCCGGACATGAGGAGGCTACCAACGATTATGGGTTTTCTACCTATGAGATCTATTCCGTAACCTATTGGGATAGTGAGGACTATGTTGGAGATGGTTGCAGCACTAAGAATAATACCAATATCTGCAGGTGGTAGGTTCACAACCTGCGCCGCATATATGGGTAATATTGTCTGCCTTATCCCTGACATCAAGAAGAACGTAGTTGCAGCTGCCAGTGAAGCGAATATGAACCCCTTATTTTTAACAAGCTTTAAAGTGAGTTCAATTGGGAACCCGTGTGAGCTTCCATGAGCCTTGATCCCCTTAGGCTCCTGAATGTACATATATGTAAGTATGAAACTAATGATGCCCATAATTGCGTATGCGTAAAAGTTAGCCTTAATCCCATACCATGTAGCAATAAAACCACCAATGGTCGGTCCAGCAGCCTGACCAATGTTTTGGAAGCTCTGAAAATACCCTAGAACCCTTCCCCGCTCCTCTGGTTTCAGAATGTCAGCTAGAAGTGTTGTACGACTTGTCATCCACATGGCTGACCCGATGCCCTGAACGAAACGGTAGAAGAGGAAAAGATAGAAGTTGTCTGTGGAGGCGTTGAGGAAGGCACAAATCGCTATAAGTATAGTGCCAATAATCATCAAAGGTCTGCGGCCGAGGCTATCAGCGAGCATTCCTGCCGGGACATCCATTATGAGCCGACCGAGACTGTAAATCGTAATTGCCATACTTGCCATAAATATACTTACCCCGAATGAGGTGGCGTATATTGTCAATACAGGTGAGACTATCCCCATTCCTACGAATATGAAGAAACTAGGGACGTAAATGCTCAGTATGTCGTTGGTACGTGATCTTGTACTCATTTAGTAGCCTTCGACTCGAATCTCTTACGTGAAGCTGATGAGGATTTAAAGCTTAACTCTCAGTCGATCTCGGTTCAGATTCTCCGCCCCACTTGAATGGACCAATCTTAATCCCCTTCTGATACTGTTCCTCACGGCTCTTCTTAACATCGATAAGCTCTTTCGTTAACACGGCGTGGAGGAACGCATTAACCAGAAGAATCCCCGTCATCACATAGAAAGGAGTTCGTAGATCTGTAAAGTCAGCTATGCCGCTAAGCAGTATAGGCCCGATCATAGACCCTACGTCGCTGACAAGCCTATAGAATCCCATCGCTAATCCTCGGCGCTCATTATAGCTGGCATCCACCGCAAGAGAGGCTGGGGCTTGCCCCGCCCCAGCGGATGCAATGCCAAGCACAACAGCAGCTAGGCTCATAGACCAGTAGTCCTTTGCGAAAACGAAGCTTAGGTTCGCAGCAGCCAGTAATATGATGTTCCATATGATCACAGGCTTTCTACCGATGAGGTCAATGGCATACCCCATTGGCACCGTCAATAGTAGATTTGTGATAGTTGCATAGCTCAGTATTGTCCCGACATCGGTCATGCTCATCCCGATCTCGGTTCCCGAGTAGATTGGCAGTAGGTTACCGCGGATACCTGACCGTTGGAATGTGACGGTGAGGGTTGCGAGGCACGCCATAGCGAACGTGGTATTCTTCAGGAGCCTCTTCGTGTCTTCCAAGCTCGGTAGATGCTGTCCACCTATCTTCTTCACGATCCCTTTTGGCTCATGGATTAGATAGTAACTGATTAGTAGAGTGAGGAGACTGGTGCCAGCGTAGAAGTAGAATGGAGCCCTGAGACCATAGTTGTCTGCAATCCAGCCACCGAAAGTTGGCCCCGCTGATTGACCTATTAGCATGAATGCCTGAAAGTAGCCCATTATCCTGCCACGCTCCTCAGGTTTTAAAATATCGGCGAGTATTGTCTGGCGGCTAGTCATCCACATGCTGCTTCCGATGCCTTGAAGGACTCGGAAGACTAGAAACCACGTAAAATCAGGGGCGTTAGCGTTCGCAAGCGCCATGAGCGTGACTATGGCACAACCAATAAGCATCATGGGGCGGCGCCCCCACTTGTCAGCTGCAATTCCGACAGGGACGTCCGCGATGAAGCGGCCGAACGCGTTCGCGGTGATAGCAAGGCTTGCTACAGCGAATGTTACACCAAAGCTTCGAGCGTATACGGGGAGAATTGGAGCAACGAGACTCATCCCGATTGTGTTGAAGAAACTAGGAATGTAGATGCTGAGGACATCCAGCATTACGGAGCGTTTAACGGTGTCCTCCTCGCCCATGAACCGATAAATAGTGTTTCTTCATGTATAAAATTAATTACGACTTATATGTGTAAAACTCGGGTTTCTACTTGACCATATAATGTCTTTCCCAGTCCTGACTCTCATCTGTTGTTACCCAAGTCATTTGGATAAATAATTTTCTTCCCTCAATATTTAAGAAGAGTTTAGAGTAGCTATTTCTGTAGATTCATTTTTGTTTCTCTTCATTGATGTAATCAATAATTGCAGCCGTTAAGTCATCTAAATACTTCTTTCCATGACCTTTCTCGGCCTTAGTTGGTGATCCTAGAACACCAATGGGTGATAGAGCACCTATTCCCTCTTCAAAGATCCTGGATGTGGCTTTAATGTCGAAAACCCCGGTGTAACCGGTTGCTGAGGGGAGTTTATCGTGTCTAACGAGTCTATCCATTATATGCATCATTAGGGACACTTCCGCCTCGCCCGCGTGTGCACCAGATTCCTCAACTGATACACCGAGACTCGAAGAGGTCTCTGCCATAATTTTTACAAATCTTATCAGATCCGTGAAAGCGATGACCCTGACTCCCTGGGTAGATTCTTGAAGCTCTACCTCGATCTCAGCTAGAGGACCAAAGTTACCACCATGGGAGGGGAGGAATATTATAGTCTTAAACCCGTGCTTAGCGACGCTACTGCAGATGTCTCTGACCACATTCTGGAATGTTTCCTTTCTCAACGTGATTGTGCCCGGAAACCTCATGTGGTGCTCTGAACAACCCATATTAACAGTGGGTCCTTTCAAAGCATTGCCGAGCTTCCAAGCTACAGCTTCAGCTAGCTCATCCCCTATTAACGTGTCAGTGGCAACTGGTAGACAAGGCCCGTGCTGCTCATTGCTTCCAAATGCGATAACAATTGTATCGTAACCTGACTTGATAGCTTCCCTAACCTCAGGGGAAGTGAGCTCTTCCATCTTTATACTGCTAACCAAATCTCTTCGCGTGGCATATTTAGTTCGATGATCCTTTTCACTCTTTACTTAAACAAATTTAACACCTATGGCCATGCATATTTGGGAAAATAAATGACTCGAATACTTTTCAGATAAGTTCCTTCCTTGATCACCAGCTCAAACGAATCCACCTCTTTCTTCTCACGAATCTTAGGGTGAAATATAGGCGTGAATAGACTCAAAACTTCCAATAAGGCACGACGAATTTCTCAAGAAAAACAAAGAAGCTGATAGAAAGAACATGGAAATACCACACTTAAAACTTTCATTTTTGAAGGAAATTTTAACCCGATCGTACTAACTGGGAACCGAGACTTAGTGTCCTTAGGGCATTAAATTAACTACAGTGAAATCTACGGAGAGCCCTAAGTGCGCGAAGTGTGATCCATTTTGAAGGTTTCTTTTTCTCTTCAAAGTCAACCCACATTTTACCATTAAAGGTATTCTCAAGAAGCCAACTACCATCTGGCTGCTGGGCGTTGGAGACAAGCTTTACCGTATCCAACATCCTATCATCCTGCACACCTAGTCGGGTGAGAGTATCTAGCAACTCCAAAGCGTCTGATTGGTAAAAAAGGGGGAAACCAAACCTTTTCCACCCAGACTTATCCTTACGGGCGCCACTTGAGTCCCTGAGATACCGGTAGATACCATTTTCGAGGACACTCTCCACCTCACAATCTATTATTGAGGTGAGGTCTTGGTTTTTTTATATTGGGGAATTATTGAAAGGGAGCGCAGCATCTTAACTGCCCCCATATAACAGTTAACTGGAAATACACCATTGATGTTGATGGGATAGCTTCGACACTTCCACCCCGCCTCAGATGAATGATAATTGACGATGAAGTCGAGCAGTTTTTTGGTGCGTGGATCGTCAAAGTAGCCGAAATGAAGGAGGTAATAAAGAATGTTCGCATCCAGACAGCAGCCGTCTCTAACCGAAGATGAATAGCCCTTCTCGGTTGCAGGAATATCAATTAAAAAATGCCCCGAATGCCTCTGAGAAAGGAACAAATGCTCGATTCCTCGCCTGATCTCAGGTATTAAGGAAGCACCGAGCTCTGCGAGAAGGAGAAGACTGTGAGTTGTTGCGGTGTACTTGGGTAAGTACATGTTCTGTTTATCCTCCCACCAACCTCCAGGCTTCTGGGATGATAGAATTCGCAGCACAGGTTTAGATACCATCGCAGCAGATTGAGCTGCTAGAACCTCAGCATTATCCGGCTTTAGCCCGACTAGATCTCTAAGTGCCCAGTATCGAACACTCGGATTACTCTCTTCCAGTAACCACGCTGTTGGATCAGGCATAGACAATACGACTCAACCTTCACCCATCGCTTTACTCTATATGCCTTAAATAAATTTAAAATAATTTTGCCTTATCACTACGAATAAATAACCTGAGGCGCCTTCGGCGTATTAGAAAGACTTCCCCAGCATGTAGGCTTTCTCTATGAGATCAGTTCTCGAAGTAACAGGCTTAGATCTCGTCGCCTCAGCAACTATATTTCCATGATTAAACATACCTCGCCCTTTTTCAATGCCTACAAGCCAATCTAGAACTTTATTGTAAGCTGCAGCATCGGGTTGGCCAAAAGTGATGCAGTTTACCGCTTTCACGTTCTTCGGAAATCTTGCTGCATATTCTTCTCCATGAGATTGACTCCAATAATAGAGGCGCTCTATGAACTTCATCGTCCGGCTATCCACTTGCCCAAAATATATGGGAGCGCCGAGAACAAAACCCCCCATCCCTTCAATGAAGGGATAAAGCTTAGCCATTTCGTCATCTGGGAAAACCCATTTTCCGTCTTTTTCATGCATATGATCAAAGTTGAGTTCAACGAGTTTCACAAACTTCGTATCGTTACCAGCTTGGCGGGCACCATTAAGAACAGCTTCTACAAGTTTAGTTGTATTACCTTCTCTACGAACTCCACCGACTATACCAAGTATCTTCATAAATTATACCTGAAGTAAATGGAAGTTTATACCTTATTTACGCTTCCCAGAGGCGTAGACCAGTTTTATACGGATAGTCTCTCACCAAAAAGGGGATAGTAAAGTCTCGATGATTGCTGGGGTGGGAAAAATTTAGGCTCTTCTCCACAGGGGTTGAAATACAGGTAGCCACGCACACACTTGATCTGAATGTACGAGGACCTTCTCAAGAAACTCGATGACCAGTACACTGTGAAGAAACTGGAGGAGATGATCAGTATTCCCTCTGTTGTCAATAAGGAAAAGGAGCTCGCCCAATATCTCAAAACGGAACTCGATGGGCTCGGTTATGAGACCGAGCTCCATGAGGTACAGTCGGGGCGTCCCAACGTCTATGCGAAGCGAAAAGGCGGTGGAGATGGAAAGCGCCTCAATTTTTGTGGTCACACTGACACAGTTCCAGTTGTTGAGGGTTGGGTAACTGACCCCTTTACACCGGTAAAGAAAGGGAACAGACTCTACGGACTCGGCTCAAATGACATGAAGGGTGGCATCGCGTGTATTCTCAATATGCTCAGAGCATTTGCCGACTCCGATTATCCTTTCAAAGGGGAGTTAAGCTTCGCTGGTGTTATCGATGAGGAGGCTTTTGGGGAGGGAGCGAAAGCGATGCTAAAAACTAATTATGGGAAGGTCGATGCGGTAGTGCTGGGAGAACCCAACACTGGTCAGGGAGAAGGTGTAATACCCCTCGGTATCACTGGCAAGGTTCTCTATGACATCTACGTTCACGGGAAGGCGGCTCATGGCTTCGATCCTGAAGAGGGTATCAACGCTATCGAGGAAGCCGGGATAATTCTTGCCAATCTTCCGCTACTTAATTTTAAGAAAAACCCCCAATTCGGGCAGGGAAACTACAGCACTCTCAAGATTGAGGGCGGTTACAGCGTTTACTCCGTGGTCGTTCCTGCGAGCTGCCGCTTCGAAGTTAACAGGCTTCTAGTTCCAGGAGAGACAGTTGAGTACGCTGTCAAGGACATGGAGAGGCTGATCAAGAGCCTAAATCTTAAGTCTACTGTTGAAGTAATGAACAAGCCCCCGCTCTATGCGAGCTTTGAGCTCAAGAAGACGGAGCCAATCGTCAAAGTTTTCGATGAAGCATACAGGGAGGCTTTCGGTATTGCTCCGAAGTACGGTTACCCGAAGAGCATAACAGATGCCAACACAATTTCAGGTGAAGGAGGCATCCCCTGCATTCATCTTGGTCCTAAACCTGGGGGAACCCACCAGAAGAATGAGTATGTTGAACTCGATTGGCTGCCGAATGTGAGTAGGACTTATACCCTCATAGCTGCGAAATTCCTTTCTTAGAATATTAACTAATGATTTTAAATAATTTCTTTAATATCGAAATGATCGAGGATATGCGGAAGACATGACTGCTTCGTACAAAAAAGACTGTTCTAGAAGACCTAATATTATTCTGAGTTGTTCAAATACATATGCCAATAATCTCGCGGATGTACCGACATGAAAATGATTTTCAAGCGGTTATGAGTTACCTGCGGGAGACTTATTCAGAGACAAAGAGTCTAAACAACTGGTTACCTCCTCGATTTGAGAACTCTATAATAGAAATGAAGGACAGCGTACACCTATGGGAAGAAATCTCTGGGGAAGATAAAAGACAAAAGATACTCGCATTGGCTACCCCGGAGATCAAGTTCCGTTACTTTATTCAGGTCCACCCTAAATATTACTCTCTAGAGGAAGATATCCTCCGATGGATAGAGAAATACAGCCTTCTTCAGAAAGCGGATCAGCGAGAAAGCCAGAAGCTTTCGGTTATTGCTCTTGAAGGAAACTCGACGAGAGAGACAACACTACAGAAACTTGGCTTTGAGAGAGGTAATATCTACGGGATTCTTCGGATACGTGATCTGGAAGCACCCATTCCCAACTATCAAGTCCCTGATGGTTTCAATATTCGATCAGTAAATCCTGAGACAGATCTGGAGGACCTCGCTAAGGCTATTAGAGTGGTGTTTGGGCATGGAGAAAGTTTCACAAAAGAAGTCTTAGCGGAGATATCCCATACTTCCTTCTATCATAAAGATCTTGACCTTGTGATGGTTGATCGTGAAGGATCTCTGGCGTCATTCTGTACATTCAGATTAGATCAACCAAGCGGTATTGCTGAGCTGGAGCCAATGGGCACCCTTCCAGAGTACAGGGGAATAGGCTTAGCAAAAGCCCTACTATGTGAAGGATTTCGACGCCTAAGAGAACACGATCCAAAGCTGCTTTACATCGATGGTGCAGCGAACACACCTGCGGCGAATCGGCTTTACGAAGCAACCGGGTTCACCAGACGACATAACTACTATTTCTGGCACAAAATGGTATGATTCTTGCATAGCTTAGCCACATCATTTGAATGAAATATTAAGGACTGATAGTAAAGTGAAGGATCTTCCGTTCCTTCCTGGCGTTCTCTAACTTGAGCTCGACACGTCCGATCTCTCCGGTGCTCTCAACGTGGGTGCCCATACAGAAAGTGAGGGCATAGCTGCCGATGTCAACCATCCGTAGTGTATTTACTGTTGAAGGGATCTTTTTCAGGAACGCCTGTTTCCGGGGGTCTCCACCGGCATCTATTGAGGCGCGGTCCTCGTAATAGATGTGTACGGGGGCGTTCTCCTCAACGATCTTATTGAACCGCTTAGCTACAGCATCCACCTGATCTTGTGTAAGCTTGCTTGGCTGATACTCTAGCCTATCGAGGCTACTGAAAACCTTCGGCGGCTCTCCAAGTGACTCAATTAGACCTGTGATGAGGTGCTCAGCGCTATGTCGCCGAGTGTTCCATAGTCTAATACCCCAGTCAACGATACCGTGCACCTGAATACCGGAGGGGAGATCGCTGTCAATGTAATGGAATATCTCTAAACCGATCTTTTTAACTTTCAATACTTTCACAGTACGATCAGGAGTGACAAGTAAGCCTGAGTCGTGGGGCTGCCCACCACCCTCAGGATAGAAGGCTGTTCGGTCTAAGATCACGTAACGAAGCCCGGATCTAACTATGGAGGCATCGAACTCCCTTAGCTTGCTGTCATCCGCATAGAGGGCAACGCTGTTAAGGCTCACGCTGCGAGAAGATGCGCATCATCAATTAGGACTTTACGCTCCTTCAAAGTAGCCGTTAAATCTCTGGGAATAGATATTATTTTTGTGAAGATCTACTTCTGCGGAAGTATTCGGGGGGCTCCTGCGGATAGAGAGCTCTACAATCACCTCATCGATCATCTTCATAGTATTGGAGAAGTATTGACTGAGCACAGCTTCTTCAGAACGTTTAGCGAAGAGCATAAAGTCGAGGATAGGGGGATCTGGGAGACAGATACGGGAGTGGCTCCGGGAGTCGGATGCGGTAATCGCTGAGATAACCCGCCTTGTCACGGCGTAGGATATGAGATTGGTCTCGCGGAGAGTCTTAAGAAGCCGATTCTATGTATCTATAGAACCCAGTTTGGGCGAAGAGCCTCAGCTTTGCTCACAGGAAACATAAACGTCGATGTCTACGAGTATGGAACTAGGGAGAACGCCTGCAATATTATAGATGAATGGCTTCAAGGCCTCCGAGGGGGAAAGCCAAGCCGTTTTAGCTCCGCTTCAGCTATAAGGTAGACACCCCCTGTCCACATCCCTGTGGCGAGCACTTCTCGATAAACGTCCACCGCTTTTTCAACATCACCGCGACTTAGATATAGATTTGCTACGGCTTGGCCCTTAACGCTAAACCGTGTAAGGTCGTGCCGCGCACTCTCCAGGAGTGATGTTAAAGAATCATGCCCCTTGTACATGAGAAGCGTCTCATAATAGTCCCCGACTTCAACTAGGTCAAGTCCCGGTTGAATATCGTTTAAGAGCTTTGACGCTTCGCTTAATCGTCCTAGACGGATGAGGGGCATGTATATCCAGTGGCTTGTTGCGACGACTGACTCCTTTGTGTCACAGCATTCAAAGCAGCGTTGATACGCATCCACAGCCTCCCTATGGTTCCCGGCTGCGAAATGACTGAATCCGAGGTGATACCATACGTTCCAGTGAAAGCTGCTGAACCCCATTTTATCCTTGCTGGGACCACCGCTTGCGTAGAGTTCAGCCTCATCTGGTTGACCCTCGATTTGATGTGACGCTTTTGTGAGGTCCGCAATAGCAAGGTCTAGGCGGCGGAGGAGTGCAAATCTGTGGCCCCGGAACCTGGGAAAACGCGGATCATCAGGCCACCGCTTAATTCCCTCCGTGTACGCAGCTACCGCTTCATTGAAGTTGCCGAGGATCTCAGTTTTCCGTGCATACCAGAGAAGCTTCGCGGCGTCGTTAGGAGTTGAGAGGCAATCTTCTATCGCCTTCTCTCTGTCTCCTCGTAGCTCATGGAGCTTGCTCTCAAGAGCCACTGGATCGGTGGGTAACCAGAGTCCGATAGGTTTCGGGTAAAGAGCTTCTCCGAAGAGACTGAAGCACTCAGGGATCTTAATCATGTACATACGGATAGACTATATCACCGACATGTAAAATCTATTGGGAGACCATGCGAATTAGGTTAGCTGCAACACGCTCCGCGTATAGACGCATCTGAGCATCATTGAGTTTACACTCTGCTAAAACCTGTTCAGGAGTCTTTCCTGCTACGGCAGTGCCGGAGCCCCAAACTTCCAGCCAGCTTCCGAGCTCACGGCTATTTAACTCGAAACGGAACAAGAATCCGCGAATGTTGTCCTTCCTGAATCCTTGAATACGACAGGGTTCCCCCGTGGCAACGAGTTCTCCACCCTGCGGTATTTCAAACATGTTTCCGTGCCAGAGGAAGGCTGTGAACTCTCCGGGTATGCCTTCAAGCAGCGGATCACGTATACCAGCTTCTGTCAGCCGTATCCGGTAGCAGCCCACCTCTTTAGGCGAGTTGTGAACGTTTGCGCCGAGCTTATAGGCTAGGAATTGGGCGCCGCCGCATATCCCAAAGCATGGTTTCCCACTCAGCTGTACATCCTCGATGTAATCCCATAGCCGCTGGAGGAAGTAGAGCCGTGGCATTTCGTGTACATCGGGTGCCATCGCACTTAGAATAAAGGCGTCGAAGTCATCAACTGAGGGATATTCCTCCGGAGGCTGTAATCTGTAAGCGTGGAAGACGGTTACCTCTGCTCCGAGGCCGCGAAGGATTTCCGGGTAAATACCCATCGATTCGATGGGGTCGATCTGAAGTACAAGAACGCGGGCTGGGTGCATGAAGTATCTTAGTCATTGAGAGTTGAAGAAAGTTACTGAAACAAGTCCTTACCATAATTTCTAAGATAAAAAAAATATTTTCAGCCCTGAAAGGGGCTTAAAATAAGCAATTATTTGTATCTTTATTAGGAGTAATGTATTAACATGTGGTAATAACTAGGTTTCTCGGACTATGCAAGAAATGATGAAAGACCAGAGTAGACTTGTGGTCACATCTATTATCCTAACCGCTCTCTTTCTAGTAATCGAATTCACAGTTCTCAATGGTCTAACTCAAAAAATTGACGTAGATTCTTTTACGGTAATTAACAACTGGGGACCATCAGCACCAATCGATGCTTTTATGATTCTTCTTAGCTTATACGGCAGAGAAGTGGTCTGGACAACAGCAATCATGATTTTACTTATAAAAGGGAGTAAATATCAGAGAACAACGGCTATTCTCATGATCATCTTATTTGTAATCCTTATTGTTATAGGAGTAACCACCAAGATTCTAAATAATAGAGAAAGACCGTATGACACTCTTCCAGGTGTAGATCTGCTGGTGCCAAAGGAAAATGACTTGAGTTTCCCCTCAGGTCACGTCTTAGTAGTATCGGGGGGAGCTACGCTGTTGTTGTTAAGAGAGCGGAGACGTTGGGCGACTTTAGCTTTACTAGAAGCAATTCTAGTATCAATCTCACGTGTCTACGTGGGTGTGCATTACCCTAGTGACGTAATAGGGGGTTGGATCTTGGGAGCAATTTTTGCTATCGTAGTAGAATTGGTTAGTCAAAAAACAGGAATCTTTAACAAATTCATATAATTTCCTGCGAATTTACCTCCATCCTCATAGTTTGTTTCAAGTTTCTGTGATTATATACAGGTTTAAATAAGAGAGAAGCATCTCGTATTGGAATCTCTGAGGAAGTTGGGCCTTGCCTAAAATATATAACAGCACGATACTCACGCTTGCTGCCGTTCAATTCATTCAGAGTATTGCGATGGGTCTCCCAATGAGTTTCTTCCCCAATTATGCTATCAGCCTTGGTGCAGCTGTCGCAAGCATAGGAATTTTTACGAGTAGTTTCATGCTCAGCTTCGCGATAATGGCACCTAGAATGGGGAGCCTTTCCGATAAATACGGGCGAAAAAACGTCATGCTTCTGGGTATTGCTGGCGACGTAGTTCTTGGTGTACTCACAGGGCTTTCGCCTAGCTGGGAGTGGCTTCTCCTCGTCCGATTTTTAAATGGAGCTGTAAGTGGAGGAGCAATGCTCGCTGCGGAAGCCTTG